>NZ_JBIWNL010000037.1:50190-90279 GCF_044767225.1 Kitasatospora sp. NPDC101447
CTGCCCCCACCCCGCCGCCCCCTCGGGCTTTTTTTTGTGCCCCCCCCCCCCGGGGCGGGGGCGGCGGCGGGGGGGGGGGGGGGGGGTGCCCCCCCCCCCCCCCCCCCCCCCCACTCCCGTCCCTCGACCCTGAGCACTCACTCGCCGAAGCGGATCGGCTCCCCCGTCCGGTGCAGGTGCGCGAAGATCTCGCGGTACGACCGCAGCAGGCCCGTCTCGTAGTACGGGATCCCCTCCTCCGCGCAGAACTCCCGGGTGATCCGGGCGGCCCGCCCGAGCGCGGGGGTCGGCATGCTGGGGAACAGGTGGTGCTCCACCTGGTAGTTCAGGCCGCCCATCACCGCGTCGATGACCACGCCACCGCGCACGTTGCGCGAGGTGAGCACCTGGCGGCGCAGGAAGTCCAGCTTCATCTCCGGCGTCACCATCAGCATGCCCTTGTGGTTCGGGGCGAAGACCGCGCCCAGGTACACCCCGAGCAGCGCCTGGTGCACGGCGAGGAACGCGATCGCCTTGCCCGCCGGCAGCGCCGCGAACACCAGCCCGAAGTACGCCGCGAAGTGCACGACCAGCAGCACACCCTCCAGCACCGGCCGCTTCATCGTCGGGCTGCGCAGCGCGCGGAAGCTGTTGAAGCTGAGGTTGAGGCCCTCCAGCAGGAGCAGCGGGACGAACAGGAACGCCTGTCGGCGCCCGATGAACCGGGCGATCCCGCTCGCCTGCCGGGCCTGCTGCTGGGACCACACCAGGAGGTCGGGAGAGACGTCCGGGTCCCGCTCCTCGTGGTTCGGGTTGGCGTGGTGGCGGGTGTGCTTGTTCATCCACCAGCCGTAGCTCATGCCCATCAGCAGGTTGGCGGCGATCCGGCCGCCGATCTCGCTCGGCAACCGGCGACTGAACACCTGACGGTGCGCCAGATCGTGCGACATCAGGGCGACCTGGGCGAACACGACGGACATCGCCGCCGCCAGGCCGAGCTGCCACCAGGTGTCGCCCAGCGCGAACAGGGCACACCAGCCGCCGAGGAACGCGGCGAGCACCAGGGCCGAGCGCACGGCGTAGTAGCCGGGGCGCCGGTCGAGCAGGCCCTCGGCGGCCATCCGGCGGCTCAGTCGGGCGAAGTCGCTGCCGGCGCTCTCGGCCTGCGGGGCGGGGGCGACGGTCATCGTCACGGGCTGTGTGGGCATGGCCCCGAGTCTGGTTCGGCGGGGTGGCCCGGAGAACGGGGAAAGCACCCGTCCCGTACGGGTGTTAACCCCCGCCCGGCGAGGGGGGCGGCCCCCGCCGCGGCGACCGTCTACGATGTCCGCCGAAACCATCCGACCTGCACCACGGGGGAACTGATGACGGGTCACTGGCAGGAGATCGGGACGCCGGGCGGCATCGAGGCCTACGTCCACCACCCGGAGGGCCAGGTCCGCGGCGCGGTCGTGGTCTGCTCCGAGCTGTACGGGGTCAACGCCTACGTCCGCGGGATCTGCGCCGAGCTGGCCGCCCTCGGGTACGTCGCGCTGGCACCGGACTTCTACTGGCGCAGCGCCCGCCGCACCGAACTCGGCTACAGCGCCGAGGAGCGCGAGGCCGGTCTCGTCCTGATGCGCGCCCTGGACCGCGACCAGCTGGTGGCCGACGCCGCCGACGCGCTGGCCGCGGCGCGCGGGGCGGCGGACGGCCACGGGGTGGCCTTCCTCGGCACGAGCATGGGCGGCCACATCGCCGTCCGCGCGGCCACCGAGCTGCGCTTCGAGCTGGCCGCCGTGTTCTACCCGGGCTGGATGCTCAACTCCGGTTTCCCGCTGGTCGGCCCGGTCCCGCCGCTGGAGACCGCCGACCGCATCGCCGCCAACGGCGTGTTCCTGCTGGGCTTCAACGGCGACCAGGACCACATCCTGCCGCTCGCCGAGTGGCAGGCGGTCGAGGAGAAGCTCACCGAGGCCGGGGTCGTCCACGAGCTGGTCACCTACCCGGGCGCCGGGCACGGCTTCGCGGCCGACCGCGCCGACGGGCACGACGCCGCGGCCACCGAGGACGCCTGGCAGCGCATCCACCGGGCGCTGGCCAAGCACCTGTAGGCGCCACGCACCGGCCCGCACCGGCCCGCACCGGCCGCGCCCCCGCCGGCCCCTCGCGCTCGTCGGCGCGCGGGGCCGGCGGGTGTCCTAGACGGACATCCGCAGTTCGTTCTGCACACCGGGCGAGCGCAGGATGTCCAGCAACCGGGCGTTGTCGCGGATCCCGGCGAAGAGCAGGTCGGCTTCGCTTCTCACGGCTTGCCTCAGCATCGCCTGGAACACTCCGGCGAAGGGCTGGTCACGGATCACGCTCAGTGCGTGGGACATCTCGTCGGGGAGCCCGCGGTCCCGGGCGGTCCACCACCGCTCAAGGGCGAGGGACATCACGTTCCGTGCGTGGCGGCGGGCCTCGGGGCGTTTGTCGGCGTTGAGTCCGCACGTGCTGACGGTGTACTCGCCTCGGGGGCTCAGACCGCAGTACTCGCCCGTGTCCAGGACCAGGTGGAGGTGGACGAACGGGTCCTCGACCGTCGGGTTGACGAGCATGGGGATCCCCGTGTCGTCGACCGCGTGCGCCCCCTTCTTGAACCTGCTGTTGCACGTACTGCAGGCCAGGAGGTAGTTCAACCACGAGAAGGCCTGCAGCGGATCGACATTGATCGGCACGTAGTGGTCTATGTGATCCGCCAGGTTCTGGCCGCAGTACATGCAGCAGTCATGCCCCGGCGCCATCTCCTTGAGCCTGCCGAGTGCGGGCGCGTACGCGTCCCTTCTGAAGGTCTTCCGCTTCCATGCCAGGTTGGCGGTCCTGACCTGCTCGACGGAACCGGTGGTCGCCGTGACCTCCCTGGTCAGCACGCCGAGCCTCAGCTCCACCGCACCGGGCAGCTCTAACCGACGCACCGGAATCACCGGTCACCGCCGCCGGACTCTCCGAGCAGCCTCGCCGAGATCTCGTCGACGCGCGTCACCGGAGAGCTCGCGAGACGCGTTTTGAGCTCCCGGAGAAGGACCAGTTCCTCCTCCGTCGCCCGGCCGGTGACGAGCTTCGTCTCCAGCTCCACCAGGCTCCTCCGGATGTCACGGGCCTTGGCGGAGTACGGGGTGTCCAGTCCGAAGAGGTCCGAGATGACCGCATCGTCGCCGGTGCCGTACACCACCCTTCGGTACAGGCCGGGTTCGACGATGCTCGGTGGACTCGTCTCGCCGGGGCCGGGCAGTCTGATGAGTCCGTTCTCGTCGGCGGCCTGGCAGATGTAGGGGCTGTGGGTCGTGACGATGAACTGCACCTGGGGGAAGTGCGCCTTCAGCCATGCGCCGATGCGCTGCTGCCACGACACGTGCAGGTGCGCGTCCACCTCGTCGATCAGCACCACCCCGGGGTGGCGGAGGGTGGGGGTGTCGTTCTCGTACACGACCCGGTGAAGGTCCGGATAGGGGTACGCGGCGAACATGCGCCGGATGATGTCGAGCACCAGCGCGACGACCGTCCGGTATCCGTCGCTCATCTGCCGGAGCGGGGTGGACCTGCCGGTCTCCTCGTTGGTGATCCAGAGCCCCTGGAGGTCGACCCGGGAGACCTTGTAGTGGTCCGGCAGGAGCCCGTCCTGGAGCAGCGCGAAGATCGACTCCAGGAGGTCCGTCGATCCGCTCTTCTTCTCGCCGCGCTGCAGGTCCTCAAGTCGTTGCATGTGGAGGCGGATGAGCCAGCTGACCGCTTCGGAAAGCGAGTCACGCTCGTTGAACAGGGTTCGGACGGCGAACAGCTTGTTCGCGTAGTCGGGGATTCTGCGGAAACCGACCTCCTCGGCATGCCGGGAGGCCCGGTCGTCCTCCTCGTTTCCCCCGGTCAAACGGCGAAATGGGCCGTATCCGGCAAGGAACCATCCTGGATACCCCGCACCGGACCAGAGGACCTCTTCCAGTGCGGCGGACGCCTTGAAGGAAACGCGCGCGAACGACCGGCGCTCCTCGAATTCGGACTCGAAGCGCTCACTGATCTCGATCGGGAGCCGATCCCTGATCCCACGGGGAAGGATGCGCTCACCGCCCTTGCGCTTCACGGGCCCGGTCCTCCAGGCCATCTCGATCGCATCGACCGTGTCGTCCGGATATCCGGCGTCCCACAGCGAGTCGTTCGACACTTCGAGCCGGATGCTTCCCTGCTTCCGGTTCTCGGAGAGCCATCCTTCCAGCGAGTCCTCCACCTGCGACGCCAACCGCTGTCCGATGAGGCCGATCGCGATCGCCCGAAGAATCGTCGTCTTGCCTGATCCGTTGCGCCCGGCCAGGACTGTCCAGCCCGCGTGGCTCCCGTCCGGCCGAGAGAAGTCGAGTTCGAATTTCCGTCGACCGTCGAACCCTCGGATGCCGCTCATGGCCAGCTTATTTACATACATTCACGACTCCCATCCCACGGTCGTACGCGAGTGTATAGAGGTCCGCTGACGGCCCGGCAGTCCGTCCGCCGTGGCCGACCCGATCGTGTCTCACGGCGTCCGGAACAGCTCGTCCAGGTGGTACCTCAGGACCGCCAGCGCCTCCTCGCCGCCGCGCTGCCCGCCCAGGACGCTGGATCCGAGGCCGTTGACCATGGCCAGCAGTCCGGCCGCGGACACCGCGGTGTCCCGGCGGGCGTCGATCTGCCCGGCCTCCTGCGCCGCGCGGAGCTGCTTGGCGAGGAATCCCTCCAGCAGGGCCGGCGGCTGCGCGGCCTGCTTCTCCAGCACCGCGGGGTCGTTGAGCACCAGCGTGTAGTACGCGGCGTACGTCCTGGTGATCCGGCGGCTCTCGGCGTCCGTCGGCAGGATGCAGGACAGGATCGCGGTGACGACCTCGCGCGGTGCGCGCGCCTCGCCGATCCACCGCTCCATCCGGGCCTGGAGCTGGGCGCCGAGCCTGGTCAGGGCGTCGAGCAGCAGGCCCTCCTTGGTCGTGAAGTAGTACTGCACGAGCCGCAGCGAGACGCCGGCCTCCGCCGCGACCGCCCGCATGCTGGCCGACTGCAGGCCCTCGGTGTCGGCGATGCGCAGCAGGGCCTCGGCGATCTGCCGCCGACGCTCTTCGTGGTCGACCTTCGCGGTCATGCTCCGACCTCCGTGGCGGGGCCCGACGGTCGGGGCCCTTCTTCTGGTACACCCGTATCATGCATGTGATACACATGTATCATGCGAATCAGCGAGTTCAGCAACGGCAAGGCCGAAGCCCGCTTCCGCACCGCCTACGAGCGCGCGCTGACCCGACTGTGGCCGGGCCCCCGGACGTCGCTCGACGTCCCCACCGGCTTCGGCACCACCCGGGTGCACCGCACCGGCCCCGCCGAGGGGCAGCCGATCGTCCTGCTGCCCGGCTCGGGCGGCAACGCGCTGATGTGGCACGGCCACCTCGACGACCTCGCCCGCCGGCACCCCGTCATCGCCGTGGACACCGTCGGCGAACCCGGCGCCAGCGTGCAGAGCGCCCCCGTCCGGGACGGGCGCGACGCCGCCGCCTGGTTGGAGGACCTCCTCGCCGGGCTCGACCTGCCGGCCGTCCACCTGGTCGGCTGTTCCTACGGCGGCTGGATCGCCCTCAACCACCGGATCCACCACCCCGGGCGGACCGCCACCCTCACCCTGGTCGACCCGGCGGGCCTGGCCGACCCCGGCCGCCGCTTCTACGCCTGGCTCATCGCCGGCGGCCTCGCCGCGTTGGCCCCGCGCCCGCTCCGGCCCCGACTGGCGGCACTGGTCGGCAACAGTGCGATCCTGGAGACCGAGCTGATGGCCCTGATGCGCGCCTCCCTGGGCTTCCGCCGCCGGCTGCCGCCGGCCACCACCCTCACCGACGAGGAACTCGGCCGCCTCCACGGCCCCGCGCACTTCCTGCTCGGCGAGCGCAGCGCCCTGCACGACGCCCGGGAGGCCGCCGCCCGGCTGCACCACCTCGTCCCGGACGCCCGGGTCACCCTGGTTCCGGGTGCGGGCCACGCCCTGCCGACCGACGACCCCGCCGCCGTCCTCGCCGTAATCCTCAGCACGGCTGCCGGGCAGGCCAGTTGACCCTCCGCGTCAACACGGGGAGGGGGAGCGGACGGTCGTTCAGGTGAATCTGCCGCGCTCCGGCCGGGAGCACCGGGCGGGCGGGAAGCCTCGTGCGTGACGGCCGCTCGTCCCGGGCGGCCGCACCGCACCACGGAGAGTCCCCCAATGCGCCTGTCCCCACGCTCCCCCGCCGCGCTCGCCGCCGCCGTCCTGACCGTCGCCGCCCTGGTCGGCCCGGTTCCGGCCGCCACCGCCGGCACCGCACCGCCGCCCCCGGCGGGCCGGTACCTGAACCTGCACCAGTGCGTCTACGCCGGCCCGTTCCTGCCGGACAGCTTCGATCTCATCACCACCCTCGTCCCGAGCCTGGACGGGCGCTTCAAGGCCGGAACGGACGTCTCCGACACCCCGGTCTCCGCCGCCGTGTGCGGCCCGGGGGACGGCAACTACACGCCCGACGTCTACACGGCCGCCGAGGGCTACGACCTGACGGCCGGCCGCTACCTCAACCTGCACCAGTGCGTCTTCTGGAGCGACTACGACAAGGACCACCTCACCACGACGGTCGGGACCACCGACGTCAAGTTCGTCGCCGGCACCAATGTCTCCAACACCCGTGACACCGCACCGAATTGCGGCGGAGGAGGCACCGACCTGCCCATCCCCCTGCTGTCGAGCGCCACGCCCCTGGACCTGACCGCCGGGCGGTACCTGAACCTGCACCAGTGCATGTACTACTACGCCGACTACCACGACCACTTCACGACCTTCGCCCCGAGCGGGGACGGCCGGTTCAAGGCCGGGACGAACATCTCCGACACCCCCGACACCAAGCCCGCCTGCGGTGCCGGGGACGGTCGGTACCAGCTCGTCCCGGTGCTCTCCGGCGTCAAGGCGCTCCCGCTGCGCTGAGGCCCGGCGCCATGCCGCGCCGCGCCATGCCCCGCCGCCCCCCCTAACCCGGCGTCCCCCTACCCCGCCACCGCCCCCGGCCCGCCGAGGGCGGCGCGGACCAGGCGGGTGACGGCGGGAACGGCCGCGGCCGGCCCGTCCCCCGCGGTCGGCTCCACCTCCGCCGCCAGGGCGTCGTAGGTCTCGAAGGCGGTCAGGACGAACAGCAGGCCGGCCGCGTCCGGCGGGGCGGCGGGAAGGCGGCCGGTCAGGACCGCGGCGCCCTCCCGGCGCCGGGCGTCGCGGTCGGCGATGACCCGGCCGACCTCGTCGTCGAGGGCGGCGAGGGCGCGCAGCCGGCGGGTGCAGACCCGGTCGAACGCCCAGAAGCCGCCCATCACCTCGACGAAGCGGTCCACCGCCACCCACGGGTCGGCCAGGGTGAACGCCTCGGCCAGCCGGGCCATGCCGCCCTGCTCGGCGAGGGCGTCGCAGACCGCCTCCAGCAGGCCCGTCTTGGAGCCGAACTGGTAGTACACGGTGGCCCGGGCGACGTCCGCGCGGCGGGCGACCGCGTCCAGCGAGAGCCCGCCGGTCTCCGCCAGGTGCACCCGGGCGGCCGCGACGATCCGGGCCCGGGTCTCGTCGACCTCCGCCTGCCGCTGTCCCATCCGGTAGGACCGGGGGCTCATCCCGCTCGCCTCCACTCGTTCCGCGTGTGCCGTCCGCGTGAACCGGAGGTTCCGCGTGAACTGGCAGTATCGCGCGAACCGGCGGGGTCGCCGGCCGGTTCACCCGCGCCGGGACGCCCCGGCACTCACACGATGACCCGGCCGCCGCTGACGTCCAGGGTCTGCCCGGTGATCCAGGACGAGGCGTCGGAGGCCAGGAACAGCGTGGCGGCGGCCAGGTCCTCCGGCTCGCCGAGGCGGCCCAGCGGGTGCGCGGCGGCGACCGTGGCCTGGACCTCCAGCGGCATCCGGGCCGCGGTCCGCTCGGTGCGGACGGCCCCGGGCGCGACCGCGTTGACCCGTACGCCCTCGCCGGCGACCTCCAGCGCCAGGTGGCGGGTGAACATCAGCACCCCCGCCTTGGCCGCGGCGTACGCGGCGGACGCCCCGCTGGGCAGTCGGCCCGCCGTCGAGGCCATGGTGACGATCGAACCGCTGCGCCGGGCCGAGAAGCCGGGCAGGAAGGCCCGGACGGTGAGGAAGGTGGCGGTGAGGTTGCCGTCCACGACGGCCCGCCAGTGCTCCTCGGTCTCGCGGACGGTCGGTACGGGGTAGCCGTCGCCGCCGGCGAACGCGGCCAGAACGTCGACCGGGCCGAGCTCCCGCTCGATCCGGGCCGCGGCGGCGTCGAGCGCCGCCGGGTCGGTGCAGTCGGCGACCAGTCCGAGCGCCCTGGCGCCCTCCGCCCGCAGTTCCGCGGCCACTTCCGCCAGCGCCGCCTCGTCCCGGCCGAGGACGGCCACGGCCGAGCCCTGACGGGCGAAGGCCCGGGCGGTCTCCGCGCCGATGCCGCGGCTGCCGCCGGTGATCACGACGACCCGGCCGTCCAGGTCGGGGTACCGCGCCTGTCGAACTCCCATGTCCCATCGCTCCTTCGGGCTTGCACTCGGGGCTTGCTCTCACGGTGTGCTGTGGTTCACTTGATTCATTCATACAGTCCGTCTGAATGAATCGCAAGGGCGAACCGCCGGGGCCGCACGGGCTCGCGGGGAGCCCCGCGATCACAAGGAGGAACCGATGAGGATCGCAGTCGTGGGCGCCACCGGCCGTACCGGCCGCCTGGTGGTCGACCTCGCCCTGGCGGCCGGACACACCGTCACCGCCGTCGCGCGCACCCCCGCCCGGCTACCGGAGTTCGCGCACGGCACCCCGCGCACCGCGGCCGCCGACGTCCACGAACCCGCGTCGCTGCTGGCACCGCTGGACGGCCAGGACGTCGTCGTCGCCGCCCTCGGCACCACCGGCCGCCGGGCCACCACCGTCTTCTCCGACGGCGCCCGGGCCCTGACCGCCGCCGTCCGGGCCGGCGGCGCCGCGCACCTGGTGACCATGGGCTCGGCGGGCCTGGACCCCAGCCGGCTCCCGCTCGCCCAACGGGTGGTGACCAGGCTCGTGGTCGACCGCTTGTACCGGGAGATCCACCACGACCTGGCCCGGATGGAGGAGGTGCTCGCCGAGTCGGACGTCGACTGGACGGTCGTCCGCGTGCCGATGCTCAAGGACGGGCCGCCGTCCGCCCGCCCCCTGGTCTCCTACGACCGGCCGCTCCCCCGCGCCGGCACCGCCGCCCGCGCCACCGTCGCCCGCTGGATCACCGACCACCTCGGCGACCCGGACACCTTCCGCCGCCTCGTCCACCTCGCCGACGGCTGACCGCCCACGGCTGCGCACCGACCCCGCCGACCGCGCCCCGCCGACCGCGCCCCGCCGCCGGCCGACGGCCCCGGTGACCGCCGGCGCCTCAGCCCTGCTGCTGCGGCGGCCGGCGGCGCATGCCGACCAGCAGCAGGACCACCGCGGAGATCACGGCCGACAGCCGCAGCACGTTCGGGGCCGACGACCAGCTGATCTGGCCCAGCGGGGAGCCCGACTGCAGACCGCCGCCGCCCTGGGCACCGCCCTGCTTGGCGTGCTGCATGCTGTACAGGGTGGTCGCGCTCATCGTGATCAGCGGAATGCCGAGGATCACGAACTTGCGCATCAGGTCCGAGAGTTGGCGGGACAGGTAGCCCAGGCCCCAGCCGGCCAGCATGACCGGGAAGAAGCCGGTGACGGCGCCGCCGACCAGCAGGGCACTGGAGAGCAGGATCAGCGGGGACGCCTTGCGGGCACCCGCGTCCTTGCCCGCCGCCCCCTTTCCGGCACCCTTCCCCGCGCCCTTCCCGGCCGCCTTCCCCGCGCCCTTCCCGCCCGCGGGAGCCCCGGGCGCGCCGACGGCGGCCTGCGGAGCCGCCTTGCCCTTGGTCAGGCGCAGCTTCCCCGCCCGCCGCGCCGCCTTCGGGTCCGCCCCGGGCCCCGCCGGCTGCGCCGCGGCCCCGGCCTCGGCAGACCCGTCGGCCGGTTCCGGCGCACGCTGCCCGGGGAGCGGCCCCGGCGCGGGCTCCGGCCCGTCCGAGAAGTCGAACACCGTCATGGTCCACGGGCCGGTGCTGCTCACCGTCGGCGGCGGGATCGCGGACGCCCGCCGCTCGGCCTCGACCGCGTCCGGCGGGTTCAGCGGGACGGACGGGATCCCGGCCGCACTCGGCGCCGGGGGGTCGTACACGCTGTCAGGATCCGACGCGGGCACGGGCGGCACCGACGGCGCAGGCGGCACGGACGGGGCGCCCGCGGCGGCCGGTACGCCCGCCCCGGCGCCCGGAACGGCACCGCCCGGTGCGGTCCGGTCCTCCGCGCCCCCGGCCGGGCGCTCGCTCCACGGCCCGCTCTTGCGCCACCACTCGCCGTCCGTCATCTCCGACACCCCGCCTCGCCCGGCCCGCCCTTGGAGAGCGCGGCCGCCCACCGAACCGCCCTCGGCGTGACGCTACCCACCCCGCCCCCGCCCACGCGAGTCCGGCCGCCGGGGCGGAGCGGCCGCCGGTCCGGCGGTGCGCGGGACACCACGCCGTCGGCCCGCCCGACTAACCTAGGTCGAATGACCACACAGCAGGGCCCCCAACGCCGGGGCAGGTCCACCACCGGCCCGCGCACCCTCGCCGAGGAGCTGCGCGCCCGTCCCGACGACGCGCTCGCCGCCCTGCTCCGCTCCCGCCCCGACCTGCTGAACCCCGTCCCCGGCGACCTCACCCAGCTGTCCGCCCGGCTCTCCTCGCGCGCCTCCGCACTGCGCGCCCTGGAGCGACTGGACCGCTTCACCCTGCAGGTCGCCGAGGCACTGGCCACCACCCCCGACGGCACCTCCGTGACCACCGTCCGCTTCCTGCTGACCGGCCCGGCCAAGGTCAAGCCGCACCCCGGCGCGACCCCGCTCACCCCGGCCGACCGGTCCGCCGTCGCCGCCGCCCTGCCCCGCGCGATCGCCACCCTGCGCGACCGGGCACTGCTCTGGGGCCCGGACAACGGCCTGCGACTGGTCCTCGCCGTCCGCGAGGCGCTCGCGCCGACCGCCGCCAACCCCGGCCGCACCGGGCTCGGCCCGACCCTCGCCGACGCCACCGCCGGCACCTCCCCGGCCAGGCTGCAGCAGCTGCTCGCCTCGGCCGGCCGGCCCGCCACCGCGGACCCGGTCACCGCCGTCGCCGCGCTCACCGAGCTGCTCACCGACCGCACCCGCTGCGCCGCGCTGCTGGACACCGCCCCCGAGCCCGCGCTGCGGCTGCTCGACCGGCTGGTCTGGGGCCCGCCCACCGGCACCGTCCCGGACGCCGCGCGCCCGGTCACCGCCGAGGACGCGCAGAGCCCCGTCGAGTGGCTGCTCGCCCGCGGCCTGCTGCTGCCCACCAGCCCCGGCAGCGTCGTGCTGCCCCGCGAACTCGCCCTGCACCTGCGCGGCGGCCGCACCCACCGCACCGTCGAACCGGTCCAGCCGGAGCCCGCGCCCGCCGCCGCCCCGCGCGATCCACAGGCTGTGGACGGCGCCGCGGCCGGCCAGGCCCACACCGCCGTCAAGACCGTCGAGGAGCTGCTGGACGGCTGGGGCCTCACCCCGCCGCTCACCCTGCGGGCCGGCGGCCTCGGCGTGCGCGACCTCAAACGCGCCGCCCAGGCCCTGGAGACCACCGAGCAGCAGGCCGCCTTCTGGCTCGAACTCGCCTACACCGCGGGCCTGCTGGCACCCGACGGCGAGGTGGACGAACGCTGGGCCCCGACCCCCGGCTACGACACCTGGCTGCAGCTCGACACCGCCGAACGCTGGTCCGTCCTCGCCACCGCCTGGCTCGCCGCCACCCGCGTCCCCGCCCTCGCCGGCAGCCCGGACGGCAAGGGCAAGGCGCGCGCCGCCCTCGGCCCCGAACTCGACCGCACCCTCGCCCCGGCCGTCCGCCGCGCCGCCCTCGCGCTGCTCGCCGAACTCCCGCCCGGCACCCCGGCCACCGCCGAGGACCTGCTGCCCACCCTGCGCTGGCAGCGCCCGCTGCGCGGGGGCCCGACCGGCCAGGACGGCCGCGAGCTGCGCGACGACCTCACCGCCTGGACCCTCGACGAGGCCGAACTGCTCGGCGTCACCGGCCGCGGCGCCCTCGCCGCCCCCGCCCGCGCCCTGCTCACCGCCGAGGCCGACCCGGCCGAGGTGCTCGCCCCGCTGCTCCCGCAGCCGCTGGACCACGTGATCCTCCAGCCGGACCTCACCGCGATCGCCCCCGGCCCGCTGCTCACCCCGCTCGCCCACGCTCTCGCCCTCTGCGCCGACATCGAGTCCAAGGGCGGCGCCACCGTCTACCGCTTCACCCCGGCGTCCGTCCGCCGCGCCCTGGACGCCGGACGCACCGCCGCCGACCTGCGCGCCTTCCTGGAGCAGCACAGCCGGACACCCGTCCCGCAGCCGCTCGCGTACCTGATCGACGACGTCGCCCGCCGGCACGGCATCCTGCGGGTCGGCGCCGCCTCCTCCTACCTGCGCTGCGACGACCCGTCCCTGCTGAACGAGGTGCTCGCCGACCGCCGCTCCGCCGACCTGCGGCTGCGGCTGCTCGCCCCCACCGTCCTCGCCTCCCAGGCCGCCCCGGACGTCCTGCTCGCCGCGCTGCGCACCATGGGCTACGCGCCGGCCGCCGAATCCGCCGAGGGCGACGTGCTGATCACCCGCCCGGACAGCCACCGCACCCCGCCCCGGACGGCGCCCGCACCCGTCCCCGACGGCCCGCCCACCCCCGACGACACCCTGCTCGCCGCCGCCATCAAGGCCATCCGGGCCGGTGACCGCGCCGCCACCGCCGCCCGCCGCGAGCCCACGCCCGACCCGCTCCGGCTCCCCCGCACGGCCGCCGCCGAGACCCTGGCCGCCCTCCAGACGGCCGTCCTCCTCGGCGAGCGGATGTGGATCGGCTACCTCAACGCCGAGGGCATCGCCAGCCAGCGCATCATCGACCCGGTCAAGGTCGAAGGCGGCTTCGTCACCGCCTTCGACCACCACGCCGACGAACTGCGCACCTTCGCCCTGCACCGCATCACCGGCGTCGCCGAGCTCCAGGAGTAGCCGCCGGCCGTCTGCGGACCGCCGTGCGGGGACGGGGGCGACGGCGCGTCAGTGCCCCTGCGACTCCTTCATCTTCTCCTTGACGGCCTGGTCTGCCAGGCTGCCGATCTGCCCCTGCCCGACCGGCAGTTCACCCCCGGTGACGGTGTCGGCGAGCAGGAAGCCCGGCGCCGCGAGCAGGCCGCCGGGCCCCTCGCCGATGCCCGCGAGGGCGTGGGCGGAACCGGCCGAGGAGGCGGTGGCGGCGAAGGCTGTGCCCATCAGGGCGAGGGCGGTGAGAACGCGCTTCGACTTCTTCATGACCAGCTCAACGAGCGAGTACGCACGGTGGTCACTCGTAGCGTTGCCGGGCCCCCGGTGCGGGCGCAGTCTGGAGTGGGGGATTCCGGAAGGAGGCATCATGCTCGGCGATCGGATAGCGGAGCTCACCACCACGGAAACCGGCCGACGGGTCCTCGCCACGGTCGGCGGTCCCGCGCTGGAGGTCTCGATGACCGGCACCGGGCAGCTGCTCGGCCACCAGGTCCGGGAGTTCGTCAGCTACGAGTCCGAGCTGCGGCCCGACGGCTCGCTGTTCGGCGAGGGCCAGGGTGTCGGCATGACGGACAAGGGCGAGACGTACAGCTGGCACGGCAGCGGCATCGGGCACTTCACCGAGGGCGGCGCGGTCAGCTGGCGCGGCAGCATCTTCTTCGAGAGCACCGCCGACGCGTTCCTGCGCCTCAACGACCTGGTCGGCCTGTTCGAGTTCGACAACGATCCCCAGGGCAACGGCAAGTCCGTCCTGTTCGAATGGAAGTAGCCCGTCCACGTTCCCGGCGGAATGCGCGACACTGGAGGGTCTGCGTCAATCCACCCTGTCAGCCAGTGGAGGGCTCCCCCGCGTGAACGACGGACCGCTCATCGTCCAGAGCGACAAAACTCTTCTCCTGGAGATCGACCACCCCAAGGCCGCCGACTGCCGCCGCGCCATCGCACCGTTCGCCGAGCTGGAGCGGGCGCCCGAGCACGTGCACACGTACCGGGTGACCCCGCTCGGGCTGTGGAACGCGCGCGCGGCCGGCCACGACGCCGAGCAGGTGGTGGACGCCCTGGTGACGTACTCGCGCTACCCGGTGCCGCACGCGCTGCTGGTGGACGTGGCCGACACCATGGGCCGCTACGGCCGGCTCCAGCTGCTCAAGCACCCGACGCACGGACTGGTCCTCGCCACCACCGACCGGCCGGTGCTGGAGGAGGTGCTGCGCTCCAAGAAGATCGCCCCGCTGGTCGGCGCCCGGGTCGACCCGGACACCGTAGTGGTGCACCCCTCCGAGCGCGGGCAGATCAAGCAGGTGCTGCTCAAGCTCGGCTGGCCCGCCGAGGACTTCGCCGGGTACGTGGACGGCGAGGCGCACCCGATCGACCTGGAGGAGGACGGCTGGCAGCTGCGCCCCTACCAGGCGCAGGCCGTCGAGGGCTTCTGGCACGGCGGCTCCGGCGTCGTCGTGCTGCCCTGCGGCGCCGGCAAGACGCTGGTCGGCGCGGCCGCGATGGCCGAGGCCAAGTCGACCACGCTGATCCTGGTCACCAACACCGTCTCGGCCCGCCAGTGGAAGCACGAGCTGGTCAAGCGCACCTCGCTCACCGAGGACGAGATCGGCGAGTACAGCGGCACCAGGAAGGAGATCCGCCCGGTCACCATCGCCACCTACCAGGTGATGACCACCAAGAAGAAGGGCGTCTACGCGCACCTGGAGCTCTTCGACGCCCGCAACTGGGGCCTGGTGGTCTACGACGAGGTGCACCTGCTGCCCGCCCCGGTGTTCAAGTTCACCGCCGACCTGCAGGCCCGCCGCCGGCTCGGCCTGACCGCCACGCTGGTGCGCGAGGACGGCCGCGAGGGCGACGTGTTCAGCCTGATCGGCCCCAAGCGCTTCGACGCGCCGTGGAAGGAGATCGAGGCGCAGGGCTACATCGCGCCCGCCGACTGCTGCGAGGTCCGCGTCACCCTGACCGACTCCGAGCGGCTCGCCTACGCGACCGCCGAGCCGGAGGAGCGCTACCGCTTCTGCGCCACCACGGCGACCAAGCGGCGGGTGGTGGAGGCGCTGGTCAGGAAGCACGAGAAGGACCAGACGCTGATCATCGGCCAGTACATCGACCAGCTGGACGAGCTCGGCGAGGCCCTGGACGCCCCGGTGATCAAGGGCGAGACCAGCAACGCCCAGCGCGAGAAGCTCTTCGACGCCTTCCGGAACAAGGAGATCGGCGTCCTGGTGGTCTCCAAGGTCGCGAACTTCTCGATCGACCTGCCCGAGGCCACGGTGGCCATCCAGGTCTCCGGGACCTTCGGCTCCCGCCAGGAGGAGGCCCAGCGGCTCGGCCGCGTGCTGCGCCCCAAGGCGGACGGCCACGCGGCCCACTTCTACTCGGTGGTCGCCCGGGACACCGTGGACCAGGACTTCGCCGCCCACCGGCAGCGCTTCCTGGCCGAGCAGGGCTACGCGTACCGGATCATCGACGCGGACGACGTGCTGTAGCCGGACGGCCCGGCTGCGGACGGCCCACCAGCGGACGGCCCGGCTGCGGACGACTCAGTAGCGGACACCGTCGCGCCCGAGGAAGATCACGCGCGCGGCGGTGTCCAGGGCGATGCCGACGTTGCGGACGGCGGTGCTCAGCGGATTGCGGTGGCGGCCCTGGACGGCGGTCGCGCCGGCCGGGCCCGAACGGGAGGTGCGGTTCTGGGTGCTCATGTCTTCAACGGTAGGCACCCGACCGGCCGAGGGCATCACTCCAAAGGCCGTACCCGCCGGGACGGAGGTCGTCCTCCGGGTGTACGGGCGACCCCGGGGCCGGGGTAGGGACAACCCCGAGACCTGCCCGGCTGGAACCCCGGACCGGACGGGTCTAGGATCGTCCGTCTGCCCCCTCCCGAACCGTGGTACCTGCTGAAGTCCCGCAGGCAGCCGGGGGAGGCGTCGACCGTTCGGCAACCGGTCGGCTGTACCCCACCGTGAGCTCCATCGATCCGCTGCGCCCGCCACCGGGGCAGCCGGGAAGGTTCGCTGTGCCCGCCACCCCCACCACCGACCCCCTCCAGCGCGAACGCGACCACCTGGCGTCGTCCCGCGCAGCGCTGCGAGCGATGCGCGAGGACGTCGAGTCCCTGGACCTGCGCGACGTGACCGGCACCTGGGTGTCCGCCGTCGTCCTGCAGAACCAGATCGAGGCCAGGATCGCCGCCCTGGCCGACCTCTCCCACACCCCGCTGTTCTTCGGCCGCCTCGACTACCTGCACGCGATCAGCGAGGAGCTGAGCGAGGGCGGCGGCGGAGAGAACTTCTACATCGGCCGCCGCCACGTCCACGACGCCGACGGCGACCCGATGGTGATCGACTGGCGCGCGCCGGTCTCCCAGCCGTTCTACCGGGCCACCCGCACCGATCCGATGGACGTCGAGCGCCGCCGCCGCTTCGGCTACACCGGCGGCGAGCTCACCGCCTACGAGGACGAGCACCTCACCGACCCGGCCGAGGAGGAGACCTCCTCCGCCCTGCTCGCCGCCGAGATCGAGAAGCCCCGCGTCGGCCCGATGCGCGACATCGTCGCCACCATCCAGCCCGAGCAGGACGAGATCGTCCGCTCCGACGTCACGGGCACCATCTGCGTCCAGGGAGCGCCGGGCACCGGGAAGACCGCCGTCGGCCTGCACCGCGTCGCCTACCTGCTGTACGCGCACCGCGAGCGCCTGGCCCGGACCGGCACCCTGGTGATCGGGCCGAACAACGCCTTCCTCTCCTACATCGAGCAGGTCCTCCCGGCCCTCGGCGAGCTGGACGTCGCCCAGGCCACCGTGCAGCAGCTGGTCGGACACGTCGAGGTGCGCGGCGAGGACACCCCGGAGGCGGCCCGGCTGAAGGGCGACGCCCGGATGGCCGAGGTGCTGCGCCGGGCGGTGCGGGCCGGCATCACGCTGCCCACCGAGCCCTGCGTGGTGATCCGCGGCTCCCGCCGCTGGCGCGTCCCGGTGTACGAACTCACCGAGATCATCGAGGAGTTGAAGGGCCGCGAGGTGCGTTACGGCGCCGCCCGCGACGCCCTGCCGCAGCGCATCGCGCACGCCGTGCTGCTGAAGATGGAGCAGGGCGGCGAGGCCCCGGACGACCGGGTGCAGGACGCGGTGGCGCGCAACGGCGCGGTCAAGGCGGTGGTCAAGGAGTGCTGGCCCGCCGTCGACCCGGCGAAGCTGGTGCTGCGGCTGCTCTCCGAGCCGGCGTTCCTGGCCGAGTGCGCCGAGGGTGTGCTGACGCCCGAGGAGCAGCAGGCGGTGCTGTGGCCCAAGCCCGGCCGCTCGGTGAAGACCGCCCGCTGGACTCCGGCCGACGCCGTCCTGGTGGACGAGGCCACCGACCTGGTGCAGCGCACACCCTCGCTCGGCCACGTCGTGCTGGACGAGGCGCAGGACCTCTCCCCGATGCAGTACCGCGCGGTCGGCCGCCGCTGCACCACCGGCTCGGCCACCGTCCTCGGCGACCTCGCCCAGGGCACCACCCCCTGGGCGACGGAGAGTTGGCCGGACGCGCTGCACCACCTGGGCAAGCCGGAGGCGCACATCGAGGAGCTGACCAAGGGCTTCCGGGTGCCGGAGGAGGTCATCGCGTACGCCTCCCGGCTGCTCCCGGAGATCGCCCCGGGCCTGGCCCCGGCCACCTCGGTCCGCGAGGCGCCCGGCTCGCTGGCGATCCGCCACGTCCCGGACGGGGAGCTGCCGGAGGCGGTCGTCGCCGCCTGCCGGGAGGCCCTGGAGCGCGAGGGCTCGACCGGCCTGATCGCCGCCGACGCCAGGATCCCGCTGCTCGCCGAGGCGCTGGCCGCGGCCGGCCTGCCGCACCTCTCCCCCGGCACCGAGACCAGCGCCGAGGCCCGGCTGACCCTCGTGCCGGCCTCGCTGGCCAAGGGTCTGGAGTACGACTACGTGGTGCTGGACGAGCCCGCCGCGGTGATCGCCGGCGAGCCCGACGAGCGGTCCGGCCTGCGGCGGCTGTACGTGGCGCTGACCCGCGCCGTCTCCGGGCTGACGGTCCTGCACGCCGAGCCGCTGCCGGACCGGCTCCGCTGACGACGCGGAGAAGGGCCGGGCCGCGAGCGGCCCGGCCCCCTTCTCCGTGCGACGGGCTCCGGCCGCCCGGCTGTCGGCGCTTCCACGCTCAGCCGTCGATCCGGGCCCGCCACTCGGCGACCTTGGCCGCGTCCACCGGCGTGTGCCAGCCGTCGACCCGCACCGCGCCGCCGACGTGGAAGGCGTCGAAGCCCTCGGCCCGCAGCTCCGCGAGGTGCTCGGCCCGCAGGCCGCCGCCGATCAGGATCCGCTGCCGGTGGCCGGGCTCGCCCGCCCGGGCCAGCTCGGCCGAGAGCACCCCGTGCCCGGCGTCCACCCCGGCGGCGGCTCCCGAGGTGAGGAAGGTGTCCAGCCCGGGCAGCGCGCCGACGGCGGCCCGCAGGGCGGCCCGGTCGGCGCTGTGGTCGATCGCCCGGTGGAAGGTCCAGCGGCAGCCGGCCACCGCCTCGGCGACGGCCGCGGTGGCGGCCAGGTCGACGGCGCCGTCGGCGTCGAGGAAGCCGAAGACGAACTCCTCGGCGCCCTCGGCCCGCAGCTCGGCGGCCCGGGCGCACAGCCCGTCCAGGTCTCCGGGGGCGAAGCCGTCCCGGATCCGGAGCATGACGCGCAGCGGGATGCCGACGGCGGCCCGGATCCGGGCGAAGTCCTCGACGGCCGGGGTGAGCCCGTCGGCGGCCATGTCGGTGACCAGTTCGAGCCGGTCGGCGCCGCCCGACTCGGCGGCCTGGGCGTCCTGGGGCGTCAGCGCGATGACTTCGAAAATTGGTCTAGACATATCGACAGCCTGCCACACCCCACCGGACCCGACGAGACCGCCCCGGACCCGGGGTCACGCCGCGGCGCGCTCCTGACCGGCGTCGCCGCCGGCCCCCGGACCGCCCGCGCCGCCCCGCCCGGTCCGGCGCATCGCCATCGCGACGATCACCAGCAGAGCCAGCACCGGCAGCGCGATCGGCAGCAGGTGCGGGATCCCGCCCGACTCCCGCCAGATGTTGAACAGGCTCGCGAACGTCGTCAGCGACAGCACCGCGACGCCCACCGCGGCCGGCAGCTCCCGCCCGCGCAACGCGGTGAAGGTCAGCAGCAGCGGCACCATCAGCAGCACCACGAACCACTGCTGGTCCAGCGGGAAGGTGGTGTCGTCCCAGCGCTGGAGCGCCACCAGCAGCCCGCCCCCGGCCACCGCGCCCAGCACCGTCCCCCGGGTGCGCCAGGTCGGCCGCGGCAGCAGTTCCGTCGGCGCCGCGAACAGCAGCACCGCGGCGAGCGCGGCCGGCAGGGTCGCCATGCCGACGTACCCCATCCACCACCAGTCGATGAACCCCGGCCCGCCGAACGCCTGGGCCAGCACGGACAACCCGAGCACCGCCTGCACCAGCGCGATGACCCGCACGGCCGTCCAGCGCCCCAGCACCGCCGCCACACCCAGCAGCATCGCGGCCACCGCCGGCGCGAAGGTCATGGCGTACGAGGTGTACGAGCGGTCCCAGGTCAGCTGGAACGTGGCCCGGTCCGGGTCGGCGACCCAGGGCACCAGCCCGGAGCCGGCCAGCGCACCCGCGACCATCGGGGCGGCCAGCGCGAGCACGCGCCCGATCACCGAGGAGCCGGTCAGCCCGAGCCGCACCCGCAGCCCGTACGCGGCCAGGTCGAACACCTCCCGGGCGACGGCCGAGCGGTCCGCCTCCGCCGTGGCGTCGGCGAAGACCGCCACCATCTCGTCGCCGTTCACCCGCCGGTAGCCGGCCGGGAACAGCTGGAGCGCGGCCCTCAGCGCGGCCGGGGGCGCTCCGATCGTCGGCGTGGTCATGCGAGACCCCCTCCCCCCAGGGCCCGCCCCTCGGGCCCCGACTTCCCCTTCAGCACCGAGCGGAGCGCGGCGAGCCGGCGTTCCGCCTCGGTGGCCACCGCCCGCAGCCGCGCGGCCTCGGCGGCCAGCGCACCGCGGCCGGCGTCCGTCAGCGCGTAGGTGCGCCGGGCACGGCCGTCCACCACCTCCTCGGCGGCGACCTCGATCAGGCCCTGGCCCAGCAGCCGGTCGAGCGCTCCGTAGAGCGTGCCGGTGCGCATCTTGACCCGGCCCTCCGAGATCACGGCGATCTCCTGGATGAGCGCGTAGCCGTGCCTCGGGGCATCGGCGAGCGCGGTGAGCAGAAGCAGTGTCGGCTCCTGCATGGAGCGTTCTGTCATGGTCCACATATATCGCCCGACGGCATATACCGTCCACCTGAATCGCCGGACAGAATGGAACCCATGACGATCTCCGAGGAACTGCTCCCCGCCTGGACCGCCCTGCTGCACCGCTGCGACGCCGCGACCGACCCCGAACCGTACGGCCGGGAGCTGCTGCGCCGCTGGTCGGAGCCGCAGCGCCGGTACCACACCCGGGAACACCTGAGCGCGGTCCTGCGGCACGTCGACGACCTGGCCGGGCACGCCGCCGACCCGGACGCCGTCCGCCTCGCGGCCTGGTTCCACGACGCCGTCTACCGGCCCGACCGCAGCGAGAACGAGGAGCGCAGCGCCGCCCTGGCCGTCCGGGCCCTCACCGCCGCCGGCCTGCCCGCCGCCCGGGTGGCCGAGGTCGAACGGCTCGTCCTGCTCACCGTCACCCACGACCCCGCACCGGGCGACCGCGACGGCGAGGTGCTCTGCGACGCGGACCTCGCCGTCCTCGGCGGGACCCCCGAGGCGTACGCGGCGTACGCGGCCGCCGTCCGGGAGGAGTACGGCTTCGTCCCCGAGCCGGACTTCCGCGCCGGCCGCGCCGCCGTGCTGCGCGGGCTCCTGGCACTGCCCGCGCTCTACCGCACCCCCGCCGCCCGCGAGCGCTTCACGGACGCCGCCCACGCCAACCTGACGGCCGAACTCCGCCGCCTGGAGGGTTGAGCAGCCTCCCCGGACCAGCCCCCCAGACCAGCTTCCCTCGGACCGGCTCCCCTCAGACCAGCTTCCCGACCGGCGCCACCACCGCGCCCTGCTTGCCGCACACCCAGTGCGGCTCCGGCCCCAGCTCGGGCTCCACGCTCAGCGCGTGCGGGTCCCCGTCGGCCGCGCACCCGGTGCACAGCGGCCAGCGCCCGTACGCCTCCAGCAGCGCGTCCTGGACGTCCTGGGCGACCAGCCCGAGCACGTACTCGGTGCCGTCCGGCCACTGCTCCAGCCACCAGCGGCGGTGCGTCACCGCCTGCTCCACCAGCGAGACGACGGCGGCGTCCGCCACGTCCCGCGCGGTGAGGTCGGCCAGGATCAGTGCCCGCGCGTTGTGCAGGGCGGTCTCGATGTCGTCAGCTGCCATCCGTCCATTCTCCGTCGGCGCGCCGGAACGCGGAAACGCCGCGTGGGCGGCTCCCCGAAGGGAACCGCCCACGCGGACGAGGAACGAACCGATCCGATCGAAGCGATCAGGATCAGAAGTCCATGTCACCGCCCGGCATGCCGCCGCCGGCGGCCGCGGAGGCCTTCTCCGGCTTGTCGGCGATGACGGCCTCGGTGGTGAGGAACAGCGCCGCGATGGAGGCGGCGTTCTGCAGCGCGGAGCGGGTGACCTTGGCCGGGTCGATGATGCCCGCGGCGACCAGGTCGACGTACTCGTTGGTGGCGGCGTTCAGGCCGTGACCGGCGGGGAGGTTGCGCACCTTCTCCACCACGACGCCACCCTCCAGGCCGGCGTTGGTCGCGATCTGCTTGATCGGGGCCTCCAGCGCGACCTTGACGATGTTGGCACCGGTGGCCTCGTCGCCGTCCAGCTCCAGCTTGTCGAAGGCGACACCGGCCTGCAGCAGGGCGACGCCACCACCGGCGACGATGCCCTCCTCGACGGCGGCCTTGGCGTTGCGGACGGCGTCCTCGATGCGGTGCTTGCGCTCCTTGAGCTCCACCTCGGTGGCCGCGCCGGCCTTGATGACGGCCACGCCGCCGGCCAGCTTGGCGAGGCGCTCCTGGAGCTTCTCGCGGTCGTAGTCCGAGTCGCTGTTCTCGATCTCGGCGCGGATCTGGTTCACGCGGCCCGCGACCTGCTCGCTGTCGCCGCCACCGTCGACGATGGTGGTCTCGTCCTTGGTGATGACCACCTTGCGGGCGGTGCCCAGCAGGTCGATGCCGGCGTTCTCCAGCTTGAGGCCGACCTCCTCGGAGATCACGGTGCCACCGGTGAGGATGGCGATGTCGCCGAGCATGGCCTTGCGGCGGTCGCCGAAGCCCGGGGCCTTGACGGCGACGGACTTGAAGGTGCCGCGGATCTTGTTCACGACCAGGGTCGACAGGGCCTCGCCCTCGACGTCCTCGGCGATGATGACGAGCGGCTTGCCGCTCTGCATGACCTTCTCCAGCAGCGGGAGCAGGTCCTTGACCGAGCCGATCTTGGAGTTGGCGATGAGGATGTACGGGTCCTCGAACGTCGCCTCCATGCGCTCCAGGTCGGTGGCGAAGTAGGCGGAGATGTAGCCCTTGTCGAAGCGCATGCCCTCGGTGAGCTCAAGCTCCAGGCCGAAGGTGTTGCTCTCCTCGACGGTGATGACGCCTTCCTTGCCGACCTTGTCCATGGCCTCGGCGATCAGCTCGCCGATCTGGGTGTCGGCGGCGGAGATGGAGGCGGTGGAGGCGATCTGCTCCTTGGTCTCCACGTCCTTGGCCTGGGCCAGCAGCTGGTCGGAGACGGCCGCGACGGCCTTCTCGATGCCGCGCTTCAGGGCCATCGGGTTGGCGCCGGCGGCGACGTTGCGCAGACCCTCGCGAACCAGGGCCTGGGCGAGCACGGTGGCGGTGGTGGTGCCGTCACCCGCGACGTCGTCCGTCTTCTTGGCGACCTCCTTGACGAGCTCCGCACCGATCTTCTCGTACGGGTCTTCGAGCTCGATCTCCTTGGCGATGGAGACACCGTCG
Organism: Kitasatospora sp. NPDC101447; assembly: GCF_044767225.1. NCBI lineage: Bacteria > Bacillati > Actinomycetota > Actinomycetes > Kitasatosporales > Streptomycetaceae > Kitasatospora > Kitasatospora sp. NPDC101447. Next base: position 73,254 of record NZ_JBIWNL010000037.1, read on the forward strand.
TTGGTGATCGTGGGGGCGCCCCACTTCTTCTCCAGCACGACGTTGCGACCCTTGGGGCCGAGCGTGACCTTCACTGCGTCGGCGAGCTGGTTCATGCCACGCTCAAGGCCGCGGCGAGCTTCCTCATCAAAGGCGATGATCTTGGCCATCAGAAGTGGTCCTCCGGGACACGGTCGACTGCTCGGACCAAGGGGTGCCCGCGACGGACGGCCCTGGTGTGCGGGGGTCTTTTCCCCTACCGCTCCCGGGGGCCTCACCGACCCGGTCCGCTGTCACTCTCACGCTGTGAGTGCTAACGCCAATGATTAGCACTCCGGGTGGTCGAGTGCAAGCCCAATCGCCAACCCGCGAGCCGCCGCTGGGACCACCCCCGGGGGCCGCCCGGGAACGGCGACGGGCCCGTACGACGCGTGTCGTACGGGCCCGTCGAGAAGCGAGCGGTCACCAGCCGTGGGCCGCGCCGAGCTCCTGGAGTCGGAAGGGGTCAGACCGCCGCGCGAACCATGTCCGCCTGCGGGCCCTTCTGTCCCTGGGAAATCTCGAACTCGACCCGCTGGCCCTCCTCAAGGGTGCGGTAGCCGTCCATCTGGATCGCGCTGTAGTGGACGAAGACGTCCGCACCACCGTCGACCGCGATAAAGCCGTAGCCCTTCTCCGCGTTGAACCACTTGACGGTGCCCTGAGCCATTCCGAACTCCCCTAGTGCTGTGCTGGCCCTTCACGCGCCCGCAGGTCGCGGGCCCGGGTTGGTTGACGGCCCACCCGGGGAACCCCCCCTGGGCGCGGCCGTGCACGCCGCAACCCTCCGCACGGAACGCCCAACGGGCTCCGGTGAGCGGGTGATTGCGTCGACCGCCGCTGAATGTATCCGGACCGAAGCCCTCTGCAACAGGGTCAACCGCCGGTAATTCCGCCCCGCCGGCAAGGGACAGGACGGGCCGAACCGGAAAAATCTCGGCATTCCACGCGGGACATAGCGGACGAATTACCCAAATCCCCGCGGTAATTCTGACATCGGCCTGACATGTTTCACGGCCCGGTCCCATCGGCCGGGCCCTGCCCGGCGGAACGCCGCGAACGGCCGAGAGGGAACCCCTGTTCCCAACCGAGCGACACTCTACTCCGACTCGACCCGGAAATATTCCCGCCGGAATGCAACCGGCCGCCCGTACATACGGAGAGCGGAATTCCGTACGTACGGGCGGCCGAATGGCGCGCGGGACGGCTCAGCAGCCGCCGGCCACCGCCGGAATGATCGAGACGCCGGCGCCGTCCTCGATCTCGGTCGCCAGGCCCTCGGCGAAGCGCACGTCGTCGTCGTTCACGTAGACGTTGACGAAACGGCGCAGCTTGCCGGTGTCGTCCAGGATGCGGGCGGAGATGCCCGCGTGGTTCTTCTCCAGGTCGGCGATGACCTCGCCCAGGGTGGCGCCCTCGGCGGTCACCTCGGCGGCGCCGCCGGTGTAGGTGCGCAGGATGGTGGGGATGCGGACGTTGGCGCTCATGACTCTCCTTGCGGGGGTGCGGCCCTGCGGGGCAGCGGTCGGGGCGGGCACGGGGCCGGCGGCGTGGTTCAGGCGGACGCGAGGCCGGCGGCGCGGAACGCGTCCAGCGTCGGGCGGATGACGGCGCTCATCCCGGCGTCGGAGACGGCGTCCAGGGTCTTCAGGCCGTCGCCGGTGTTGATCGCGACGGTCTCCTTGGCCGGGTCCAGCTGCCCGGTCTCGACCAGCTTCTTCAGCACGCCGACGGTCACCCCGCCCGCGGTCTCGGCGAAGATGCCCTCGGTCCGCGCCAGCAGCCGGATCGCCGCCACGACCTCGGCGTCCGTGACGTCCTCCACCGCGCCGCCCGTGCGGCGGGCGATGTCCAGCACGTACGGGCCGTCGGCCGGGTTGCCGATCGCCAGCGACTTGGCGATGGTGTCCGGCTTGACCGGCTTGATCACGTCCCGGCCGGCCTTGAAGGCGGCCGACACCGGGGAGCAGCCCTCGGCCTGGGCGCCGAAGACCCGGTACGGCCGGTCCTCGACCAGGCCGAGCTTGATCAGCTCCTGCAGCCCCTTGTCGATCTTCGTCAGCTGGGAGCCCGAGGCGATCGGGATCACGATCTGCTCCGGCAGCCGCCAGCCGAGCTGCTCGCAGATCTCGTACGCCAGCGTCTTGGAGCCCTCGCCGTAGTACGGCCGCAGGTTGACGTTGACGAAGCCCCAGCCCTCGCCGGCCGGGTCCCCGATCAGCTCCGAGCAGAAGCGGTTCACGTCGTCGTAGTTGCCCTCGATGCCGACCAGCTCGCCGCCGTACACCCCGGCCATGACGACCTTGCCCTGCTCCAGGTCGTGCGGGATGAACACGCAGGACCGGAAGCCGGCCCGGGCGGCCGCCGCGCCCACCGCACCGGCCAGGTTGCCGGTGGAGGAGCAGGACAGCGTCGTGTAGCCGAACGCCCGCGCCGCCTCGATGGCGCAGGCCACCACGCGGTCCTTGAACGAGTGCGTCGGGTTCCCGGAGTCGTCCTTGATGTGCAGCTGCGCGGTGAAGCCGAGCTCGCGGCCCAGATTGTCCGCCTTCACCAGCGGGGTCCAGCCCGGGTTCAGGTTGGGCTTGGACGCGACGTCGGCCGGCACCGGCAGCAGCGGCGCGTACCGCCAGACCGAAGTCGGGCCGGCCTCGATCCGCTTGCGCAGCTCCTCGGCGCCCTCGCTGCCGAACTCGTAGGCGATCTCCAGCGGGCCGAAGCACTCCAGGCACGCGAAGCTGGGACCGAGCGGGAAGCGGGTTCCGCACTCCCGACAGGACAGGGCGGCAGCGGGGCCGAGGTCCACGGAAACTGGTGCGGCAGTGTCGATAGCCATGACGGCGAGGCCTCTCTCCTCATCTTCCCCGCAGCGCGGACGCGCCACAGGCCGGAATTGGCACCTGTCCCGCCGGGGCCTGTCGTCGACAGCCGCGCGAGAAGGTTGCCGGGACGTCAACGGGCCGTTCCCTCAGTCCCTCTGGATGAGCTTGTGAAATTGTGGTGGTGCTCGACGGCGACCCCGGCGTGCATGGGTCCTACCGCTGTACGAAGACTGTATCCGAAGGCGCCAATCCTGAACGGGACCGTCCGCCACGCGAGATGACCCGTCCCACCCGACCCGCCGAGGAGACTTCCGTGCCCGCCGAACCGACTCCCGAGCTCCTCCCGCAGGCGGCGTCCTGGCTGCGCCGCCGCTCCTGGAGCGCGGCCGACCGGCCGGTCGACACCCTCCTCGCGGCCAAGGAACGCACCGGCCGCACGATCAGCGTCGTCCTCCCCGCCTTGGACGAGGAGGCCACCGTCGGCGACATCGTCCGCACCGTCCGCCGCGAGCTGATGGAACGCCTCCCGCTGGTCGACGAACTCGTCGTGGTCGACTCCGGCTCCACCGACGCCACGGCCGAGGCCGCCGCCGAGGCCGGCGCCCGGGTGGAGCACCGCGACGCCATCCTGCCCCGGCTGCCCGCCGCCCCCGGCAAGGGCGAGGTGCTCTGGCGCTCGCTGCTGGTCACCCGCGGCGACATCGTCTGCTTCGTGGACGCCGACCTGCGCGAGTTCGACCCGGCCTTCGTCTCCGGCATCGTCGGGCCGCTGCTGACCGACGAGTCCATCCAGCTGGTCAAGGCCATGTACGACCGCCCCCTCGAAGTCGCACTGAGCGGCTCCGCCGCGGGGGACCGCGCCGCCGTCCTCCCGGCCGGCGGCGGCCGGGTCACCGAACTCGTCGCCCGCCCCCTCCTCAACCTGCACTGGCCGGAACTCGCCGGCTTCGTCCAACCCCTCGGCGGCGAGTACGCGGCCCGCCGCTCACTGCTCGAACGGCTGCCCTTCCCCACCGGCTACGGCGTCGAACTCGGCCTGCTCGTCGACGCGTTGGAGCTGGTCGGCCTGGACGCCCTGGCCCAGGTGGACGTCGGCGTCCGGCACCACCGCCACCAGGACGGCCAGGCCCTCGGCCGGATGGCCGCCACCATCTACCGCACCGCGCTCGAACGCCTCGACCGCGCCCACCGGCTCAAGGCCTCCGCCGACCTGGTCCGCCCGGAGCTCACCCAGTTCGCCCGCGACCCGGAGACCCGCGCCTTCCTCGCCCACACCCACCCGGTGACCGCCCTGGAACGCCCCCCGATGCACACCGTCCCCGAATACGCCACCCACCGATGACGGGTTTGCCACGCCGAGCGCCCGGCAACATGCCAACCATGGGCGATCTCACGACCGAACGTTCGAGTGCGACCGGCACCGCCCCCGTCCTGGTGGCCTCCAACCGGGGACCGGTGTCGTTCAGCACCGCCGACGACGGCACGCTGACCCTGCGGCGCGGCGGCGGGGGCCTGGTCTCCGGCCTCTCCGCCATCGACGACCCGAACGCCGTCTGGGTCTGCGCGGCCCTCGGCGCCGCGGACCGCAGAGCCGCCGCGGAAGCCCCCGACGGCCGCCTCGACCTGGCCGGCCACGACGTCGGCGGGCAGGCCGTCCGAATGCTGGACATCGACCCCGAGACCTTCGCCCGCGCCTACAACGGCGTCGCCAACTCCACCCTCTGGTTCGTCCACCACCTGCTCTACGCGACCCCCACCGCCCCCGCCTTCGACGCCGACTTCCGCACCGAATGGGCCGCCTACCGGGCCTACAACGCGGCCTTCGCCGAGGCGCTGGCCACCGAGGCCGCCCCGAACGCCGCCGTCCTCGTCCAGGACTACCACCTGTCCCTGGCCCCGGCGCTGCTCCGCGCCGCCCGCCCCGACCTGCGGATCGGCCACTTCTCGCACACCCCCTGGGCCCCGCCCGAGTACTACCGGATGCTCCCCGACGACGTCGCCCGCGCCGTCCTCACCGGCATCCTCGGCGCCGACCGGGCCGGCTTCCTCACCGAACGCTGGGCCCGCGCCTTCGCCGCCTGCTGCGCGGACCTCCTCGGCGCCGACGTCGACCACGAGGCGCTCACCGTCACCCTCGACGGCCGCACCACCGCCCTCGGCGTCCACGCCCTCGGCGCCGACGCCGACTTCCTGCGCGAACGCTCCCACCGCCCCGACGTGGACGAACGCCTCGCCGCCCTGCGCGAGGCCGTCGGCGAGCGCCGCACGATCGTCCGGGTCGACCGCACCGAGCTGAGCAAGAACATCGTCCGCGGCCTGCTGGCCTACCGGCACCTGCTCCGCACCCGCCCCGAGTGGCACGACCGCGTGGTCCACATCGCCTTCGCCTACCCGTCGCGGACCGACCTGGCCGAGTACCGCAACTACACGGCGCAGGTCCGCGAACTCGCCGACGCCATCGACACCGAGTTCGCCACCCCGGACTGGCAGCCCCTGATCCTGCACGTCGACGACGACTTCCCGCGCTCCCTCGCCGCCTACCGCCTGGCCGACGTCGCCCTGGTGAACCCGATCCGGGACGGCATGAACCTGGTGGCCAAGGAGGTCCCGGTCGTCTCCGACCGCGGCTGCGCCCTGGTCCTCTCCCGGGAGGCCGGCGCCCACGCGGAACTGGCCGACGACGCCCTGACGGTCAACCCGTACGACGTCATCGCCACCGCCGACGCCCTGCACACCGCGCTGACCATGCCCGAGGAGGAGCGCGCCGGCCGCACCAAGCGCCTCGCGGCGGCGGCCACCGCACTCCCCCCGCAGCAGTGGTTCCTCGACCAGCTCAACGCGCTGGCCCCGCTCAACTCCCGGTGAGGGCCTCCCCCAACGCCGCCAACAGCTCCACCACCCCGGCCGGCCCCGCGACCACCAGGTCCGCGCGGTCGGCCAGCTCCTTCACCGGCGCGTCCCCGACCGCCGCGCTGCACACCAGCAGCCCGGCCAGCCCGTCCCCGCGCAGCTCCTCCACCGCCGCGAACGCCGCCACGTCCCCGAGGTCATCGCCCGCGTACAGCACCGACCGGGCGCCGCGCTCCCGCAGGAACCCGGTCAGCGCCGCGCCCTTGTCCACCCCCGGCGGCCGGAGCTCCAGCACCAGCCGTCCGGGCTCCACCACCAGCCCGTACTCGGCGGCCAGCTCCGCCACCGGCGCCCGCAGCAGCTCCAAGGTCTCCTCGGGCGCCGCCGTACGCCGCGTGTGCACCGCCACCGAGCGCCCCTTGTCCTCCACCCACACCCCCTCGGGTGCCCCCACCCGGGCCGTCACCAGCGGCAACGCCTCCCGCGCCACGGACACCCCCGGGTGCACCTCCGGCGCCGTCACCTCGCCGCCCTCCCAGCGCTCGGCCCCGTAGTGCCCGAGCACCACGACCCCCGGCACCCCGGCCAGCCCGCCGTACTCCACCGCCAGCGCCGCCGGCCGCCCCGTCACCACCACCACGGCCCCGACCGCCGGGGCCAGCACCCGCAGCGCCCCCGCCACCCCCGGATGCGCCCTCGCCTGCCCGGGGTCGGCCACGATCGGCGCCAACGTCCCGTCGAAGTCCAGCCCGATCACCGCGTCCCGGGGCGCCCGCAGGATCGCGCGCACCCCGTCCCGCCCGGCCTCGGTCCCCGGCACCCACGTCTCTTCGAATCCCATACCGAGGCCCATACCCCCCGGCCGCCCGCAGCCCACCCCTTCACCGGCTCCCTAGCGGGCCGCCCGTCGAGCGGCCCGGATCCGCCGCAGCCGATTGACCAGCACCGGCGCGTGCGCCAGCGCTTCCTCCCGGTCCAGCAGCGCGTTCAGCAGCTGGTAGTACCGCGTGGAGGAGAGCCCCAGCTCCTCCCGGATGGCCCGCTCCTTGGCCCCCGCCGTCCGCCACTGGCGCCCCTCCAGCGCCAGCACCGCCCGGTCCCGCTCACTCAGCTCGCCCACCGCGCACACCTCCGCCGACCACTACGGAGTGTCATTCTCCCGCGCGACCCCGACACACAGTGCTCGCCCCACCGCTCTCCGGCCCCGGCTAACGTCACCCCATGACCACGCCCAGCTTCGTCCTGAACATCCCCGCGGCCGACCTCGAACCCGACCCGCTCGACCCGTCCCAGATCGTCTCCGGCACCCCCGAGGTCACCGGCAGGGTCCTCTCCGAGTCCGCGGACGGCCGCCAGCTGCGCGGCCTCTGGCAGATCACCCCCGGTGTGGTCACCGACGTCGAGGCCGACGAGATGTTCGTGGTCCTCAGCGGCCGGGCCACCATCGAGATCGAGGGCGGCCCGACCCTGGAGGTCGGCCCCGGCGACTGCGCGGTGCTGCGCGAGGGCGACCGCACCACGTGGACGGTCCACGAGACCCTCCGCAAGGCCTACGCGATCACGCTCCCCTGAGCGGAGACGCACCGAGGCCCGGCCCCGAACCACCGGGACCGGGCCTCCGCGGCACGGCGTGGGCCGGACGACGGGGCCCCTACTTGCGGACCCGCGCCGCCTCCTTGACCGCCGCGTCCTGCAGCCCCCCGAGCACCTGCTTCGGGTCCCCCGTCACGGCCTGCCCGATCCCCGCCTTGATCCGGTTGCTGACCTCGCCCCAGGCCGGGTCCCCGAACGGGTAGAAGCTCGCGTTGGTCAGCCCGACCGCGAACTGCTTGAGGTCGGCGTGCTTCGGGTCCGTCGTCATCTGGTTGAACGCGTCCTGGGTGACCGGCAGCAGGTTGTACTGCTCGTCGAACTTCAGCTGGTTGTCCCGGTTGTAGACGAACGACAGGAACTTCTTGATCTCGTTCTTGTGCCCGTTCGCCTTGAACGCCATCATCCAGTCCGCGACGCCGAGGCTCCCCGTCCGGCCCACGCCGTCCTTCTTCGGGATCGGCGCCGTCCCGAAGTCGATGTTCCCGGTGGTCGCCATCCGCAGCAGCGTCGGATGCCCGTTCAGCATCGCGACCTTCCCGGCGGCGAAGTCCTGGAACACCGGGGTGCGGTTCATCTTCCCCGGGTCCGGGTACGTCAGGCCGGTGCTCACCAGGTTGCTCTTCAGCCAGCCGAAGGTGGCCTGGTTCTGGGCGCTGTCGATGGTGTAGTTGCCCACGTCGTCGGAGATGCTCCCGCCGCCGCTCAGCGTCCACAGCATGGACTCCGCGGGCGCCTCCTCCGGCCCCAGCGGAAGCCCGTACGGGGTCACCCCCGGCACCTTGGCCTTGATCTTCTCCGCGTCCTGCTTCAGCTCGCTCCAGGTGGCGGGCGGCTGCGCGATCCCCGCCTGCCGGAACACCGCCTTGTTGTAAAAGAGCACCCGTGACGAGGACACGAACGGGATCCCGTACTGGATGCCGAGCACCTGCCCGGCGTGCGCGAAGCCGTCCAGGAAGTTCGCCTGGGCGTCCATCGTGAGCACGTCGGACGCCGGGTACAGCCGGTCCGCCGCGACCTGGTCGGCGAAGCCGCCGGTCTGCAGCAGGTCCGGCGACTTCCCGGCCGCGATCATGTCGTCGACCTTCTTGCCGATCTCGGTCCAGCTGTCGACCTCGACGCTGACCTTGATCCCGGGGTTGGCGGCCTCGAAGTCCTTGGCGACCGCGTCCCAGTAGCGCTTGGAGCCGGTCTCCTGGTTCTCCCCGTAGTCCGCGGCGACCAGCTTGAGGGTGACGGTCCCGTCGCCCTGCCCGCTGCACGCGCCGACACCGGTGAGTGCCACCGCTCCGGCCAGCACACTGCCGAGCACACGGGTGGGAACGTGGACGCGCCTGTTCAACGCGGGTACCGCCTTAGGGGAAGAACTGCCGCCGGAACGAGGGATTCCGGCAGGGGGGAGGCGCCACACTGCCAAACCGGCGGAGCACTGGTCCACACCACTGGGCCGCCCCGCCGCAATGGTTACCGAAGTGCCCCGGGTCGTTGCGCGATGCGCAACACCGGCGCGCCCGAGCACCTCCCGGACAACCCCCGGACACCCCCCGTACGCCCCCGCCCAAAGCCCCGCACACCCCCGCAGCTGCGACAAAGCTCACCCAGTATGGACCAGACCAATCCGACAACTGGACTAGACCTCTTCTATCCACCAAGGGAAACTGTCCTCCGTGAAGCACGTCATCGCACTCGATGTAGGCGGCACCGGCATGAAGGCCGCGCTGCTCGCCCAGGACGGCTCCGTGCTGTTCGAGGCACGCCGACCGACCGGGCGGGAGCACGGCACGGACGCCGTCGTCGCCGCCATCCTCGACTTCGCCACCGACCTGGCCGAGGAGGGCCGCCGCCGCTTCGGCGTCGCCCCGCTCGCGGCCGGGGTGGCCGTTCCGGGCACGATCGACGAGAGAAACGGAATCGCGGTCTTCTCCGCCAACCTCGGCTGGCGGGACCTCCCCCTGCGCACGCTCCTCGGCGGGCGGCTGGCCGGTCCCGACGGCACCGCGATGCCGGTGGCGCTCGGCCACGACGTGCGTTCGGGCGGCCTGGCCGAGGGCCGGCTCGGCGCCGGCCGGGGCGTCGACCGCTTCCTGTTCATCGCCCTCGGCACCGGCATCGCCGGCGCCATCGGCATCGGCGGCCGGATCGAGGCGGGCGCGCACGGCTACGGCGGCGAGATCGGCCACGTCGTGGTCCGCCCGGGCGGACCGCCGTGCGGCTGCGGTGCCCGCGGCTGCCTGGAGACCCTGGCCTCCGCCTCCGCCGTCTCGCGCGCCTGGGCCGAGGCCAGCGGCGACCCCGACGCCGACGCGGCATCCTGCGCCGCCGCGGTGGACGCCGGGGACGACCGCGCACTCGCGGTCTGGCAGCGGGCGGTCGACGCCCTGGCGGACGGCATCGTCCTCGCCCAGAGCCTGCTCGACCCGTCCACGGTGATCGTCGGCGGCGGGCTCGCCGAAGCCGGCGACACCCTCTTCACACCGCTTCGCGCGGCGGTCACCGAGCGCCTGACCTTCCAGATGCCCCCGAAGGTCGTTCCGGCCATGCTCAAAGACACCGCCGCGTCCCTGGGCGCGGGCCTGCTCGCCTGGGACCTGCTCTCGATGGAGGTGACCGCGTGACCACCGCGGACCGTGACCGTACTGTCCTGGCCGGTGCCCGGCTGGTCCTGCCCGGCGGTGTCGTCGAGGACGGCCGCCTGACCGTCCGGGGCGACCGGATCTCCGCCCTCACGAACGGCACGTTCGGCGGCGCCGCCGAACCCGGCGACCTCGACCTGACCGGTCACACCGTCGTCCCCGGCTTCGTGGACCTGCACGTCCACGGCGGCGGCGGCGCCTCCTACGCCTCCGGCAACGCCGAGGAGGCCCTGCTCGCCGCCCGAACCCACCTGCACCACGGCACCACCACCACCGTCGCCTCCACCGTCACCGGCGAGATCGACGAGCTCGCCCGCCAGGCCGCCGTCCTCTCCGAGCTCGTCGAGGACGACATCCTGGCCGGCATCCACTTCGAAGGCCCCTTCATCTCGCACAACCGCTGCGGCGCCCACCGCCCCGACCTGCTGCGCGAGCCCGACCCGGCGCTCGTCCGCAAACTCGTCGACGCCGCCCGCGGCCACGCCACCATGGTCACCCTCGCCCCCGAACTCCCCGGCGGCCTCGACTCGGTGCGCATGCTCGCCGACCTCGGCATCATCGCCGCCGTCGGCCACACCGACTCCGACTACGCCACCACCCTGCAGGCCATCGACGCCGGCGCCACCGTCGCCACCCACCTCTTCAACGCCATGCCGGCCATCGCCCACCGCGCCCCCGGCCCGATCGTCGCCCTGCTGGAGGACGAGCGGGTCACCGTCGAGCTGATCAACGACGGCGTGCACCTGCACCCCTCGGTCCTCGACCTCGCCTACGGCACCGCCGGCCCCCACCGCGTCGCCCTGATCACCGACGCCATGGGCGCCGCCGGCATGGGCGACGGCCTCTACCCCCTCGGCCCCCTCCAGGTCCGGGTCAGGGACGGCGTGGCCCGGCTGGTCGAGGGCGGCGCGATCGCCGGCTCCACCCTCACCCTGGACGTCGCGTTCCGGCGCTCGGTGACGGTCAACGGCCTGACCCTGAACCAGACCGTCGAATCGCTGTCCGCCACCCCGGCCCGGCTGCTCGGCCTCGACGACCGCATCGGCTCGCTGGAGACCGGCAAGCTCGCCGACCTCGTGGTGGTCGACTCCGAGAGCTTCGAGCTGGTCGCCGTCATGCGCCGCGGCCGCTGGGTCGTGGGCGCCGACCGGTTCTCCACCGTGAAGCCGGCCTGACCGAGCCTCCCGGACGAACTGCCTGAAGGAACCGCCCGGACAAAGCCGACGGCCGCCCTCCCCGCTGCGGGGAGGGCGGCCGTGGTGCGTCCGGAGGGCGGTCGGGCTCAGCCGCCCGGTTCGATGGTGATCTGGTCGATCAGGATCGACGCCCCGGCGGGCCCCGTGAAGGTCACCGAGTTCTGGCCGGCCTGGAACTGCGGCAGTATCCAGGTGGTGTACCAGGCCGACGCCTGGTCCTTGGGAGCGGGACCGTAGATCTTGTAGGTCACCCCGCTCGGCCAGTCCTTGCCGTTCACCGCGGCCGTGCCCTTGAGGTCGCCGCCCGAGTAGTTGTAGTGCACCGTCAGCTTGTACGTCCCGGCCGTGGCGATCTCACCGCTCCACGTCACCGAGCCGCCCGGCTGGAGGGTCAGGTAGCTGCCGTCGGCCGACTTGGCGCCCTTGACGGTGTTGCCGGAGGGCGCGTTCTGCGCCTGCAGCTGGCTCGCGTCCACGGTCGACGGGCCGGTGATCGGGGTGGCGCTCGCCGAGGGGCCGCCGCCGGCGGTCGAGGCGGTCGACCCCGGGGTGGCGGGGCCGGGCGCGGCGGTGGTGGCGGCGCCGCCCTTGGCGTTCTTGTCGCCGCCGTCCGGGTCGCCGCCCGTGGAGAGCGCTATCCCGGCGCCGATCGCGATGGCCGCGACCACGGCGACCGCGCCGATCACCGCGCCCTTGCTCCGGCCGCTGCTCGGCCGCTCGTCCCCCGGCTGCGGCCGGGAGTGCTCGGCGTAGCGGTTCTGCTGGGTGGGCGCGCCGCCGTACTCGGCCTGCTGCGGCACGCCGGGCTGACCGTACGGGGCCTGCGGCTGACCGCCCGGGTACCCCTGCTGCGGCATGCCCTGCTGGCCGTACGGCTGCTGCTGCCGCGGCGGGTAGCCGTAGCCGTACTGGGCGCGCCCGACCTCCATCGGCCGGTTGTAGGACGTGCGGGGAACACCCTGCTGCGGCTCGGCCGGCTGCCCGGTGGAGCCGTCGGCCGGGCGGTAGAGGTAGCCGAACGGGTCGTCGTCCTGCGGGGCACCGCCCCCCTGGCCCTCGGGCACTCCGTTGCTGCCGGCGGTCGTCACGGTGGTCTGTTCCCCCATCCGGTGCGCGCCGCCGGGCTGCGGGCGGCGCAGATCATGGACGCTGTCGTACCGGGCACCCTACCTGCCGCACGTGACAGCAGGAAAAGAACCCTTGACAACTCGCGGGTAACCGGGAACCCACCTGCGGTGTCGGGGGCGCCGGGGCCGTGTCGTCCGCCCGCGTCCGGTCTCAGCCCGCGCGCCGGTGCGAGCGCTCTCCGCGCGCCCCGCGCACCGCCCCGCCGCGGGCGCGCTTCTCGTCGTACATCCGCTCGTCGGCGGTCTGCAGCACCTCCTCGATGCTCATCCCGCAGCCCGCCCAGCCGATCCCGAGGCTCACCCCCACGCGCATCGCCCGGCCGTCGATCCGCATCGGCGGGATGATCGCGTTGCGCAGCCGGTGGGCGAGGTCCTTGGCCTCCTCGCGGCCGATGCCGTCGGCCAGCACCACGAACTCGTCGCCGCCGAGCCGGGCCACCGTGTCGCCGTCCCGGACGGCCTGGCTCAGCCGCCGGGCGACCTCGACCAGCACCGCGTCGCCCGCGTTGTGGCCGAACCGGTCGTTGATCGACTTGAAGCCGTCGAGGTCGCAGAAGAGCACCGCGAGCCCCTTGTCCACCGCGGCCGCGCCGCCGGAGCGGAACGGGGCGGACCAGGCGTCGCCGCCCGGCCCGTGGTCGGCCGGGACGACCGCGTGCACGTGCTCCCCGTAGCCCTGGCCGAGGCCGGGCGGCGGGACGCCCTCGGGCAGCCCGTAGCCGTGCACCGCCCCGGCGTACGGGTCCGCGCCCTCCAGCCCGTCGTGGGCCGCGTGGGCGCTGTAGGAGCTGTAGGAGTCGGCCGGGTAGCCGTACGACGGCGAGTAGGCCGCCTCGGCGGGGCCGGGCGCGGCGCCGACCGGCTGCGGCTGGGCGCAGAGCCGGCGAGCCAGCCGGGCCTTGAGCTCGGCGCCGTTGGGCAGGCCGGTGAGCGCGTCGTGGCTGGCCCGGTGGGCGAGCTGGAACTCGTGCCGCTTTCGGTCCTCGATGTCCTCGACGTGGGTGAGCAGGAAGCTGGGCCCCTCGGCCGCGTCCGCCACGATCGAGTTGCGCAGGCAGACCCACTGGTAGCCGCCGTCCCGCCGGGACAGCCGCAGCTCCGCCCGGCCGCTCTCGGCGCTGGTGCGCTCCAGCAGGGCCCGGTCCTCGGGGTGGACGAGGTCGGCGAAGCTCTGCTGGCGCAGCACCGCGCGGGGGCGGCCGAGCAGCCGGCAGAGCGCGTCGTTGACCCTGGTCAGCTGGCCGCGCCCGGCGCCGTGCAGTTCGGTGATGGCCATCCCGCTGGGCGCGTACTCGAACGCCTGGCGGAAGCTCTCCTCGCTGGCCCGCAGCGCCTGCTGCTCCTTCTCCAGGCGGGCCAGCGCGCGTTGCATCTCGGCCCGCAGCCGGGCGTTGCCGATCGCGATCGAGGCCTGCAGCGAGAACATCTCCAGCGCCTCGCGGGTCCATGCGCCGGGGCGCTTGCCGCTGCGCGGGCGGTCCACCGAGAGCACCCCGAGCAGGTCGCCGCCGGCACTGTACATCGGGGCGAGCAGCCCGTCGGCGGGGTGCCAGTCGTTGGCGTACACGGGCAGCGGGCCGTCCCCGATCCAGCGCGGGATGTCGCTGGCGACGGCCCAGCCGCGGTCGAACGGCAGGAAGCGCAGGGTGCCCCAGTGGTCGCTGACGCCGAGCAGCCGGTCCCAGGACTCCCGGGAGCCGACCTGGCCGAGCAGCACGGAGGGGCCGCCCATCGGGCTCTCCTCCAGCTCCCAGACGGCCGCCACCACGAGGTCGCCGTCCGGGCGGACCAGGCTGACCGCGGCGGCGTCGAAGCCGAGCCCGTGCACCGCGCCCTCGACGACGGCCTGCAGCGTGCCCGCCAGGCTGCGGGCAGCGTTGAGGTCCGCCACGACCCGGTGCAAGGTGCGGAGGGTCGCGAGACGGACGTACGGCTCCGACTCGGCTTCCATGCGGGGGCTCCCCGGCTGCTTCGGATAGTTCTTGATTGGTTATCGTCCGATTGCCAGAAGAACTGAATCACAGGGAGCACAGCGTTCGGCACGCTCGGTCAGCAATAGGGCGCCACTTGTGACTTAAATCACACGACACTAATGCGCCCGTAATCAGTTCATCCGCCCCATAACGGGACACAAAGTTCCATCCGGACCTTTTCTCCTGGTCGACCGCACCGGCCGCGGGCTGAAGCCGGCTGCACCCGCCGGTCCGTCCGCTTCACTCCTGCGGGTGAGTCCGACCGGCGGCCGCGACCCCGCGGGCGCGCCGCCGGTCCTACGACCAAGGCCCGATGCCGTTTCCCGCGGGTGACGACTACCGTGCGGTACGTGTACCCGTCCCCGCAGCCCGAAGCTGCCCCCCACGCCACGCCCGACGAGTTCCGGGCAGCACTCTCCCAGCTCGCCGCCGGCGTGAGCCTGGTGACCGTCCACGACCCGGAGGACGGCGAGGACATCGGCATGACCGCGACGTCCTTCCTCTCCGTGTCGCTGGAGCCGCCGCTGGTGCTGATCTCGGTCCGCGAGGACTCCCGGATGGACGAGGTGCTCTCCCGGGTCGACACCTGGGCGGTCTCGGTGCTGACCGAGGGGCAGAAGACGCTCGGCTCGCGCTTCGCGATGAAGGGCCGGCTCAGCGACCGGCTGCTGTTCGCGGACACCGCGCACCACCGCGGCCCGCGCACCGGCGCCCCGCTGGTCGAGGGCGCGCTGGCCACCGTCGAGTGCCGCACCGAACAGCGGATACCCGCGGGCGACCACACCCTGCTGCTCGGCCGCGTGCTGGAGGCCGTGGTACCCGACCCCGGCGGCCGTCCGCTGCTCTACTTCCGCGGTGGCTACCGCACCCTGGGCTGAGCTGCGCCGAACCGGGCCGGGCCGAGCGGGCCTGGCTACTCGCCGCCCCGCGGCAGCCGGCGGCCCTGCTTGACCTCGGAGCGGTGCCGCTTGTTGAACAGCCGGCGCTCGACCATCCCCCGGCTCGGCTTGGTCGCCCGCCGGGTCTTCGGCGGCGGCGCGCACGCCTCGGTCAGCAGCGCCGACAGCCGGGCCGCGGCCGCCTCCCGGTTGCGCCACTGCGAGCGGAACTCCGAGGCCTGGACCACCAGCACCCGGCCGTCCACCAGCCGCCCGGCCAGCCGCTCCAGGGCGCGCTCGCGCCACACCTCGGGCAGCGCCCCGGTGGACGCCACGTCGAAGCGCAGCTCGACCTTGGAGTCGGAGGTGTTGACGTGCTGGCCACCGGGGCCGGAGGAACGCGAGAAGCGCCAGACGAGCTCGGCGTCGGGGACGACCACCGACCCCCGTACGCGGATGGGCTCGGGCATGCGCCCATCATCCCGCGCTCGGCCGTCCGGGTCACCCGGTTAATCAGGCCCGCCTCCCCGGGCCCGGCACCCGAGCCCGGCACCCGGGCCGGGCACCCGGTTACCCGCACACGCCGCGAGCCCCGACAATGGCGTACGTGATCGAGCTCGGCTACTCCCTCTCCAACCGCTTCCCCGACCCCCCGCAGACGGACTACCGCACCGCGTCCGTGCACGCCCTGCGCTACGACCTGTTCTGCGGCGACGTCTACCTGGACGCCGAGGGCGCCGAGCTGTCCACCGCCTGGGGCTGGGTGCCGGTGCTCGACTTCGCCTGGGCGCTGTGCGACATCGCCGAGCACCTGGACCGCGACCCGGACGGCAGCCGGGCCGCCCGGGTGCAGACCGCCGACCTCGACTTCACCCAGAACACCGAGCTGCTGCGCTTCGCCCGCCGCTTCAACTGGGTCGAGGTCACCGCGACCTGGCTGCCGGACGAGCCGCCGGCCGTGGTCCGCCACAGCGACCTGCGGCGCGAGGCCCGGGACTTCCTCCAGGACACCCTCGCCGACCTGTTCGACATGCACCCCGACCTGGCCGACAACCCGAACGTCTGGTCGCTGCAGGGCCGGTTCCGCCGGATCTGACGGCCGTCTTTGCCAGGGCTTTGCCCCCGTGAATCACCCGCGCGAAGAATTCACGGACCCTGCGGAACCAAGCCGCCCGGGTATTGCGTTGTCCCGGGGAAAAGCGCACGAAGCGAACGAAGGGACAGCAAACGCCATGCCAGTGAGCCTCTCCAAGGGTGGCAACGTCTCGCTGACCAAGGAGGCCCCCGGCCTGTCCGCGGTCACCGTCGGCCTGGGCTGGGACGTCCGCACCACGACCGGCGCCGAATTCGACCTCGACGCCAGCGCGATCGTCCTGAACGCGGACGGCAAGGTGCTCTCCAACGCCCACTTCGTCTTCTTCAACAACACCAGCACGCCGGACAACACCGTCGTGCACACCGGTGACAACCGCACCGGCGAGGGCGCGGGCGACGACGAGTCGATCAACGTCAACCTGGCCGGCCTGCCGGCCGAGGCCACGAAGATCACCTTCCCGGTCACCATCTACGACGGCACCGCCCGCGGCCAGAGCTTCGGCCAGGTCCGCAACGCCTACATCCGCGTGGTGAACGCCGCCGGCGGCGCCGAGATCGCCCGCTACGACCTCTCCGAGGACGCCGCCACCGAGACCGCGATGATCTTCGGCGAGCTCTACCGCAACGGCAGCGAGTGGAAGTTCCGCGCCGTCGGCCAGGGCTACGCCTCCGGCCTGGCCGGCATCGCCCAGGACTTCGGCGTGCAGATCTGACGCACCCCTCCTGACAACGCCGCGGCGGGGGGGGGCCGGGGGGGCCCCGCCGCCCCCCCCCCGCGGAGTCAGCCGCGGGGGAGCAGGCGGGGGGCCCAAAACGGCGAGTGATATTAAAGGGGTTTGTGGAA
>NZ_JBIWNL010000038.1:0-81855 GCF_044767225.1 Kitasatospora sp. NPDC101447
GGGTCGGGCGCCGTTGGCAGTCTGAAAATCACCCGCAACGCCCCTCTCCGGGCCACCCCCTGCGCCGCCCCCGTCCGTCCCCGCAGCGCGTCCCTTTCGCGGGGGGAGAGGAAGGGGGGAGCACTCTCGCTGGGGAGGGGGGTGGGGAGCTGGGGGTGAGGGCTGGGGGAGGGGGAGCACTCGCGCTGGGGGCGGCTTCGGGGGTGGGTGCGGCGGGGTGGGTTCGTCCGTTCGGGTCATGCGTGTCCGTTGGCCGGATTGTCCGGCGTGGCGGGGGGAGACTGCGAGCGGATGGGGGCGGTGCGGCGTAGGAGGAGGAGTGGTGGCGGGCACGGACGAGGCGGTGGCGGCCTGGGTGCCGGGTGCGCGCGGGGCGGACGGGCTGCCCCGGCACGGTGTGGACCGGGCGACGTTCCTGGCGATCGCGGGCGCTCGCGGTGGGCCGGAGGCCGTCCGGCTGTTGCGTGCGGGGCAGTTGAGCAAGCGGGCGTTGCTGCTGCTCGCGCTGTGCCGGGCTGTGCCGGACCACGAGGGCTACCGCGAGGCGTACGCGCGGGTGCGGGCGCTGCAGCGCGAGGACCGGGCGGGGTGGGAAGAGGTGTTGCTGCGGCCGGAGTTGGATGCCTGGGCGGCCGACTGTCTGCGCGGTGTGGCGGCGGGTGCGGAGGGTTCGCCGGGCGGGCCGGGCGAGTTGGGGGACTTCCTCCGGGCCGACGTCGGCCGGAGGCTGGTGCTGGACTGTGACGGGTTGCGCTGGGCGCCGTCGGTCGATCACGTCGGGCCGCGCCGGGTGGACTACGGCCGCCCGCCGGCCGGGCCGCTGACCGACGCGGAACTCGCCTGCTGGGAGGAGAGGTTGGCCGGCGCCTGGCGGATCCTGGTGCGCCGCCACCGGCGGCACGCGGAGGCGGTCGCGGCCTGTGTCACCACGATCGTCCCGCTCTCTCCCGCCCCCGGCGGGGAGGCGGTCAGTGCCGCGGCCCGCCGGGCGTACGGGGCGGTGGCGGCCTCGTTGCCGGAGGAGCCGGTGCTGCTGGCACTGGCGTTGGTCCACGAGTTCCTGCACGTCCAACTCGGTGCCCTGCTGGACCTGGTGCCGCTGCACCGCCCCAACGGTCCGGCCGTCTACCACGCCCCGTGGCGGCCCGACCTGCGGCCGGCCGGGGCGCTGCTGCAGGGCACGTACGCGCACCTGGGGGTCGCGGACTTCTGGTGTGCGGAGGCTGCCGCGGGCGCGGATGCGGGCCGGGCGGAGCGGGAGTTCGTGCGGTGGCGGGGGCACAGTCTGGCGGCTGCGGACACGCTGCTGCACTGTGGTGAACTGACGTTGCACGGCCGGGAGTTCACCGAGGAGCTGGTGCGTTCCGTGCGGGAACTGGGTGGCGGTGCCGGTCGGCGGGCCTGAGGTCGGTGCTCCGGCCGGCGTCCGCGGGTGGGGGGAATCAACCGGAGGACTCGAACGCTTACCCGGGTGCTTACCCCGGCGGTGCGCTTCGGCGCGCGCCAGGGCGAAGTGCGCGACCGCTGTCCGGGTGAAAAACTCGGGGCTCCGAGCCCGTTGTACGACGTCGGCCGCCTGGCGGGCCCGACGTGAGTCCAATGTGAGTCGACAACGTGCCGCGCGGAGCCTCCGCGGGCACTACATTGGGTCGCAACTGGGTGGGCTTACCCACCCTCGGCAGGTCCTAACCGCGCCTAAGGAAACGAATATGACTCCGGTAACCAGCACCAGGCCGGCCGGCAAGCTCACTGACACTCAGGAGACGCCGGAACGCCCGTCCCTCGCCGATCTCGCCGCCCTCGGGGCAGAGGAACTCGCCTCCCGCCTCCAGCGCGCACTCCCCGGCGCGGAATCCGGCCTCGTGCCGGTCGCGGCCTTCAACTCCTCGATCTGACCCGGCCCGTACCGCCGGGCAGGACCAACCGAGCCGATCGATCCGAACGGATCTCCGAAAAGTTCCATGACGACGTCAACTCCGCTGCCCCTGACGCAGTTCGTGGTCAAGATCCATAGCAGATGTGATCTCGCTTGTGACCATTGCTACGTCTACGAGCACGCGGACCGCAGCTGGAGCTCCCGCCCGAAGGTCATCGCGGACGGGATCCTGGCCAAGGCCGCCGAACGCATCGGCGAGCACGCGGCCGCCCACCGGCTGCCCGCCGTCCGGGTCGTCCTGCACGGGGGAGAACCCCTGCTCGCCGGCCCGGACCGCTTGCGCCGCGCCGCCGAGGCGTTCCGGGCGGCGCTTCCGCCCGGCTGTGCGCTCGACCTGCGCATCCACACCAACGGTGTGCTGCTGAACCGCGCCTTCTGCACGCTGTTCGCGGAACTGGACCTCAAGGTCGGCATCTCGCTGGACGGCGACAAGGCCGCCAACGACCGCCACCGGCGCTTCGCCGACGGGCGCAGCAGCCATCCGCAGGTGCTGCGGGCGGTCGCGCTGCTCAACGAGCCCGAGTTCCGGCACCTCTTCGCCGGGCTGCTCTGCACGATGGACGTCGAGAACGACCCGGTGGCGGTGTACCGCGCCCTGGCCGAACTCCGTCCACCCGCCGTCGACTTCCTGCTCCCGCACGCCACCTGGGACGAGCGGCCCAAGCGCCCCGCCGCCCTGGGCGCCACCCCGTACGCCGACTGGCTGCTGACCGTCCACCGGCTGTGGGAAGCGGACGGGCGGCCCTTCGCGGTCCGGACCTTCGAATCCGTGCACCGGACCCTGCGCGGGTTCTCCAGCCTCACCGAGTCGCTCGGGCTGGAGCCCTCGGACCTGGCCGTCCTGGAGACGGACGGCACCTTCGAGCAGGCCGACAGCCTGAAGACCGCGTACGACGGCGCGCCCGCCACCGGGCTGAACGTCTTCGCGCACAGCCTCGACGACCTGGCCCGCCACCCCGGCATCGCCGCCCGCCAGTCCGGCCTGGCCGGACTGAGCGAGGCCTGCCGCGCCTGCTCCGTGGTGCGCTCCTGCGGAGGCGGGCTGTACGCCCACCGATTCCGGAGCGACGATGGAGGAGGCAGCTTCGACCATCCCTCCGTCTACTGCGGTGATCTCATGACGTTCATCAACGGTCTTGCGGGGAGCGCCGGTTCGGCTGCCGTGCCGCCCCAGGGCGGGCAGCAGCCCGCCCCCGAACCCGAGCTGCTGCCCGGTGCGCTCACGTCGTCACAACTCGACGAACTCGCGCGGGGCTACGGCGGCGCGGAGACGGTGGCCGCGCTCGGACGCTCCCAACTCGCCCTCACCCGGGCGATGCTGGCCGCCGCCTGGGACGCCTCCGGACAGGGGCGGCCCGAGGCGTGGGCCCTGCTCTCGGAGCTGGACGTCGAGGCCCCCGCCGCCGTCGACGCCGTCCTCGCGCACCCGTACGCCCGAGCCTGGGCGGCCCGACGGCTCGCCGGGGACCTGGCGGTCGGGCTCGGCCCGCTGGCCTCGCTGGCCGCGGCCGCCGCGGTCCGGGCCGGACGGGGGGACGCGGTCGCGGTGCCGGTGCGCGGCGGGTGGCTGCACCTGCCGACGCTCGGGCGGATCGCCCTGCCCGACGGCGAGGCGGTGGTCTCCGGGCGCGCGGACGGCTTCGAGGTGCGGGCCGGCGACGGCACGGTGCGTACGGCCCTGGACGAGCCGCTGCGGCGGGTCCGGCTGGCCGGCGGCTGGACGGTCGCCCTGGAGGACGCCGACCCGATGCGCGACTGCCACGACCACCCGGTGGCGGACCGGCTGCCGGACGGCGAACTGCTCGACTGGACGGGCGCGTTGCGCGAGGCCTGGGAGCTGCTCGGGCGGGACCTGCCCGGGTACGCCGAGGGCATCCGGACCGGACTGACGACGGTCACCCCGTTGCGGCCGGGCCCGGCAGGCCGGGACGTCAGCTCGGCGGCCCGGCAGGCGTACGGCGCGGTCGGCATCGCCCGGCCGGCCACCGCGCCGACGCTCGCACTGCTGCTCGCGCACGAGTTCCAGCACGTCAAACTCGGCGCGGTGCTCGACCTGATGGACCTGTACGACCGCGCCGACACGGCGCTGTACTTCGCCCCCTGGCGGCCCGACCCCCGGCCGCTCGAAGGGCTCCTCCAAGGCACCTACGCCCACCTGGCCGTCACCGAGTACTGGGGCACCCGAACCCTGGCGTACGACGGGCTGCCGGGCGAGGCCGCCGACCGGGCGCGCGCACAGTTCGCGCTCTGGCGGCGGTACACCGCCGAGGCCGTGGAACGGCTGACCGAGTCCGGGGCCCTGACCGGGACCGGCTTGCGCTTCGCCGACGGCATGCGTGCCACCGTCGCACCCTGGCTCGCCCTGCCGCTGCCCGCCGCCGCCGAGCACGCGGCCGACCGGGCGCGACGGGAACGGGCCGGAGTCTGACCTCCCACTCCGCCCTGCCCCGGGACCTCCCTCACCCCGGGGCCCTCAACCCCGGGGAACCGTCATCCTCACCGAACCGCGAACCGGCAGCGTCGCCGTCGCAGACCCCGTCCGGCCACCCGTCGCCGCATCGGTCACGCCGGCCGTCCGTCCTCATGTCCGCCCGCTCTCGCGTGAGTTCGCCGACCTCGGGGTCCGCGCGGGCACGGTGCTGCACGTCCAGGCGTCCCTGCGCGCGCTCGGCCCGGTGCCGGGCGGGGCCGCGGGCGTGATCGACGCCCTGCTGGACGTGCTGGGCCCCGAGGGCACCCTGGTCGCCTACACGGCCACCCCCGAGAACTCCGCCACCTCGCGCATCCACCAGTCCGCCACCGCCGGTCTCTCCCCGGCGGAAGTGGACGACTACCTGGCCGGGATGCCGAGGTTCGACCCGGCCGCCACCCCCGCGTCACCCACCATGGGAAGGCTGTCGGAGGCGATCCGGACGTACCGGGGCGCGTGCCGCAGCCGCCACCCGCAGACCTCCTGGGCGGCGGTGGGCCGTCGAGCGCAGGAGATCACCGGCAGTCACCCGGACGAGTGCCACCTGGGCTTCGACTCCCCGCTGGGCCGGCTCTACGACCTGGACGCCCGGGTGCTGATGATCGGCGTACCGATGAACCGTTTCACCGCCTTCCACCTGGCCGACCTGCGGATGCCCGACGTCGCCGTCCGCCAGTACCGCTGCGTGGGGGAGCACGGGTGGACCGCCTTCGAGGCACCCGACCTGGACGACCTCCACTTCGGCGCTCTCGGCGAGGAGGTGCTGCAGGCCGCCCGCGGAATCACCACCGCGCACATCGGGGGCGCGGACTGCCGCCTGATCCCGGTCCGGGAGTCCGTCGACCTCGCGGAGCGGATCCTGCGCCGCACCCGCACCCGCACGGGTCCCCGTACCTGAGCCCGCGCCGGCGGGGGCGCGGCCGTCCGAGCGCGCAGGGTATAACTGGCATCGCTCTGCGTGCTCGGTGTGTCTCTGGAGGTCGAGGAAACAGTGGCGCGGGATCTGAAGGCGGTCGTGGCGATCGCAGCCGTCGGTGCGGCACTGGCGCTGGCACCTGCGGGGAGCCCGGGAGGTGCACCGCAGCGGATCGGCTACTTCTCGGACTCGCCGCTGCCCGAAGGGAACGTCCCCCTGACGCGGCTGCCTCCCGAGGCCCGACCGCAGCCCGCCTCCCCGCGCCCCCGGAACGCCGGGGCGCGGGGCAGGGAGTAGGGAGTAACGGGTGGGGGCGGCCGATGACGCCGTGACGGATTCCGGCACCGTCAGGCGAGTTCGCGGACCGCGGCGGCGACGGCCCGGAAGTCCTTGCGCAGGATCTTGGAGTGGTTGCTCGGGACCTTCGCGCTGACCGTGATGTTCGGGTTGCGGGCGAGCACGGCGCCGAGGCCGGCGCGGAGCCGTTCCATCACCTCGGCGTCGCCGCCCAGGTTGCCGCCGGTGGCCAGCACGTAGCGGGTCGGCACGGTGATGCGGTCGAAGACCGGGTCGAGGGCGGCGGGTGCGCAGAGTTCGTTGAGCTCGATGTTGATCTCGGCGTGCTGGGCGGCGCTCATCCGGGCGGCCATGCCGAGCCGGCGGCAGATCGGGAACAGCGGGCTCAAACGGCGGAAGAGCTTGCGGATCCGGGCCTTCGTGGCCTCGTCGAGCCACTCGTGTGTCATCGCGCCGTCCACGGACACCGCCCCCAGCACCCGGTCCGGGTTCCGGGCGGCCCAGTGGACGGCGAGCATGGCGCCGTAGGACCAGCCGACCAGGACAGCCTTCTCGACTCCCCGCGCGGCGAGGACGGCGTCGAGGCTGCGGACCGAGGACTCGAAGGAGTAGTCGCAGGACGTCCCCGACTTTCCGCGGGCGCGCTCGTCGAAGGTGATGTGCCGGTAGCCGTCGCCGAGTTCGGCGATGACGCGCTTCCAGTGCGACCGGTCGGCGTAGGAGCCGTTGAGGTAGACGACCGGGGTGCCGGGGCCGCCGGTGTCGGTGACGGCGAGGGTGGTGTCGTCGACGGGGACCGTGCCGGTCCAGGCGGACGGGCGGGCGGTCGTCTCGGTGCTCATGGGGTGCCTTCCTGTGGCCGCTGGGGACGGAGGGGGGGAGGGGGTCAGAGGCTGCGGGCGGTGATGTCGCCCTGGGCGGTGGTGGCGCGGATGTCGAGGGTGGTGGTGCCGTCGTTGCGCAGGGCGTTGGTGATGCGGCCGTGGCCGGTGGCGGCGTCCAGGGCGGCGGAGGTGCCGGGGGCGGTGTCGACGGTGATGTCGCCGAGTTGGGTGCTGAGGGCGAGGGTGCCGCGGTGGGCTTCGGTGATGCGGATGTCGCCGCGGGCGGTGCTGATCTCGGCGGGGCCGGTGAGGCGGCCGATCTCGACGTCGCCGTCGACGGCGGTGAGGCGCACGCTCGCGGCTTCGTCGATCTTGATCCGGCGGTAGGCGCCGTCGAAGGCGAGGGCGCCGAGGCGGCCGACGACGCGCAGTTCGGCGGAGGCGGCCTCGGCCTCGACGTCGGAGCCGGCCGGCAGCTGGACGGTGACCTCCACCGAACCGGGGCCGAGGAGCTGGTTCCCGGCCTCGGGCACCCGGATGCTCAGGACGCCGTCGGTGTAGGTCACGGTGGTCTGCTCGGCGGTGCGGACGTCGCGGTTCCTGCCGGGGTCGGCCGGGCGGACCTCGACGGTGGTGTCGGGGCGGTCGGCGGCGATCAGCTGGACCCGGCCGGCCGGGACGTTCAGGACGGCGGTGATCGCGGCGGGGGTGTCGAAGGTCTGCATCGTGCTCTCCGGTGTTCGTCGGTGTTTCTGACGATGGAAAAGCTACGTTGCGTTCAAAGATCAGGCAACAGCTTCGTTGCTTCAAATGGCCATCGCTGCAGGTGAAGACGGAGAAATCGTTGCGCTGGGCGCAGGCTTAACGCAACGACCCTCACCCCTTGCGTTGCAATGGGATGAGGGTGAACGCTCTGCGGGCCGCCGTTACGGCGTCACGGGCTCCAGTCGCAGCCGCCGGAGGGGCCAGGGCGCCGGTGCGGCGGGGCCGAACCAGAGGCGGACGTCCTCGCCGGTGCGCACGGGCAGCCGGAGGAAGTCGTTCTCGGCGTGCTCGGTGCGGTGCAGCGCGTGATGCGGGCTCAGATTCCCTTCGGCATAGGCCTCGAAGGCAGCGGCAGCGGCAGCGGTGGCGCCGGCATCGACCTCGACATCGGCATCGGGACGGCGAGCGCCGAGGCGGCAGACGGTTGCGAGCACCTCGCGGGTGCCCGGCGGTGGGGTGAAGCCGGGGCCGCGCAGCAGCAGGACGTCGTCGCTGTCGACCATGGTGGCGTTGGCCGCGTCGCGGTGCGCCTGCCAGACCGGGCCGCCGTAGAACGCCTCCAGTGCGCGACGGCGCTCGGGCATCGAGGGGAAGGCGCGCAGCCAGACGAAGCGGTCCGGGTCGTCCAGGTCGCGGAAGCGGCCGCCGACGGTGATGCCGACCGCCTGCTGCCCGGTCACGAACTCGCGCTCGAACAGCTCGATCAGGGTTTCCCGCGCGCCGGGGTGCAGGGTGTACTGGCGGAGCTCGACGATGGTCATGCGCCGCAGGTTAGGGGTGGTCCCCTGACATCCCCCGTCAGTGGATACTGGCGCCATGCGCGCGAGTCGGCTGGTCACCCTGCTCCTGCTGCTGCAGAACCGCGGCCGGATGACGGCCGAGCAGCTGGCGGGGGAGCTGGAGGTCTCCGTCCGTACGGTCTACCGGGACGTCCAGGCGCTCGCCGCGGCCGGCATCCCGCTCTACGGCGACGCCGGGCACGCCGGTGGCTACCGGCTGGTGGACGGCTACCGGACGCGCCTGACCGGGCTGACCGCGGACGAGGCGCAGGCCGCCTTCCTCGCCGCGCTCCCGGGTGCCGCCGCCGAGCTGGGCCTCGGCGGGGCGCTCGCCGCCGCCCAGCTCAAGCTGCGGGCCGCCCTGCCGGCCGGACTGCGCGAGCAGGCCGGGCGGATCCAGGAGCGCTTCCTGCTCGACGCCCCGGGCTGGTACGGCGACGCGGACGACACCCCGCACCTGGCCGGTGTCGCCGCCGCGGTGTGGGCGCGACGGGCGGTGGTCCTGCGGTACCGGCGCTGGCGGGCGCCGGAGGAGGTCGAGCGACGGGTGGAGCCGTACGGGCTGGTGCTGAAGGCCGGGCGCTGGTACCTGGTCGCGGCCGGGCCGGCCGGGCTGCGGACGTACCGGGTCGATCAGATCATCGGACTCCGGGAGCAGGACGAGGAGTTCGTCGTACCGGACGGGTTCGACCTGGGCGCGTACTGGGCGGACTACCTGGACGACTTCCGGGCGCGGCTGCACACCGGGGAGGCGCTGGTCCGGCTCACCCCGGAGGGCGCCCGCCGCCTCGGCGTGGCCCCCGCGGCCGGGGGAGGCCGGACGGAGGCCCGGGTGCCCATCGAGTCGGTGGACCACGCGCACGGCGAGTTCCTGCGGCTCGGCACCGACGTCGAGGTACTGGAACCGGCCGAACTCCGCGACCGCATCGCCGCCACGGTACGGGCCCTGGCCGCCCGCTACACCGCGTGAGGCGGACGGGCCGAGGAGCGGAGCGAGGGTACTGCTCCTGCAGCGGAGGCAGCAGCATCGTTTCGGTCATGTCAATTCGTGCGGGTCGTTGTGCTATTCCATTGGGGTGTCAGTCGTTCCTACACTGAAGCCCCGCCGCACGGGGGCTGCGGGAGGCAGGTTGCCGACGGGCCCGGGGGAGGCGCGTGTGACTGACCGGGGCTGGGACGAGGACGACACCCGGCCGTACTTCTTCCTCTCCTACGCGCACACCCCGAAAGCCGGTGCGCGTGGCGCCGGCGACCCCAACCACTGGGTCCGGCAGCTGTACCGGGACCTCTGCGAAGCGGTGCTCCAACTGACCACCGTGCCCGACGGGGTGCCGGTGGGCTTCATGGACGAGTCCATGCACCAGGGCGAGTTGTGGGCCGACCGGCTGTCCGACGAGCTGGCGAGCTGCCGGGTGTTCGTCCCGCTCTACTCCCCCCGGTACTTCAACAGCGTGCCGTGCGGGCAGGAGTGGCACGCCTTCACCCGCCGCCCCGTCTACCCGGCGAACCTCGACTCCGAGCGCACCAGCGGCATCGTCCCCGTGCTGTGGGCGCCGATGAGCCGCTACCGGCTGCCCAAGGTGGCCAGTGAACTCCAGTTCAACCACGCGAGTTTCGGCCCCGACTACGCCACCGAGGGCCTCTACGCCCTGATGAAGCTCAGCTACTTCCGCTCCGCGTACGAGCTGGCCGTGCACCGCCTGGCGGCCCGGATCGTGCAGGTGGCGGAGGAGACCGTGATCCCGATCGGGCGGCGGCTCGAATTCAACGCCCTGCCCAGCGCCTTCAACGTCACCGCGCCCACCAAGCAGCTGCGGATCTCCGTCCTCGCCTACCACCAGGGCGAGCTGCCGGCCGACCGCAACCCCGACTACTACGGCGAGCGGCGCACCGACTGGCACCCGTACCGGCCGGTCGGCTCGCCCATCGCCCAGCACGCCGTCCGGCTGGCACGGCAGTTGGGCTTCCAGCCGACCGTGCACGAGTTCGACGACGAGGTCGAGTCGATCCTCGGGGGCAACGCCGAGGCCCCCGGCCTGCTGCTGCTCGACCGGTGGGCGCTGCGCGACCCGCACCGGCGCGAGCTGGTGCGGCGCTTCGACCGCTCGGACGCCACCTGGGTGAGCGTCCTGGAACCGTGGAACGCCGACGACCCGGAGTGCGAGGAACAAGCCGGTGAACTGGGCGACCTGAGCGACGACGCCCTGCGCATCACCCGGCGCGCGAGCCGCCCCAGCTTCCTCGGCGCCACCGGCCCGACCGGGCTGCACTCGCTGGAGGACTTCGACGACGCACTGCCCCGCGCCGCGATGAAGGCCAAGTACGCCTTCGAGGGACGCACCAGGGCCGAACCCGAGGAACCGCCACCGCCCAGGCCCAGCCTGCGCGACGCGTTCCGGCGCGGCGGAGGCGGCTACGGACCGGACGGATCCGGGCCGGACCCCTTCGACGAGGACCGGAACCAGGGCAACGGCCGGGGCGCCCGGGACGACGGCCACCGTGACCCCGGCCACCGCGACCGCCCCGGCGAGCGCACCGGCCACCGCAACGACCCGTACCGCGAGCACGACCCGTACCGCGACGACGGCGATGACCCCGATGACGGGATGGCGCCCCTGGGAGGACGAGGAAACCGATGACCGAGAACCGCACCAGGAACCTCCGCCTCGGTGGCCTCACCGCGGCCGACCTGGCCGACCGGCGGGAGGCCGAGCGCCAGGCCGCGGAGCAGGACCGCAACGGCCGGATCATCACCTTCTACTCCTACAAGGGCGGCACCGGCCGCACCATGGCCCTCGCCAACACGGCCTGGATCCTGGCCGCCAACGGCTTCCGGGTGCTCACCGTGGACTGGGACCTGGAGGCGCCCGGCCTGGCCAAGTTCTTCCACCCCTTCCTCGACCCGGCCTCGCTCGCCGGGACCACCGGGATGATGGACCTGATCGCCGAGTACCGCGAGGAGGCGCTGCGCCCGGTCGAGCACGCCGAGGGCTGGCACCTGGACTTCGCCCGGGTCCACCCGCACGCGCTGTCGCTCACCTGGCCGCACTTCCCGGCCGGCGGCAGCCTGGACTTCCTCTCCGCCGGCCAGTTCAACCGGGACTACTCCGAGGCCGTCACCCACCTCGACTGGGACATCTTCTACGACCGCTTCGACGGCGGGCAGTTCTTCGACGCCCTCAAGGCCGACATGGCCAAGCGCTACGACTACGTGCTGATCGACTCCCGCACCGGCCTGTCCGACATCGCCGAGATCTGCACCGTCCAGATGCCCGACGACCTGGTGGTCTGCTTCACCCTGAGCGACCAGTCCATCGACGGCGCCTCCCGGATCGCCCAGCACATCCACGACCGCTACCGCGAGCGCGGCATCCGCATCCTGCCCGTCCCGATGCGCATCGACGAGGGCGAGAAGGAGAAGGCGGACGCCGGCCGCGCGCTCGCCCGGGTCCGCTTCGACGGCCTGCCCACCGGCCTGGGCGGGGAGGAACTCGCCCAGTACTGGGGCTCGGTGGAGATCCCGTACCGGCCGTTCTACGCCTACGAGGAGATCCTGGCCACCTTCGGCGACCAGACCGGCACGCCCACCTCGATGCTGGCCGCCTGCGAGCGGCTGACCTCCACGATCACCGAGGGACGGGTCTCCGGCCTGCCGCCGGTGGACGAGGCGGTACGGCTGCGCTACGTGGACGCGTTCACCCGCCGCCGCCCGTCCGTCCCCGCCGACCTCTACCTCTCCTACGTCCCCGAGGACCGGATGTGGGCGGACTGGATCGAGTCCGTCCTCACCCGGGCGGGCTTCCGGGTGCTGCCCCGCGACCTCAGCGCCGGCACCGACCCGCGCGAGGAGACCGAACGCGGCATCGACTCCGCCTTCCGGACGGTCGCCGTGCTCTCGCCCGCCTACCAGCGCTCCCCGCAGGCCCGGGCGCTGTGGGAGTCGGTGGTCAGCTCCGACCCGTCCGGCACCCGGCGCCAGCTGCTGCCCGTCCGGGTCGGCGACGTCCGGCTCACCGCGCCGTTCAGCAACCGCAACCCCGTCGACCTGGTCGGCCGCGACGAGACGCAGTCGATCCAGAGCCTGCTGCGCGCGCTCGGCCGCGGCGACGCGCCGCTCGACGACGCCCCCAACGGCGGGCCGCGCTTCCCCGGCAGCAAGCCGTCGGTGTGGGACGTCCCGCCCCGCAACCCCTCCTTCACCGGCCGCTCCGCCGTCCTGGAGCAACTGCGCAACCAGCTGCGCGGCGGAATGGCGGCCGTCCTGCCGACCCCGCAGACCCTGTACGGGCTCGGCGGCGTCGGCAAGACCCAGGTGGCGCTGGAGTACGCCCACCGCTTCATGTCCGACTACGACCTGGTGTGGTGGATCGACGCCGAGCAGACCGAGCTGGTCGCCCCGGCGCTCGCCGAACTCGCCCGCCGGCTGGGCCTGCGGGTCGGCGACTCGGTGACCGAGGCCGCCGAGGCCGCCCGGGAGGCACTGCGCCGCGGCGTGCCCACCTCGCGCTGGCTGCTGATCTTCGACAACGCCGACGAGCCCGCCGAGATCCGCCGCTTCTTCCCCGGCGGCTCCGGCCACATCCTGGTCACCTCCCGCAACCAGGCCTGGACCGGGCACGCCGAGGCCCTGGAGGTCGACGTCTTCACCCGCGGGGAGAGCGTCGAGCACCTGTGCCGGCGCGCCCGCAGCCTCTCCCGGCCGGACGCCGACCGGGTCGCCGAGGCGGTCGGCGACCTGCCGCTGGCCGTCGAGGTGGCCGCCGCCTGGCTGGACACCACCGGCACCCCGGTGGAGACCTACGTCGCCCAGCTGCACGCCGAGGCCGCCCGCGCGCTGGCCGTCGGCCGCCCCGCCGACTACCCGACCCCGGTCGCGGCGACCTGGAACGTCTCGATCGGACGGCTGCGCGAGCAGTCCCCGGCGGCGGTGCGGCTGCTGCAACTGTGCGCCTTCTTCGCACCCGAGCCGATCTCGATGAACCTCTTCTACAGCGACCAGATGATCAGGGCGCTGGTGAAGTACGACGCCGACCTCAGCGACAAGTTCATGCTGGGCAAGGTGATCCAGGCGATCGGCCGGTACGCGCTGGCCAAGGTCGACGCGGGCAGCAACAGCTTCCAGGTGCACCGCCTCGTCCAGGCGGTGATCCGGGCCGGGATGACCGCCGACGAGCAGGAGGTCGCCGTCCACGAGGTGCACCGCATCCTCACCGGCGCCCGGCCCGTCCTCGGCGACACCGACGACCCGGCCAACTGGCCCGCCTTCGACGAGATCTGGCCGCACCTGTCGCCCTCCAAGGCGCACAACTGCGACGAGGCGGACACCCGCCAGCTGCTCATCGACCGGGTCCGCTACCTGTGGAAGCGCGGCGAGCTCGACCGCGCCCGCGACCTCGGCCACGCCCTCGACGCGGAGTGGACCAGCAAGCTCGGCGAGGACGACCGGCAGACCCTGCTGCTGCGCTTCCAGCTGGCCAACGTCCTCCGCTCCCAGGGAAGTTACGCCGAGGCGCTGGCGCTGGACGAGGCGACCCTGGAACGGCAGCGGGCGCTGCTCGGCGAGCACCACCCGTACACCCTGATGACGGCCGGCTCCCTCGGCGCCGATCGCCGGGCGCTCGGCCGGTTCCAGGCCGCGCTCGACCTCGACCGCGAGATCCTCGACCAGTTCCGCGAGTTGTTCGGCGACGACAACCCGCGCACGCTCTCCATGGCGAACAACCTGGCGATCGACTACCGGCTGGTCGGCGAGAGCGAAGCCGCCCGCGAACTCGACCAGGAGACCCTCGACCGGCGCACCGCCGTCCTCGGCCCCAAGCACCCCTACACCCTCATCACCAAGTCCGCCCTCGCCCGCGACCTGCGTGAACTGGGCGACTACCGCGGCTCGGTGGAGCTGCTCCAGGAGGTCACCGCGGACTTCGGCGACGGGCTCGACCCCGGCCTGCCGGAGAGCCTGCGCAACGCCAAGTCGCTGGCCGTCTCGCTGCGCCGGATGGGCCAGCTCGCCGAGGCCCGCCGGATCACCAAGGAGACCTACGAGCGCTACCTGGAGCGCTACGGCGCCGACGCCCCCGACGCGCTGGCCTGCGCGCTCAACCTGGCCGCCGACCACAGCGCGTTCGGCGACAAGGAGGCCGCCCGCGACCTCTGCTCCACCGTCTTCGAGGGCCACCGGCGGCTGTTCGGCGACGAGCACCCGTTCACCCTGGCCTGCGCCAACAACCTCGGCATCTACCTGCGCGGCAGCGGCGACGTCCAGGGCGCCATCGAACGCGGCCGGCTCACCGTCGAGGGCCTGACGCGCTCGGTCGGGCCCGAGCACCCGTACACCCTCAACGCGATGATCAACCTGGCCAACGCCTACGGCGACGACGGGCAGCTGACGCTCGCCGAACAACTCGGCCGGGCCGCCCACCAGGGCCTGTGCGAGCGCTACTCGGCGCAGCACCCGGACGCGGTGGCCTGCGAGGCCAACCTGGCGGTCACCCTGCGGACGGCCGGCCGGCACACCCAGGCCGCCGAGCTGCGCGCGCGGTCGATCGCCGAGCTGATCCGGCAGTTCGGCGAGGAACACCCCAACACGGTGTCGGCGCGCGGCTGGAAGCGGATCAACCGCGACCTGGAGCCGCAGCCGGTGTGAGGCCGTCCCGGCAGGGGGCGGGGTACGCTGCCGAACCATGGTCGACACCCCGCCCCCGGTCCTGGTCACCCGGCGCCTCGCGCCCGGCGTCATCGAACGGCTGACCGCCCACCACGCCGTCACCCACCACGACTCCGACCGGGCGATGGACCGGTCCGAGCTGCTCGCCGCCGTCCGCGGCCGGCAGGCCGTGCTCACCACCCTGGACGACCGGGTGGACGGCGAGTTCCTCGACGCGGCCGGCCCCGGGCTGCGGATCGTCGCCAACCACGCGGTCGGCTACCACAACATCGACCTGGCCGCCTGCGCCGAGCGCGGCGTGCCGGTCACGCACACCCCCGGCGTGCTCACCACCGCCACCGCCGACATGGCCTGGGCGCTGCTGCTGGCCGCCACCCGCCGGCTCGGCGAGGGCGAGCGGCTGCTGCGCTCCGGCGCGCCCTGGACGTGGGCGCCCAACTTCCTACTCGGCCTGGAACTGGCCGGCACCCCGCTGGGCGTGCTCGGCATGGGCCGGATCGGGCAGGCGGTGGCCCGTCGGGCCCGCGCCTTCGACATGCCGGTCAGCTACCACAACCGCCGCGAACTGCCGCCCGAGCAGGCCGAGGGCGCCGACTGGAAGCCGCTGGAGGAGCTGCTCGCGACCTCCACGGTGCTGGTCGTCACCTGCCCGCTCGGCGAGGCCACCCGGCACCTGCTGGACGCCCGCCGCCTGGCACTGCTGCCGCGCGGCGCGGTGGTGGTCAGCATGACCGCCGGAGTGGTGGACGAGGAGGCGCTGGCCGCCGCGCTGGAGTCCGGGGCGCTGTTCGCCGCCGCCGTGGACAACTTCGAGCACGAGCCCGTCGTCCCGGCCGCGCTGCTCGCCCAGGAGCGCGTGGTGCTGGCCCCGCACCTCGGCAGCGCCACCGTCGCGACCCGGCAGGCGATGGGCGGCCTGGCGGTCGACAACGTCCTCGCGGTGCTCGGCGGCGCGGAACCGCTCACCCCGGTGCGGCCCTGACCCGGCGCGGTTTCGGCCCGGTGCTGCTCTGACGCGGTGCGGTTTCGGCGCGGCCCGGTGCGGACCGACCGGGCCGGTACAGCTAGCCCGCCGCCCAGGCCAGGGCGGTGGTCATCACCCGGAACGCCCCGAAGTGCGCGGCGCCGGGTTCGAGGAACAGCTCGGCGGCCGGGATGT
The DNA here is from genome assembly GCF_044767225.1 of Kitasatospora sp. NPDC101447. Lineage (NCBI taxonomy): Bacteria > Bacillati > Actinomycetota > Actinomycetes > Kitasatosporales > Streptomycetaceae > Kitasatospora > Kitasatospora sp. NPDC101447. Next base: position 15,811 of record NZ_JBIWNL010000038.1, read on the forward strand.
GGTCGGCCAGCCAACGGGAGTGGTCGACCGGCGAGAACTGGTCGTCCGCGCCGTGCCAGAGCCAGGTCGGGACACCGATGGACCCGACCTCGAAGCCCCAGTCGGCGGTGAAGGCCAGCACGTCGTCGATCCAGCCGTCCGCGCCGTGCCGGAACGCCTCCCGGTAGTTGCTCTGCAGCATCCGCCGCAGCCCGCTGTCGGCCACCACCTCCCGGTCGGCGGGGGAGAGTTCGGTGCGCAGCCCGTTCAGCAGCCGGACCGGGTCGTCCTTGATCTGCCGGGAGCGGAACTCCATCGCGTCGGCGATCCGGCCGTGCCCGCGCTCGGCCTCCTGGTAGGCCCGGACGTTGGACGGGGTCATCCCGGCGTACCAGTCCAGGCCGGTCGCGTTGCGCGGCGCGAGGCCCACCAGCACCGCGACCCGGCTGACCCGCTCCGGCAGCAGCGCCGCGCAGGCCAGTGCGTGCGGGCCGCCGCCGGAGCGGCCGAGCACCGCGAAGCTCTCCAGCCCGAACTCGTCCGCGATGGCCCGCACGTCGGCGGCCGCCGCGCTCACCCGGCGGCCGAACAGCCGGGTCGAGTCGCCGTAGCCGGGCCGGTCGTACGAGATCAGCCGCACGCCCAGCCGGTACAGCACGGTGGAGCGCGGGTGCGGGCCGACCCTGCTGCCGGGCATGCCGTGCAGCAGGAACACCGGCCGGCCGCGCGGGTCGCCGAGGGACTCGACCGCGAGGGCGCGGTCGTCCGCGGTCTTGACCATCCGTAACGACACCTGCGGCCTCCTCAGTGCTCCCGGTCGGTTCGGTGCTCCGGGGCGGTTCCGTGTTCCCGCTCGGTCTCCTGCTCCCGGGCGCCGTCCCGGTCCTGCTCCCGGTCGTGCTCCTGCTCCCGGTCGGTGGTGGTGCGCACCTCCCGGCGGGCCTGCCAGGTGGTGTGCTCGCGGGAGATCGCGTCCTCGGCGTCCCGGGCCAGCCGGGCCCAGATCTCCTCCGCCTCCGGCGAGTCCAGGTCCAGCTCGGCGAGCTGGCGCTGGATCTGCGCCAGCTCCTCGGCGGCCAGCCCGTACGCGGCGGCCAGCGGCCGGTACTGGCGCAGCTGCGCCCACGCGGTGACCGACGCGGCCACGGCCGAGACGGTGCCCAGCGCGTCGTAGGTGAACGCGCCGAGCGCCCGCAGCAGGGCGAGCACCAGCCCGAGCGCGGGCAGCAGCACGCCCAGCACCCCGGCCCAGTGGCCGGTCCGGGCGCAGTAGCGGGCCTTGGCGCGGTACCAGTCGTGCTGCACCTGGATCCGTTCGGCCAGGTACACCTCGCGGCGCACCGCCAGCGGCTGCTCGCGCAGGTCGCGCATCGCCGCGGTGATGTCCGCCCCGCTCCCCGCCCCGCTCCCCGGCACGGCCGCCGGGCCGTCCCGGAAGGCGCCGAGCACCCGGCCGAGCTGGAAGCGGTACAGCCCCTCGGCGTCCGGCAGGGCGCGCGGCGGCGGCTGGTAGGCGTCGGCCCGGACGGCGTACTTCCAGACCAGGGTCTTCACCGACTCGGCGGCCGCCCGGCCCTCGTACCAGAGGCCCTGCGGGTTCTGCCGGCTGATCACCACCGCCAGCGCGACCGCGCCGAGGTAGGCGACGGCGGCCGGCCAGGCCCAGGGCTCGCCGTCGGCCGAGCCGGTCGCGGCGGCGACCACCAGCAGGACCAGCTCCCAGGCGGAGAGCAGCACGGAACGGCGCTGCCCGCGCAGCGAGGCCGCGTCGGCGGCCCAGAAGAATCCGGGCAGCAGGTCCCGCTCACGCACCCACCCGGTCCGTCCCGCCCCAGACGCCATGTTCGGCCCCCACCCGTCGCTCCGGTCGCTCCGCTCTCCTGCCCCGGGCGGGTTCCCGGTACGCCTGGCGCCGCCCCGGGCGGCCCGCAATGGCCGGGAAGTCCCGGTGGTTTGTCCGGTACTCCGCGTGTTCATGCCGCCACCCAGCGTGCGGGGTGCGGCGGCCCGCCGGGCGGGGGCGGGTCGGTGGGTGTACGGGCGCAGGCGGGTCGGCGGGCGTACGGGCGGGGACGGGTCAGTAGGTGTAGAGGACCCGTTCGGCGTTGTCGGCCATCTGTCGGGCGTTCCACTCGGTGCCGCCCGGGACGTTGCCGGAGCGGAACAGCGGCGGGGCGGGGGCCTCCCCGGCGGCGGCCCGGTCGGCGAGGCGGCCCACCGCCGAGGCGACCACGGCCTGCATCAGCGCGCTGGTCACGATCGTGGAGACGGGGCCGAAGGTGGTCTCGGCGCCCGGGTGGGTCAGCTCGCCGTCGCCGACCGCGATCTTGCTGTCCAGCACCACGTCGCAGTGGTCCTTCAGGTAGGTGCCGGACGGGTGCGCCGAGGGCACCTCCTGCGGGTAGGCCAGCGAGGTCACCCCGACCACCTTCAGTCCGCGGTCCCGGGCGTACCGGGCCAGCTCGACCGGCATGACCTGGCGGCCGGACAGCGAGATCACGAACAGCAGGTCGCCGGTGGTCGCCGGGGTCAGGTCGAGGGTCGCGGTGGCCAGCCCGGGGACCCGCTCCAGGGCGCTCGACAGCGGAGCGGGCATCACCGTCACCCCGGCCGTCCCGGGCACGTTCAGCAGGTTCACCGGGACGAGCCCGCCCGCCCGGTAGACCACGTCCTGGGCCGGCAGCGAGGAATGTCCGGCGCCGAAGGTGAAGACCCGGCGGCCCTCGGCCATCGCCTCCGCCAGCAGCGCGGCGGCGGCCTCGATGGTGTCGGCCTCCTCCTCGCGGACCCGCTGGAGGTGGGCGATCGCGGCGTCGAAGTACCTGCCGACCAGGTCGTTCATCTGGTGCCTCCGCTCTCTGCCGGTGAGGGAGCCGGCCGGGTGGGGCGGTCCGGGTGGTCCAGACCGCCGGTGGAGAAAGCTACGGCGAGCACGGTCGCGTCCCGGCGGTCCCGCTGTCAACAGGAACGAAATGCCGTACCGGAAGCCCCCGAGCGGCCCCGGTTGTCGCCCCGGTAGGTCAGAATTGGCGATGAGGACACCGAAGAACGGAGCCAGCGGCGATGTCTGGGCTGATCGACACCACTGAGATGTACCTTCGCACCATCCTGGAGCTGGAGGAGGAGGGCATCGTCCCGATGCGCGCCCGGATCGCGGAGCGCCTGGAACAGAGCGGGCCCACGGTCAGCCAGACGGTCGGCCGGATGGAGCGCGACGGTCTGCTGCAGGTCGCCGGGGACCGTCACCTCGAACTCACCGAGGAGGGCCGGCGGCTGGCGGTGCGCGTCATGCGCAAGCACCGCATCGCCGAGTGCCTGCTCGTCGACGTGATCGGGCTGGAGTGGGAGCAGGTGCACGAGGAGGCCTGCCGCTGGGAGCACGTGATGAGCGAGACGGTCGAGCGCAAGGTGCTCGCCATGCTCGGCCACCCGACCCAGTCCCCGTACGGCAACCCCATCCCGGGCCTGGACGAGCTGGGTGACGCCAAGGCCGAGGGCGAGGGCTTCGACGCCGGTCTCGTCCCGCTGGACAGCGTCAAGCCGGGCGACACCGGGGCCGACGTCGTGGTCCGCCGGATCGGCGAGCCGATCCAGACCGACAGTGCGCTGATGAGCACGCTGCGCCGGGCGGGCGTCCGGCCGGGCTCCACGGTCAAGGTGAACGCGGGCGTGGTCGGCGGCGTGCTGGTCGGCAGCGGCGAGAACGCGGCGGAGCTGGGCAAGGACATCGCCCAGCACGTCTTCGTCGCCCAGGCCTGAGGTTCCACCGCCCGGACCGGGGCTCCACCGCCCGGCCCGATGCCCCACCGCCCGTTCGGTACGACGACCAGGGCCCGCTGCGTTCCGTGCAGCGGGCCCTGCTCGTCCTCCCCGTCCCTCCCTGTTCCCTCCCGTCCCCTCCGCTCCCTCCCGTCCCTCCCTGCTCCCTCCCGGCTCCCCTCCGGCGCCTCGCCCGGCTTCCCCGTCCGAGCGACCCTCCGGCGCCCCCTCACCGCAATTCCTCCCCTCGGCCGATCATGGCAATCCTTGAGCGCTGTCACTCGTACGAGGGGCTTCTGCGGTTGACCAGCGGGTAGACGGAAGCCTTATCCGGACATGCGTATGACGGGCCCCGCCTCCGGTGGGAGGCAAGGCCCGTCACTGGCGCGCGTGGTGTCGCGCAGTGCACGCCCTCGCCCGATCGGCGTAGGGCGGCCGTGCAGGGGAGGGTGAACCGGCGGGGGAGGCCCCGCTCAGCCCACCGCCGCCGGCTGGGCGGCCGGGGCGGCGCGGTGGGCGGGCGCCTCGCGTCCGCAGGCGTACGCGAGCGGGCTGATCAGCTCGGCGGCGTCGGGCAGCCAGCGGTTGAGCGCGGAGGGGGAGCGGGCCCACTGGGCGTACCCGGTGGAGCCGATCCGGGACGGCGGGGCGACCGTCCAGTCCCCCTCGCCGCGGGCGACCAGGTCCAGCCGGCCGGGCGGCCAGCCGAGCTTGCGGAGCATCTCCGGGAGCTTGGCCGCGACCCCGGGCAGCACCAGGAAGTGCAGCCGGCGGCCGATCCGCCCGGGCGCGGCGGGCAGCACCGCCACCGGGCCGAGCTGGAGGTCCATCCGCTCCATCCGGGCCAGCGCCAGGCAGCCGGCCGTCTCCGGCACGTCCAGGACGTCGAAGGAGCGCCCGGTGGGCAGCAGGATCGAGGCCTGGGGCCGCTCGGTCCACCAGCGCCGCACCGCCCCCGGCCCCGCGCTCGCCTTGCGGGCCCAGTCCGCGTCCAGCGGGTGGGCGCCCGGCAGCGTGCAGCGCAGGTCGCCGCAGGAGCAGCGGGCGGGCCCGTCGCCGTCGATCAGCCAGGCGCCCGGAGCGACCTCCCAGTGGCGGTTCTCGGCGTAGCCGACGGCTTCGATGAGCAGCGGGGGCAGGCCGGCGTTCTCGTCCTGGCCGGAGGCGTCGGGGATGTCTTCCACGCGCTGCTCAACTACCGTGTGTGAGCCTGGTTACGGCCCGGAGGTGCCCGGTTGGGTGCATCCCGGCAATGTCACCCGTTCCGGTTACTCGACCGAGTTGGGGCGGCCGAAGGCGGGCGCAGCGGGGGCGCACGGGAGCATTTCCCAGGGCGCAAGGGGGGTGCGGATCGTCACCGTGGGTATCCCGCTGGCGTTGCTGATCGCTAACCTGGTGTCAGATTCCTTGGACGGTCGGACAGTCGGCAACAGATCAGCAGAATCGTCGCCCGCCGGCCGGGACCGGAGGGTGTGGGGAGGCGAAGCCCAATGGCCGCGAGACCACTCGTCGCACGACAGCCCAACGAGCGTCTGCAGCAACTGATCCAGGAGGCCAGCTGCTCCAACGCCGGCCTGGCCCGGAGGGTCAACCTCTGCGGTGCCGAGCACGGTCTGGACCTGCGGTACGACAAGACCTCCGTCGCCCGCTGGCTGCGCGGTCAGCAGCCGCGCGGGCAGGCCCCGGCGGTGATCGCCGAGGCCCTGGGCCGCAAGCTCGGCCGTAGCGTGTCGGTCGAGGAGATCGGCATGGCGGACGGCAAGAACCTCAGCTCGGGCATCGGGCTGCAGTTCGCCCCGACGCTGGGCGCCGCCCTGGAGCAGGTCTGCGAGCTCTGGCGCAGCGACGTCGGCCGGCGGGACTTCCTCACCGGGGCGACGGTCGCCGCCTCCGCGCTGGTGGAGCCCAGCCGGGACTGGCTGATCACCCCGCCGGACCCGGTGGTGGCGCGCGCCGGCGGTCCCCGGGTCGGCCCGACCGACGTGGCCGCGATCAAGGCGACCACCGCGATGCTGGTCGACCTGGACCACCGCTTCGGCAGCGGGCACGTGCGCCCGGTGGTGGTGCACTACCTCAACTCGGTGGTCTCCGGCCTGCTCGGCGGCGCCTACCGGGAGGAGACCGGCCGCCAACTCTTCGCCGCGGTGGCCCGGTTGACCGAGCTGGCCGGCTACATGGCGGTGGACACCGGGCAGCCGGGGCTGGCCCAGCGCTACTACATCCAGGCGCTCCGGCTCGCCCAGGCGGCCGACGACCGCGGCTACGGCGGCTACGTGCTGGCCGCCTCGATGAGCCACCTGGCGGCCACCCTCGGCAACCCTCGGGAGATCGCCCAACTCGCCCGGGCCGCACAGGAGGGCGCCCGGTCGGTGGCCACCCCGACGGCGATGGCGATGTTCTACGCCGCCGAGGCCCGCGGCCACGCCCTGCTCGGCGACGCCCGCTCCTGCGAGGCGGTGTCGGCCAGAGCGCTGGAGATGATGGAGAAGCGCCGACCGGAGGACGACCCGGACTGGATCGTCCACTTCGACGACGCCTACCTCGCGGACGAGCTGGCCCACTGCCACCGGGACCTGGAGCAGGCCGGTCAGGCCGAGCACTACGCCCGCCGGGCGCTCGACCTGCACCCGCCGACCCGCGTCCGGCGCCGTGCGGTGGACCTGGTGCTGCTGGCCACCGCCCAGCTGCAGCAGCGGGACCTGGAACGCGCCTGCGAGACGGGCACCCAGGCCGTCCGGCTGCTGAGCGGGCTGCGCTCCAACCGGGGCGTGGAGTACCTGGACGAGTTCCGGCGCCGGCTGGAGCCCTACCGGGAGCAGCGGGTGGTCCGGGAGTTCCACGCCAGAGCGGACGCGGAGGCGGCCTGACCAGCGGCGGACCCGTACCGTCTGTGCAGGGAGCGTGACGGATGTCCCGCCCACGTGGTCACCCGGTGAGGCGAACCGGTAGCGTGGGCGCGACGTCCAAGGAACTGTGATGCTCCCAAGAACCGACGAGATGTGGTCCGCCGTCAGCGCGCGGTCCTGCACAGGTGAGGAATCGCGTTGAGTCAGCGCCGCTCGTACCCCAACTCGGGTGATTTCAACCTGGACGACCTGTTCCGCCCCGAGCCCGGCCAGCCGCAGGGCCAGCCGGGCCAGCCGCAGTTCCAGGGTCAGCCGCAGTTCCAGGGTCAGCCGGGACAGCCGCAGGGGCACTCGGCGGTGCCGCCGGTGGGGCAGCCGTCCGGGCAGCCGGAGTACCTCGGCGAGGGCGCGCACGCGCTGCCGACCCAGGCCGTGCCCGCCCAGCCGATGCCGGGCCAGCCGATGCCGGGCCAGCCGATGCCGGGCCAGGCGATGCCCGGCCAGTCCATGCCGGGCCAGGCGATGCCCGCGCCGGGCGCGCCGTGGGGTGCGCCGCAGCCCGGGTACGGCGTCCCGCAGGGCGACCCGGCCCCGGAGACCCAGTACCTGCCGCCGTACCCGGTCGGCGATCCGCAGGGGGGCGGCTACCCCGCGCCGCAGACCCAGCCGGGCTTCCCGCAGCAGCAGTCCGCACCCGGCTACGGGTACCCGCCGGTCGCGAGCCCCGTCGCGCACCCCCAGTCGGCCTACCCGGCGCAGGACTACAACCAGGGCTACGCCCCGGACCGCGGGCAGGGCTTCGACGCGACCCAGGGCGGCGGGTCCGTCCGCGGCGGTCGCCCGTCCAACAAGCTGATCATCGGCGGGGTGGTGGCGGGCTGCGCGGCGGCCGGCATCCTGATCGCCGTCCTGATGAGCGGCGGCGACGACACCAAGGGCGGCGGGAAGGCCACCCCGGTGGCCGCGACCACCGCCGGCACGGCCCCCGCCACGGCGAGCGCGAGCGGCTCCGGCACCGCCGTCGACCCGGACGTCAAGGCGCAGGCGCAGCCGTTGTCGGACCTGCTGGGCACCGCGAGCGACAGCCGCAGCTCGGTGGTCTCCGCGGTCGCCTCGGTGCAGAAGTGCGACAAGCTGCCGGACTCCCAGCAGGCCCTCACCGCCGCGGCCGGCAAGCGCCGCGAGCTGCAGACCAAGCTGGGCCAGCTGAAGACGGACAAGCTGCCCGGCGGCCAGCAGCTGGTCGAGCAGCTGAACGCGGCCTGGGCCGCCTCGGCCCAGGCCGACGACGAGTACGCGGCGTGGGCGCAGGACGCGCAGGCCTCCTGCGACGCGAAGAAGCAGGACAACCAGCACTACAAGAACGCCGTCCAGGCCAGCGGCACCGCGACCAACGCGAAGAAGCAGGCCTCCACGCTCTGGAACACGATCGCCGGCCAGACCGGCCTGCCGTCGCGCAGCGACGGCGACCTGTAGCCGGGGCCGACGGGCGCGGGCGGCCGACGGGCCCGGGCGGGCGACGGGTGGAGGCGGGCCGGGGTCGGCCCGCCCCGTCGCGCGTCACGCCGGCGGACGGCCCCCGGCGAGCACCCAGCGGACGTCCACGAAGCCCGGTTGCTGCAGGGTCATCCGCCCGTTCCTGACCACCTGGTACGTGACCCAGGTGTTCACCAGCCGGGGCGACGCCGTGCTGGGCAGCATGCTCGTGGTGCCCCAGTTCAGCGGCGGGGTGATCCCGGTGTCGATGCCCTCGCCGGCGTCCAGCAGCCCGGTGATCGACTTCGGGGTGACCGGCTTGCCGGCCTCCGACAGCTTCTGCGCCACCGTCCGGAACACCTCGTACGCGACCCAGGTGGTCTGCACCCCGGGGTCGGAGACGTCGATGGTGCTGCCGCCGGTGGTGTCCGCGCGCACCACCGCGCGCAGCCCGTCCCAGATCTTCGCCGACTCCGGCGGGTACCAGCTGGTGACGTAGGCGCCGCTGAGCGGTCCGGAGTCACCGCCGGTGGAGTCGACCACCGACTGCTGCACGCTGCCGATCACCGAGGCGATCCGGGTGTTCTTCGGGTTCAGCCGCCGGTAGGAGTCCAGCAGGTTGCCGGTCGGCTCGGCGGTCAACGCGCTGGTGATGCAGTTGCCCGGCTCGTCCTTGCCGATCGCCTTGCGGGCGACCTGGGTGTAGTCGGAGGACTGCTCGGGCGCCTTGACGTCCAGTAACCGCAGCCCGGCGGGCCGCAGCGCGGTGCCCAGGTAGCCGATCAGGTTGTCGCCGGCCGGGGTGTCCGGGCGGACCAGGGCCACGCTCTTGCACCCGGCGTCCACCAGCTGGCGGCCGCTGCCCGCGATCAGGGCCGGCATGCCGCCGTCCACCGGGTAGGACAGCGGGCTGGAGAACTCCGGCTGGGAGAGCCCGTACCCGCCGATCAGCGGGATGCCGGCGCGCTCCAGCACCGGCATGAAGGCCTCGCCCCACTGGCTGTAGGAGCCGATCACGGCGGCCACCTTGGCGTCCACCGCCTGCTGGGCGCAGGCGCGGGCGCCGTCGACGGAGTTGTGCTCGTTGCAGGTGATCACCCGCAGCCGGCGGCCGTTCAGCCCGCCCTTGATGTTGACGTCCTGGCCGATCGCGGAGGCGAGCGCGGTCATGCCCGGCCGGTCGGCGGAGCCGGTCCCGGACGGGGCCCACGTCATCACGGTCAGCTCGCCGCCGCCGCTGCCGCTGGAGGCATCGGCCGGTCCGCCGCACGCGGAGGCCGAGAAGAGGGCGGGGAGCAGCGCCGCAGCTGTCGCGGCGGCGGCGATCGGACGTCGGCGGCGGCGCCGCCCGATCGGCGGACGGGCCTGGAACGAGTCCCTTCGGCTGGTCATCGGTCTTCCCTCTCTGGGGCGCACTCCGGCGCACCGGAATCAGCCAAGCCCCGGTGCCACAAGCCGAGAGGGCCGAAGTGTGAACGATCGGAAAACGAAGGCTGAAATCCGGTGGAGTACGCGTGTAGATTCCGGAGTGGAGTACGAACGGACGAGGAACGTACGATCGTTGACCATGTCCGCCAGCACAGATTCTTCGCACCGGTCCGCCCGAAACCCTTCTCGTCCGGGGCACCGCTCCAGCACCATGGGCGGCATGCCGCTCAACGACCTGCCCTGGTGGCGCTGGCGAGCCCGACTGCGCTCGGCGCTGCACATGCTGTCCGACCCCGGTTTCCAGCAGGAGGCCTGGCTGGCCGGCCGGGAGGGCTACGGGGACGTGACCGACGCCGTCTACCGGCTGGTCGAGGACACCTGGCTGGACCGCTGGTCCGCCGAGAAGTACGTGGGCACGATCTTCCGGGACCCGGCCGAGGCCGCGCTGGTCGACGTCGCGGTGCTGCGCGCGGTGCAGATGCTGCACGAGGTGGGTGCGGACGCCCCGGCCTCCGCCTACCTCGGCCACCCCGGGTGGCCGGAGACCGTCCGGGCCGCCCGCGAGGCGCACGTGCTGCTGGCCGTGGGCGACGGGGACGACCCGGACGCGGCGCCCAAGTCGCTGGACGTGCTGCGCATCCTCACCCAGGTCTGACCCGCGGGGGGCGGCGGCCCCGGTCGGACGGGGCCGTCCCGCAGTACGGGCAGCGGGGCGGCGGCTGTCCAGGATGTGACACGCTGGACCGTCCACCGCACGCCACGAACTCAGAACGGGATACCCCCACGTGGAACAGCAGCCGGCCGGCGCCCAGTACGTCCTCACGCTGTCCTGCCCCGACAAGCAGGGCATCGTCCACGCTGTCTCCAGCTACCTCTTCATGACCGGCTGCAACATCATCGACAGCCAGCAGTTCGGGGACGCCGACAGCGGACTCTTCTTCATGCGGGTGCACTTCTCCGCCCCCGAGCCGGTCACCGCCGACAAGCTGCGGGCCAGCTTCGCCGCGATCGGCGCCTCCTTCGGGATGGACTGGCAGCTCCACCCGACCGAGGAGCGGATGCGGATCATCCTCATGGTCAGCAAGTTCGGGCACTGCCTGAACGACCTGCTGTACCGCACCCGGATCGGCGCGCTGCCGGTGGAGATCGTCGCGGTGGTCTCCAACCACACCGACCTGCAGGACCTGACCGAGGGCTACGGGATCCCGTTCCACCACATCCCGGTCACCAAGGACACCAAGGAGCAGGCCGAGCAGCGGCTGCTCGACCTGGTCGCCGAGGAGCAGGTCGAACTGGTCGTGCTGGCCCGCTACATGCAGGTGCTCTCCGACCAGCTGTGCACCGAGCTGTCCGGCCGCGTGATCAACATCCACCACTCCTTCCTGCCGAGCTTCAAGGGCGCCAAGCCGTACCACCAGGCGCACGCCCGCGGGGTGAAGCTGATCGGCGCCACCGCGCACTACGTCACGGCCGACCTGGACGAGGGCCCGATCATCGAGCAGGAGGTGGCCCGGGTCACCCACGACGTCAGCCCGGACCAGCTGGTCGCGCTCGGCCGGGACGTCGAGTGCCAGGCGCTGGCCCGCGCGGTGAAGTGGCACAGCGAGCACCGGGTCCTGCTCGACGGCGCCCGTACCGTCGTCTTCGCCTGAGCCTCAGGGCCGGGACAGCAGCGGGAGCGCGTGCAGCACCTCGCGCACCGCGGCGCGGTCACCGTGCTCGCCGACCGGCAGCCGGTCCGGGTCACGGTGCGCGGCGGCCAGCAGGCAGAGCTCCAGGCCGTCCAGCACCATCGACGCCACCGGCTCCCCGCCGGGCGGCCCCGCGTCCGGGCTGCCGCTGCCGCCCGTGCCGTCGGCGGGGTCCAACGGGACCAGCCACTCGCCGCTCGCCGGGCCGTCGACCACCAGCCGCAGCCGACGGGCGGCCGGGTGCCCGCCGTCCCGCGCGGCCGGCGCCCCGGCGTGCTCGGGACGGGCGGCGCGCAGGCCGGCCAGCGCCCGGGGGAGCAGCCGGACCACCAACTCCACCATCTGCCGCAGGTGCTGCGGCGCCGGCGGGTCGTACGGGTAGGCGACCGCGCGGGCCACGTCCTCGCCGTGCACGTAGCACTCCAGGGCGCGGTCCACGAAGGCGTCGCGCAGCGGCAGCACCGCGCAGCCGTAGTCGACCGGGGTGTTGCCCTGCGGGGCGAGCGCGGCGCTGCGCACCAGGTCGTGGGTCTGCCGCCGCCACCGGGAGCGCACCGACTGCGGGGGCAGGGCGCCCTGGTCGCCGAGCAGCCGGGCGGTGCGCGCGGTGATCGCGGCGTACCGGCCGCCCTGCGGCGGGACGCGCGGCACCGCGGGCGGCCCGGCTGGGTCCTGCGGCGGCACCCGTCGTCCGGTGGCCGCGGCGGCGGCGCCCGGTGCGGGGGCGCCCGGGGCGGCGGGCACCGGGTCGGGCAGGCCGAGGGCGAGCGCCAGGAAGCCGTCCACCGCGGTCAGTCGGGAGAGCACCTCGGCCGGGCGCAGCCGCTCGGTGCCGCCGTGCCACGGCAGTTCGGCCACCTCCTGCCACTCCTCCGGGCCGAGGTCGCGCAGCAGCGCGTCGAGCTTGGCGGTCTCCGCGGTGTACGGCATGCCCCAGGCGGGGACGGGCAGTTCGGCCGGTCGGCGGGCCAGGCACCAGTCGAGCACCTGCTGGCGCAGCGAGCCGGGCTGGTCCAGCGGCTCGTCCAGGGAGAGCCAGCCGGCCGCGTCGCGCAGTCGGGCACCCTCCTCGGCGCACTCCGGGCAGCCGCGCAGGTGCTGTTCCAGGTCGGCGGCGTCGCGGGTCGGACAGGCACCGAGGGCCCAGGCGCCGAGCAGCGAGCGCAGGGCGTCGTGCTGCTCCTCAGTGCTGCTCACGTCTCCCCGTCCCCGGCTTCGTCCTGGCGGGCGCGCTCCTCGGCCAGTTCGGTGGCCAGCAGCTCCAGTCCGAGCCGCATCCGCTGCTTGGCGGCCTGCTCGCTGATGCCGAGCAGCCGGGCCGTCTCCCGGTAGGTGCGGCCGTCGTAGTACGTCACCGCGATGGTCTCACGCAGGGGTTGGGGCAGGGAGTCGACCACGTACTGGATGCGCGCGGCGGTGGCCACGGCGCGGATCTCCGCCTCGGCGCCCCGGAGGTCGCCGCCCGGCCCGTGCTCGGCGGCCCGCCGCGCCCGCAGCCGTTCGACGGCGCGGCGGTGGGTGAGGGCGCCGAGCCAGGAGCGCAGGGTGCCCTCGGCGGGGTCGAAGTCCTCGGGGTGCTCCCAGACGTGGGCGAAGATCTCCCGGGTCAGCTGGGCGGCGGCGGCCTGGTCGGCCAGTATCCGTCCGGCCAGACCGTGCACCATCGGCGCGAGCTGGTCGTAGAGTTCGCCGAGCGCCGTCTCCTCGCCGCGCGCGAGGCGGCGTTGCAGCTGCTCGTCCCAGCGCGGGGGCCGCTCCGGGGTGGCCATCGGGAACCACCCTCCTGCCCGGGGTCGCTGGCTTACCCAACGGTATCTTGCGGCCGGTCCGCAGTGGACGGAATCCGGCAAGAACGGAACCGGTCCTCGCGGATCGCCGTGGACCGTCGGCCCGGGTGGACCGTCGGCCGGGCGTGGACCGTCGATCGGGCGGGGATGGTCACATGGTGCGACGGTCCGTTCGTGGGACCGTCCGCCGATGCCGCTGTTCGAGACCTGCTGGACATATGTCGCACGGGTGGTTCGCGAGTGGCGGGCGGGGCACCGGGGGTGTCCGGCGGTAGGTTCCGGACCAGGGCGTGGCCGACGACCCGCGCCGGATCCGCGCGAGCAGCCGGACGCGCCCGCTGGGACCGGCGGTTCGGCCCGGGCCGGACGAGCGCCGGTACGAGGCTCGTGAGAGTGAGCGGGACAGTATGCACTGCCCTGTCCCCCGATCGCCGGAATATGCCCGAAGCGCTTGCTGCGGTCCGTCGGCCCGCTCATCCTGAGGCGTATTCGTGTCGCGGCCGGTGCGCGACCGACGAGTCGGCGCGGACGAGTGGGCGCGGGTGGACGGACCGGGCGGTCGCCCGGGTGCGGCCCGGGTGGCGCCGGGCGGAGTGCGAGGGCCCGCCGGCCGGTCGATCCGGCCCGATCGGGACTTAGGCCGAACTGCGAGTGCGGGTGGTGGAGCGGTGCAGGTTCTTCAGGTACAGCTTGCGGTGCAGGCGGACCCCGCCGAGGTCGGCCGGGCCCGTCGGTGGGTGCGCTCGCGGCTGCTGAACCACGGGGTGGACCCGGACGCGCCGATGGCCGAGACGGTGGTGCTGGTGGTCTCGGAGCTGGTGACCAACGCCGTGGTGCACACCGGCTGCCCGGCGGTACTGCGGCTCTGCCTGCCGATGACCGAGGAGGAGCCGCGGGAGGCGAGCGGGTCGGTCGCCCCGCTGCGGGTGGAGGTCGCCGACGCGAGCCAGGCCGCCCCCGCCCCGCGGCACGCCGGGGCCGACGAGGATGCGACCAACGGGCGCGGCCTGGAGCTGGTCGAGCTGCTCTGCGAGCGCTGGGGCTGGTACCCGGACGGCTCGGGCAAGCGGGTCTGGTGCGAGATCGGTGCCGACGCCCGGCCGGCCGATCCGCTGGCCGACGTGGACTGGGCGGCTTTGGCGCAATAGCGGCTTTCCCGGTGGCCGCGGCGCCGTGGCGATCACCGGCCGAAAGGTGACGCAACCATTCCGAATTTCCGACTACCCATTGACGTGACGTATCCGACTGATCACGCTTGGGTGCGGCTCTCCGACGCGAGGGGACGCCGAGGGGTTCGTCCGTCCACCGCCGCGGTGCCGCTGTCCAGGGGGATCGTGTCAGCGAGGGGGGCCGCGGACTGCCGGTCGCGGACCGTTCCTCGGCGAGTGCGGAGGCCGCGGCGCGGGTTCAGGGCCCGCGCGTCGCGGTTGGATGGCGGTGTGCCGTGCCGTGCTCGGGGTGCGCGCGGCCTGCCGCCATCCACTGCGTCTCCGTGGAGCGGCGGAATCCGGCCACCACCGGGGCCGGTTCCGGGACCTTGCCCGTGCGTTGCCCGTGCGTTGCCCGTGCTGTCGCCGGCGGATCCGTCGACGAGTCCGCCGGCGGGCCTGCCCGCGGACTACCGGGGGGCGGCGCGGAAGGTGCGTCGGTAGGCGCTGGGCGCCACGTCGAGGCGGCCGCGTAGTTGCAGCCGCAACGAGGCGGCGGTGCCGAAACCGGACTCCCGGGCGACCTGGTCGATCGTCAGATCGGTGCGTTCCAGCAGCTGGCGGGCGCGTTCGGTGCGCTGAGTGGTGATCCACTGGCCGGGGCTGGCGCCGGTCTCCTCGCGGAACCGCCGGGTGAAGGTCCGTACGCTCATGCCCGCCCGGTCGGCGAGGAGGCGCAGGGTGAGCGGCCGGTCCAGGTGCTCCAGCGCCCAGGCGCGCACCGCGGTGGTGCCGTGGTCGCCGGCGTCCACCGGGCTCGGGGCCTCCACGTACTGCTTCTGGCCGCCCTCGCGCCACGGCGGCACCAGGCAGTTGCGGGCCACCGCGTTGGCCACCGCGCTGCCGTGGTCGCGGCGCACCACGTGCAGGCAGAGGTCCACCCCGGCGGCGACCCCGCCCGAGGTGAGGATGTCGCCGTCGTCGGTGTAGAGCACGTCCGGGTCGAGCCGCACCGCGGGGAACAGCCGGGCGAAGCGGTCGGTGTAGCGCCAGTGGGTGGTGGCCGGGCGGCCGTCCAGCAAGCCGGCGGCGGCCAGGATGAACGAGCCGGTGCAGATCGACATCAGCCGGGTGCCGGGCCGGATCCGGGCCAGCGCGGCGGCCAGTGCGGGGGTGAAGCAGGCGTCGGCGACCGCCGGGCTGGAGTCGGCGGAGGCCGGGATCACCACCGTGTCGGCCCGTTCCAGGAGCTCGGGACCGTGGTCGACGGCGACCCGGAAGTCGGCGCTGGTGGCGACCGGCCGCCCGTCCAGGGTGCAGGTGGCCACCTCGTAGAAGGGCCGTCCGGCCGGGTCCTTGGCGCCGCCGAAGATGCGGGCCGGGATGCCGAGTTCGAAGGCGATCACGCCCTCCAGGGCGAGTACCGCGACCAGGTGCGCCATGAGGTCCCCTCGGCTGTCGGTGGGTCCGGGACAGCGTACGCCGGGTCGTGGCCCGATCCTTGCGAAAGCTGTCATTCAGGCCACTCGTCCGGGGCGCGGCGGCCCGGAACACTCGTCGCGTGACCGAACGCAGCGCCCTCGCCCCCACCACGCCCCTCCCCGATCCGGCCGACTCCGGTCCGAGCGTTCCCGGCCCGGCCGACTCCGGTCCGACCATGTCCGACCCGGCCGATTCCGGCCCGACCGTTCCCGATCCGGCTGCCGCACGGCCGGCCGGCCCCGAACGGGCCGCGCAGGCCGGGCGCCCCCGGGTGCACTACGCCTGGGTGGTGGCCGGCGTCTCCCTGCTCGTCCTGCTCGGCTCGGCCGGCTTCCGCTCCACCCCGAGCCTGATGATGGACGCCCTGCACAACGAGTTCGGCTGGTCGCTCGGGACCATCTCCAGCGCCACCTCCGTCAACCTGACCCTCTACGGCCTCACCGCCCCGTTCGCCGCCGCCCTGATGGACCGGTTCGGGGTGCGCCTCGTGGTGGTCTGCGCGCTGCTGACCATCTCGGTCGGCTCCGGGCTCACCATGCTGATGCGCGAGCCCTGGCAACTGGTGCTCTGCTGGGGCGTGCTGGTCGGCCTCGGCAGCGGCTCGATGGCCGGCGCCTTCGCCACCACCATCACCGGTCGCTGGTTCCGGGCGCGCCAGGGCCTGGTCACCGGCGTGCTGACCGCCGCCGGCGCGGCCGGGAACCTGGTCTTCCTGCCGGTCGGCGCCTGGCTGGTCGAACAGCACGGCTGGCGCTCGGCCGTGGTCGTGGTCTCGCTCGCCGCCAGTGCCGTCGCCGTCCCGGTCCTGCTGCTGATGCGCGAGCGGCCCGCCGACGTCGGCCTGCTCCCTTACGGCGCCACCGAGGAGCCGCCGGCCCCGCCCGTCGGTGACACCCGCGCGCTGGCCCGCTCGCTGCGGGTGCTGCGCTCCGCCGCCCGCACCCGGGCCTTCTGGCTGCTGGCCGGCTCCTTCGCGATCTGCGGCGCCACCACCGCCGGCCTGGTCGGCACCCACTTCATCCCGGCCGCGCACGACCACGGCATGCCGGTCACCACCGCGGCGAGCCTGCTCGCCCTGATCGGCGTCTTCGACGTGGTCGGCACCGTCTTCAGCGGCTGGCTCACCGACCGGCTCGACTCCCGGGTGCTGCTGACGGTCTACTACGGGCTGCGCGGCCTCTCCCTGCTCCTGCTGCCGCAGCTGCTGGCCGGCTCGCTGCACCCGCCGATCCTGGCCTTCGTGGTCTTCTACGGCCTGGACTGGGTCGCCACCGTGCCGCCGACCGTCGCGCTGTGCCGCCGGCACTTCGGCGAGGACGCCCCGATCGTCTTCGGCTGGGTCCTGGCCGCCCACCAGATCGGTGCGGCCGTCGTCGCCGGGCTGGCGGGCCTGGCCCGCGACGCGCTCGGCAACTACGACCTGACCTGGTACGGCGCCGGCGGGCTGTGCGCGGTCGCGGTCGGGCTCTGCCTGGCGCTGCGGACCGGGCGGACCGACCGGCCGGGCACGACCGGTGCCGGCGGTGCTGCCGGTGCTGCCGGGGCCGGCGGGGCTGCCGGTGTCGGCGGGAAGGCCGTCACCGCGGAGGTCTAGGCTCCGCTCCATGGCGCTCACCTTCACGCTGGATCCCAAGCTCGACCCCGACCTGCGGACGGAGATCGTCCGCCTCTGGACCGACGTGACCAACGCCGGCGGCGCGGTCGGCTTCGTGGCGCCGGTCACCGAGGAGGAGGTGTGGGACACCGCCGACCACCAGTTCGACGGGGTCGGCCCGGACGGTCCGGACCGGCTGCTGGCCGCGCACGACGCCGACACCGGCCGGCTGGTGGGCGTGCTGTTCTTCGCGTCGATGCGCTTCGGCCCGATGGAGCACTGGCGGATGCTCAAGCGGGTCATGGTGCACCCCGACTGCCAGGGCCGGGGCCACGGCGCCGAGTTGCTCGCCGAGGCCGAGCGGGTCGCCAGGGAGTGGGGCCTGCAGTCGCTGCGGCTCACCGCGCGCGGCGGCCTGGGACTGGAGCAGTTCTACGCCCGCAGCGGCTACCGCGAGGTCGGTCGGGTGCCGGCCGCGATCCGGGTCGCCCCCGGGGACGACCGCGACGACATCACGATGTGGCTCGATCTGCGCTGATCCCGGTCCCCGGGCGGCGGCGGCCGGCCGCGGCGGGCGGCCCGCCCTCCCCGTCCGGCACCGGGCAGGAGGGGCCCCGGCCGCGCCGGGCGTCAGGCATGCTTGACTGGAGGACCCGCCCCGACCCCGCCGGCCGCCCCGCCGGCCCGCCCCGCGCAACGAGAAGGATGTGTTCCAGTGAGCAGCAACGGCCCGGGAAAGTCGCACGCCACGCTCCGCTACACCTCCATGCGGGTCAGCATCTTCCTCGGGTGCCTGCTGGTGGCCCTGCTGCTCGGGCACTTCCAGGTCATTCCGGTCAGCGGCGAGGCGGGCGTGATCTTCCTCTTCCTGCTGGCCGCGATCGCCTCCGCGCCGCTCAGCTACGCCCTGCTGAGCAAGCAGCGTGACGAGATGTCCGCCCAGATCAGCGGCAAGGTCACCGGGATCCGCAGCCGTACCGCCGACCGGATCGCCGCGCAGAACGCCGAGGAGGACGCCGCCGACGACGCCGCCCGCGCGGCGACCGCCGGGCAGAACTGACCCCGGCCCCACCCCCGACCGCCGAGCCGCCGCCGCAGCCGCCGTGCCCGCCACCCCGGATCCCGTGCCGTCCGAGCAGCCGGTCGAGCTGCAGTCCGAGCCGTCCGCGCAGCCGTCCGGCTCGTCGCCCAAGTCGTCGTCCGACTTGTCGTCCGGTTCGTCGCCCGACTCGTCGTCCGCCGAGAGCGAGCTCGGGACCTGGCCGGCCCCCGTGCGCCGGCCCACCGGGCGGGACGTGGCCCGGCTCGCCGGGGTCTCCCAGGCCACCGTGTCGCTGGTCTTCTCCGGTGCCGAGGCCGGGCGGCGGGTTTCCGAGGCCACCCGGCAACGGGTCCGGGAGGCCGCCCGCAGCCTCGGCTACCGTCCGCAGGCGGCCGGCCGGCAGCTGCGGCTGGGCCGCAGCGGGATGATCCTGCTCGCGGTGCCGAACCTCCAGGGCCCGTTCTTCGGCCGGGTGCTGGACGGCGTCCACCAGGAGGCCGGCCGCAACGGCCTGGCCGTCGTGGTGAGTTCCGGCTGGGGCAGCGCCACCCTCGCCGAGGCCGCCACCGCCGGGCGCTTCGACGGCCTGCTGATCTGCTCCCCGGACGACAGCCAGCTCGGTGAGCTGCCCGCCGACACCCCCGCCGTCTTCCTGGACGCCGACCCGGGCACCGACCGCACCCGCCCGACCGTCGAGCTCGACGTGGCCGGCGGGATGCGCGCCGCCGTCGAGCACCTGGCCGCGCTCGGCCACCGCCGGATCGGCCGGCTGCGCTCCACCCACTCCGCGTACACCTTCCGGGTGCGACAGGCCGCCTTCGAGCGGGCGGTGCGGGAACTCGGCCTGGACGTCGTGGAGTTGGGCGTGAGCCTGAACGAGGGGCACCGGGCCGCGCGGACCGTGGCGGACCGGCTGCTGGCGCGGTCGGACCGGCCGCGCGCGGTGATCTGCGACGACGACGTGGTCGCCTCCGGGGTCTACCAGGCCGCCGCCGAGCTGGGGCTGCGGGTGCCGGAGGACGTGTCCGTGGTCGGTATGGACAACGTCCCGGTGGCCGCGCTGCTCGCCCCGCCGCTGACCACCGTCGACCTGCCCGGCGAGGAGCTGGGCCGGGCGGGCGCCGCCGCACTGGCGGGCCTGTTGCGCGGGGAGCGGGTGGAGCCGGTCGCGCCGCTGGCCACCTCGCTGGTGCTGCGGGCCTCCACGGCCTCGGCGTAGCGCCCCGGTCCCGGAGGTTCGCCCGGTCGGACCGGACGGGGAGAGGACTGCGCCCACCGGCCAGACCACCGGTGGGCGCAGTCGTTCGTGGGGTGGGCTCAGCCCACCGGGACGGGCCGGGCCGCGCCCGGCACGACCGGCGCCGGGTGGAACCAGCGCCGGGAGCCGAACAGCAGCAGCCCGCCGAGGGCGATCCCGCCCGCCGCGCACAGCGCGACCGACTGCAGCGAGCTCTCGGCGAGGCTGCCGGAGACGGCGTAGCCGAGCGAGTTGCCGGTGGCGAACAGCGTGACCAGCCAGGCGAAGGCCTCGGTGACGGTGCCGGTCGGCGCCAGCTCGGCGACCAGCACGAACGCCGCCGCGAGCAGGGGCGCCAGCATGATCCCGGAGAGGAAGGCCAGTGCGGCCATCGGGTACGGCCCGGGCAGGGCGATCAGCGGCAGGTAGCTGGCGGCCATCGCGAGCGCCATCACCCAGGTGCGGGTGGCGGTGGTGTGCCGCCACTTGACCGCGCCGTAGGCGAGCGCGCCGAGCAGTCCGCCGAGCGCCGCCAGCGCCAGCAGGGTGCCCGCGCCGCCCGGCAGCGCGCCGGTGTGGCGTTCGGCGTAGGCGATGAACAGCACGTTCTGCGCGCCGACGGCCCAGCCGGCCCCGGCCAGCCCGACCAGCAGCAGCACCAGGCCGGGGGAGCGCAGCGGTCCGAGCAGTCCGGCGGAGTGCTCGCGGACCGGGGCGCGCCAGGCCCTGGCCGGTGCGGTGGTGGCCACGATCAGCGCGCCGGCCAGGCCCAGTCCGGCGGCCACCCAGAGCGCGACGACCGGGCTGAACAGGCCGGCGATCCCGGCGACGGCCAGCGGCCCGGCGACGTAGAGGATCTGCTGGGAGGCGGAGTCGAAGGCGTAGGCGGTGTCGAGCTGCTCGGCCTCGACGACGTCCGGCCAGAGCGAGCGCAGGCAGGGCTCCAGCGGGGGCATGGCGAGGCCGGCGACCGCGGCGCCGACCGGCGCGGCGAGCGCGGAGCCGGGAGCGAGGGCGAGCAGGGCGTATCCGCCGCCGGCCACCACGGCCGAGGCGAGCAGGATGCGCGGCTGCCCGGTGCGGTCCACGATCCGGCCGAGGACCGGCCCGCCGACGGCCGCCGAGATCGCGTACGCGGCGGTGGCCAGCCCGATCCGCCCGTACGGCGCGCCGGCCTCGCGCAGGGCGAGGGCGATCACCAGGGCGGTCATGCCGGCGGGCAGGCGGCCGAGCAGGGTGCCGAGGAGCAGGCGGGTCACGTGCGGGGCGCGGAGCAGGGCGAGGTAGCCCATCGGCGTCTTCTCCGGTCTGGGCAGGCGGGGGCGGGGACGCCGTCAAGGTTATACGTATAACTGCTCGCCGGTCAATCGGACCGTCGGTCCGGACTGATGGGGCGTCAGCGTCGTTCGTGTCCGGACCTCGGCAGCAAGGCAGGGAGGGGTTTCGGACGATCTCAAACAAGTACTTTGAACATCTCAAACCTTTACTGCTAACGTATCGGCCATGTCAGCCTCAGACGCACTGCGGACGCACGGACCGGGCCTCCTGCCCGGCGCCGCCCGCCCGTGCGCTCTGACCGGTGCTGTGGACAGCCCGCGCCGTTGTCGCGCCATGCGCTGTACTGCCCTGAGCTGTACGTCGGCGGCACGCCCCTGACCGGGGGCCCCGACCCCTTCCGTCCGGCCCCGCGCCGTGCCGCCCGCTCCGCCCCACACCTCACCGTTCAGCCACGCCCTCCCCCGGAGTCGCACCCCCATGTCCACAGCGCCCGAGGCGACCTCGTCGCCGTCCGTGCTCGCCCGTATCCGCAAGACACCGTTCTGGGTGCAGATCGTCGCCGGCCTGGTGCTCGGCGTCGGTCTCGGCTACCTGGCCCGCGCCGCCGACATCTCCTGGCTGGCCACCACCCTGGAGACGATCGGCAAGATCTTCGTCCAGCTGCTCAAGCTGGCCGTGCCGCCGCTGGTGTTCACCGCGATCGTGGTGAGCGTCGCCAACCTGCGCAACGTCACCAACGCGGCCCGACTCGCCACCCGCACGCTGCTCTGGTTCATGGTCACCTCGCTGATCGCGGTCGGCATCGGCCTGGGCCTGGGCCTGCTGACCAACCCCGGCCGGGGCACCAACCTGAAGACCGAGGGCCTCAAGGCGCTCGACTCCAAGGGCACCTGGATCGACTTCCTGACCGGGATCTTCCCGACCAACATCGTCGACGCCTTCGCCAAGGTGAACGTGCTGCAGATCGTCTTCATGGCGGTCGTGGTCGGCGCGGCGGTCATCAAGCTCGGCGCCAAGGCCGAGCCGGTCCTCAAGCTCAGCGAGTCCGTGCTGGAGCTGACCCAGACCGCGCTGTGGTGGGTCATCCGGCTCTCCCCGCTCGGCACCCTCGGCCTGATCGGCAAGTCCGTCGCCAAGTACGGCTGGGACCTGCTCAAGCCCTTCGCCACGCTGACCCTCGACATCTACGTCGGCTGCGCGCTGGTCCTGTTCGTCGTCTACTCGCTGCTGCTGCGCTTCGCCGCCGGCCTCAACCCGCTGCACTTCTTCAAGGGCGCCTGGCCCGCGATCCAGCTGGCCTTCGTCTCGCGATCCTCGGTCGGCACCCTGCCGGTCACCCGCCGCGTCACCGAGCGCCTCGGCGTCCCGAGCGAGTACGCCTCCTTCTCGGTGCCGTTCGGCGCCACCACCAAGATGGACGGCTGCGCCGCGATCTACCCGGCGATCGCCGCGATCTTCGTCGCCCAGGTCTACAACATCGACCTCGGCATCAAGGACTACATCCTGATCGCCTTCGTCTCGGTGGTCGGCTCGGCCGCCACCGCGGGCCTCACCGGTGCGATCGTCATGCTGACGCTCACCCTGTCCACCCTGGGCCTGCCGCTGGAGGGCGTCGGCCTGCTGCTCGCCATCGACCCGATCCTGGACATGATGCGCACCGCGACCAACGTCGCCGGTCAGGTCCTGGTGCCGGTCGTGGTGGCCGCACGGGAGAAGATCCTCGACGTGGCCGCGTACAACAACCCCTCGGGCGACCTGTACGGCGAGGACGCCCCGGCGGGCGCCCCCGCGGGTGCCGTCGCGAGCCCTGCCGCCGCCTGATCCCCGGCGACCCCGACCCGCGTCGACCTCGACCCGCGTCGACCTCGACCCGCGTCGACCTACGCGGAAGGGCCCTCCCCCATCACCGGGGGAGGGCCCTTCCGCGTTCTCCGCGCCTCTTCGAGCCCCGCTCGAAAAGGCAGGGGGCCCGCCGACGGGCGGGCCCCCTTGGGTACTGCTCTTGTGCTCATGGTGACGGCTGTCGGGAGCCGCCGGTGGACCCGTCGGGGTCCCGAGCGATCAGATCATCAGAGGATGGTCAGACGGCGGTGACGTTCTCCGCCTGCGGACCCTTCGGGCCCTGGGTGACGTCGAAGGTGACCGCCTGGTTCTCCTCCAGCGAACGGAAGCCGTTCGCGTTGATGGCGGAGTAGTGAACGAAGACGTCCGGGCCGCCGCCCTCCTGGGCGATGAAGCCGAAGCCCTTCTCAGCGTTGAACCACTTGACGGTTCCCGTGGCCATGCCGTTCTCCTTGCGAGGCGTGTCGGGGACCACACCGTGTGGCCCCCGGTCCGCTGCGCTGATCGCCCTGCCTCCGGACGAGTCCGAAGTTTTTCGATATTGCTGAAAAACTACAAAAAGCCCGCGGTTACATGCTCCGCAGGCTTCAAGTACTGCAAGGGGAATCAAACTGCAACTGAGGGCAACGCTAGCATGCGGCCGCTGTGACGACCAGAGGTCGCTTGCGGCGCGGAAGGCGCGTGTCGTAAGGCCGGGAGCGGGCGCAGAAAGGGGCGTTGGGGGCGTGTGAGGGCGTGTCGGGTGGCCGGTGCGAGCCGCTGTGAACGGCGGGCATACGCTGCGGGGAGGCGCACGAACAGCAAGGGAGCGGCGCAGTGGCAGCACCGGACGCACAAACACCGGACGCGCAAACGCGGGAGCCCCAGAACACCCCGGTCGGAGAGAACCCCCCGCTCAGGCCCAGGGTCGGCCATATTCAGTTCCTGAACTGCGTTCCCCTCTACTGGGGGCTCGCCAGGACGGGCAATCTGCTCGATCTGGACCTCACCAAGGACACCCCGGAGAAGCTGAGCGACCGGCTCGTCGAGGGTGCCCTGGACATCGGTCCGATCACCTGCGTGGAGTACCTGCGCAACGCCGACGACCTGCTCGTCCTGCCCGACATCGCGGTCGGCAGCGACGGCCCGGTGATGTCCTGCCTGATCGTGAGCAAGGTGCCGCTCGCCGACCTCGACGGCCGCCGCGTCGCCCTCGGCTCCACCAGCCGCACCTCGGTCCGGCTCGCCCGGCTGCTCCTGGAGGAGCGCGAGGGCGTGCGCCCCGACTACTTCAGCTGCCCGCCGGACCTCAGCGCGATGCTCGCCGAGGCCGACGCCGCCGTCCTGATCGGCGACCCGGCGCTGCGCGCCTACCTCGGGCAGGCCGCCGACCTCGGGCTGACCGTCCACGACCTCGGCGAGATGTGGAAGGAGTGGACCGGCCTGCCGTTCGTCTTCGCGGTCTGGGCCGTGCGCCGCGAGTTCGCCGAGCGCTGCCCGGAGCTGACCGCGGCCGTGCACCGCGCCTTCCTGGAGTCCCGCGACCTCTCGCTGGTGGAGGCCGCCAAGGTCGCCGAGCAGGCCGCCCGCTGGGAGGCCTTCGGGGCGGACGTGCTGGAGCGCTACTTCAGCGAGGCGCTCGACTTCTCGCTCGGCGAGCGGCAGCTGGCCGGGGTCGCCGAGTTCGCCCGGCGGGTCGCGCACGACAGCGGCTTCGCGCCGGACGTGGCGGTGCGGTTGCTGGAGCCGGCCGCGCTGCCGGTCGGTCCGTGAACCCTTCGCACCGATCGCGTCGTCGGGGCTGATCCGGCACGGCCCGGCCCGGTACGGTCTGCCCCGAGGCGCGTCCGGCGGGTGGCCCGCGGGAGGCGCTCCGGAAGCGGCTTTCGCGGCCGGGCAAACCCGCCCGGTGCCGCGCGAGCCGGTGCGAGGGGAGCGTGCGGGGCCATGCGGGCACTGGGGTCGGACGACCCGCGTCAGGTGGGCGCCTACCGGCTGCTGCGGCGGCTCGGCTCGGGCGGGATGGGCCGGGTCTACCTCGGCCGGACGGCCGGCGGACGCACCGTCGCCGTGAAGGTGGTGCGCCCGGAGCTGGCGGACGACGCCGAGTTCCGCGCCCGGTTCCGGCACGAGGTGGCCGCCGCCCGGCGGGTCGGCGGCACCTGGACCGCGCCGGTCCTGGACGCCGACACCGAGGGCGAGCGGCCCTGGGTCGCCACCGGCTACGTGGCCGGGCCCTCGCTCACCGCCGCCGTCCAGCAGTACGGGCCGCTGCCCGAACCGGCCGTCCGCGCCCTCGGCGTCGGGCTCGCCGGGGCGCTCGCCCACGTGCACGGGCTCGACCTGGTGCACCGCGACGTCAAACCGTCCAACGTGCTGCTGACCCTGGACGGGCCGCGGCTGATCGACTTCGGCATCGCCAGGGCACTGGACGCGACCAGCGGCTTCACCCGTTCGGGTCATGTGGTCGGTTCGCCGGGCTTCATGTCACCCGAACAGGCGGCCGGGCAGCCCGTCGGGCCGGCCGGGGACGTCTTCGCGCTCGGCGCCGTACTGGCCTACGCCGCCACCGGAGTGCACCCCTTCGGGGAGGGGGTCAGCGCGGCCGTCCTGCTCTACCGGGTGCTGCACGAGGAGCCCGACGTCGCCGGACTGCCCGAGCGGCTGCGGGCGGTCGTCCTCGACTGCCTGGCCAAGGACCCGGCCGCCCGGCCCACCCCGCAGCACCTCGCCGCCCGGCTGGACCCGGACCGCCAGGGCGCCGCCCGGCTGTGGGGCTTCCTGCCGCCGGAGCTGGCGGCGGGGGTGGGCCGCAGCGCGGTGGAGCTGCTGGACCTGGAGGACGAGTCCGGGGCGGCGGGCGGGGCCGAGGCGGTGGCGACGCCGACCTATGTGCCCGGGGGCCACCGGGCGCCGGGGGCGGGGTCGGGGGTGGGGCCGCCGCCGGGCTCGCCGGTGGGCTCGGCGTCGGGGGCGGGGGCGGGGGCGGCGTCGGGGTCGGGATCGGGGGAGCGTGAGGCGCCGGGCACGGCCGGTGCGTCGTGGTGGCGGCGGCCGGCCGGGCTCGCGACGGTGGCGGTGCTGGTGGCCGCGGCGCTCGGGGGCTCCGGGTTCGGCCTGTACGAGTGGTCGCACCGGGACGACGATCCGGTGGCCCCGGCCGCAGGACCGCTGCCGGTCCCGTCCACCGGCCCGGGCGGGACGGACTCCCCGTCAGCGCTCCCGTCAGCGGCCCCGTCCGCCTCCGCCACGGCCTCGAACCCCGCGACGCCCGCGGCCTCCCCGACCGGCGCGGCGCCCTCGACGGGCGGCCCCAACGCGGTGCCGGCCGCGTTCCTGGGCACCTGGAGCGGGGACATGGTCACCGACAAGAGCCTGCCAGGCGGCACCACCACGCTGACCGTCCGTCCGGCGGCGATCGGTCAGGAGACCACCACCAGCCGCAACGCCGTCACCGGACTGATCCCGATCAGCTGCGAGGGCAGCTGGACGCTCACCTCCGTCTCCGACACCCGGCTGGTGTTCCGGTCCCGGCTGGTCCGCTCCTCGCTGCCCGGCGCCTGCACCGGCGGCGCCAACGCCGAAACGCTCACCCTGCAGGCCGACGGGACGATCCGGTTCACCTCCGCGGATCCGCCGGGTGGGAACCCGACCGGGACGATGCACCGGGTGAACGGGGCGGCGGGCTGAAAGTGCCCGAAAGGCCTGGCGTAGGCTGGTTCGGCCGTACCCGAGTAGCACTTGAGAGAGAGAAGGCCGCCAGGTGACCGAGCTCGCAGCGACCACCCTCGATGCGTCCAGCACCGACCTGCAGGCCGTGCTCGACCGGGCCGCCGCCGGCGGCCGGATCACTCCGGAGGAGGCGCTGGAGCTCTACCGCTCCGCGCCGCTGCACGCGCTCGGCTCCGCCGCCGACGCGGTGCGCCGCCGCCGCTACGCCGGTACCGAGCACATCGCGACGTACATCATCGAGCGGAACATCAACTACACCAACGTCTGCGTGACGGCGTGCAAGTTCTGCGCGTTCTACGTGCCGCCGAAGAGCGACAAGGGCTGGTCCCGCGAGCTCGACGAGATCCTGCGCCGCTGCGCCGAGACCGTCGAGCTGGGCGGCACCCAGATCATGTTCCAGGGCGGCCACCACCCGGACTACGGCGTGGAGTACTACGAGCGCGCGTTCTCGGCGATCAAGGCCGACTTCCCGCAGCTGGTGATCCACTCGCTGGGCGCCTCCGAGGTCGAGCACATGTCCCGGATCTCGGGCGTCTCCATCGAGGAGGCGATCGCCCGGATCAACAAGGCGGGCCTGGACTCCTTCGCCGGCGCCGGCGCCGAGCTGCTGCCGGAGCGTCCGCGCAAGGCGATCGCCCCGCTGAAGGAGTCCGGCGAGCGCTGGCTGGAGATCATGGAGGTCGCGCACGGCCTCGGCGTCGAGTCCACCTCCACCATGCTGATGGGCACCGGCGAGACCAACGCCGAGCGGATCGAGCACCTGCGGATGATCCGCGACGTGCAGGACCGCACCGGCGGCTTCCGGGCCTTCATCCCGTACACCTACCAGCCGCAGAACAACCACCTGAAGGGGTCGACCCAGGCGACCGTCTTCGAGTACCTGCGGATGATCGCCATCGCCCGCCTGTTCCTCGACAACGTCGCCCACATCCAGGGCTCCTGGCTGACCACCGGCAAGGAGGCGGGCCAGCTGTCGCTGCACTACGGCGCGGACGACCTCGGCTCGGTCATGCTGGAGGAGAACGTCGTCTCGGCGGCCGGCGCCAAGCACCGCTCCAACCTCACCGAGCTGATCCACCTGATCCGGGCCGCCGACCGCGTCCCGGCGCAGCGCTCCACCACGTACGAGCACCTGCGGGTGCTGGAGGACCCGGCCGACGACCCGGTCGACCCGCGGGTCGCCTCGCACATCGCCTCCACGGCGATCGAGGGCGGCACCGCGCACCCCGAGCTGAAGATCCTGGACAACTGAGGCCCTCCCCGCAACCGTGCTGACCCTGCACCGGGCGGCCCTCGTGCTGCCCGACCCGGCCGATCCGACCGCCCCGTCCTTCCCGGACGGGGCGGTGGTGGTGCGTGGCGAGCGCGTCGAGGCGGTCGGGCCGTACCCGGAGCTGGCGGCGGCGCACCCGGGCGCGCGGGTGCGGGACTGGGGCTCGGCGGTGCTCGCGCCCGGGCTGCGCAACCCCTACGGGCACTGGCTGCTGGAGCGGGCGTACCACCCGGATCCGCGGGAGGAGATCGGCGTCGAGCCGGTGGCGGACGGGCTCGCCGGATCAACGGACGAGACGCGGTGCGGGGCGAGTGCGCGGCGCGGGCTGCAGCGGATGCTCGGGTTCGGGGTGACGGCGGTGGCCGGGCCGTTCGAACGGGCGTCGGTGCGGACGGCGGTGGCGCGGTCGGGGCTGGTGGGGCTGGCGGGGGCTTCGGGGGCTTCGGGCTCGGCGGGGGTTTCGGGCTCGCCGGTCTCGGCGGGGGCTTCGGGGGCTCCAGGGGCTTGGGGGGCTTCGGGGGACGAGGGTGCGGGGCCGTTGGACCCGCTCGCCGTGCTGCCCTTCGCGCAGGCCGTGCACGGGCGGGTGGCGGTCGGCGACCGGGCCGACTTCGCGGTGTTCGCGGCCGCGGCCGCGGGGGACGGGCTCGCCGAGCCGGCGGCGGGCGGGTGCCTGGCCACGGTGCTGGGCGGGCGGTTGGTGTACCGCCGGCGCTGAGCGGGGCCGCTGCGGGCCGGTGCGGGCCGGTGCGGACCGGCCGGGGAGCGGCGGACGAACGGCGTCGGACGGGCCGGGATCGGCAGCGCCGGTGTGACGTACTCGTCAGTAGACCGATTCCCTTGCCGTGCACGGGACTTCCTTCGTGTGCACTCGAACTCCGGTGCCGGTGGCCGGGGGTGATTGTCCCTTCGCCGTGACCTGAGGGCCCGCCAGCGGATACGATCCCGGACAGCTCACTCCGTACCCTCACCACACCACCGCCCGTGCCCGCGGGTGGCGGGGCCGCGTCCCCGGTCCCGAAGGCAAGCCAGGACAGGAACCATGCGAACCGCGATCGTTCCCCCGCCGCGCGCCCCGCGGTTGGGCCGTGGTTGGTACCTCGCCGCCGTGCTCAGCGCCGTGCTGGCCGTCGGCATGTGCCTGCTCGGTTGGCGTCAGGCCGACCAGGCCGACCGGATCGAGGCGCACCCGGTGAGAGTCGAGGGCGTCGTCACCCAGCTCCCCACCGGCGGCGGCACCTACAGCGCCGTCAGCTACCGGGTGGGCGGGCAGTCGCACACCGCGGCCGCGCTGCCGCTCGCCGACGGCGCCAAGGTCGGTGACTCGATCTGCCTGGAGCACGCGGCCGACGACGCGGGCGCGGTGCGGATCTGCGGCGACACCTACCCGCAGCCGGTCGGGGTGGGCCTCGCCCGGTTCAGCGTGCCGGTCGCCGTGGTGCTCTTCGCGGTCTGCGTGCTGCGCATCTGGCGGCACCGGAAGGCCGTCGCGATCCGCGCCGGGCAGGGGCGGCTGGCCGCCAACCTCGCCCTGGCGACGGAGGCACTGGCGGACGGGATGCCCGCGATCACGCACGGCAAGCGCTCCCGGCGGAAGCGGCGCGCGGGCGGGCGGCGCGGGCAGCACTGAGGGCGCCGCGCCGGGCGGGGTGACCCGTCGGTACGGCCCGTCGGTGCGCCCCGTTGGTCGGGGTGTCCGTGCGAGGGTGAACAATGGGGGCGTGACCCGAGCCTCTCTGGACAAGCAGCCGCACGAAGTCGCCGCCATGTTCGACGACGTCGCGGCCAAGTACGACCGCACCAACGACGTGCTCTCCCTCGGCCAGGCCCGCGCCTGGCGGCGGGCGGTGGCCGAGGCGGTGGCCGCCGGACCGGGGGACCTCGTGCTCGACCTCGGTGCCGGTACCGGCACCTCCTCGCTGCCCTTCGTCGAAGCCGGGGCCCAGGTCGTCCCGTGCGACTTCTCGGTCGGCATGCTCACCGAGGGCAAGGCTCGCCACCCCGAGCTGGCGCTCACCGCCGGGGACGCCACCCGGCTGCCGTTCGCGGACGACACCTTCGACTCGGTGACGATCTCCTTCGCGCTGCGCAACGTCCAGGACACCGACGCGGCGCTGCGCGAGATGCTGCGGGTCACCAAGCCCGGCGGCAAGCTGGTGATCTGCGAGTTCTCCACGCCGACCTGGACGCCGTTCCGGACGGTCTACACCGAGTACCTGATGCGCGCGCTGCCGCCGGTCGCCACGGCCGTCAGCAGCAACCCGGAGGCGTACGTCTACCTCGCCGAGTCCATCCGGGTCTGGCCGGACCAGGCCGGGCTGGCCGCCAAGCTGCAGGAGGGCGGCTGGTCGAAGGTCGCCTGGCGGAACCTGACCGGCGGGATCGTCGCGCTCCACCGGGCGTACAAGACCGCGTAGTCCGCCACTGTCGGACCGTCGGCTTCGGATCGTTGCTTCGGACCGTCGGCTTCGGGCCGTCGCTTCGGACCGTCGCTTCGGTGCCCGCCGGCGGGTGAGGCGGCGGGTGTGGTGGCGGCGGGTGTGGCGGGGGCGCGGGCGCTTCCGGCGGCGTGAGCGGAACTAGACTGCCGGAGACAAAAGCCGCCGTCCCCCGCCGCAGCTCCAGGAGTGTGTCCACGTGTCCGAGACCGCAGCCGATCTGACGAAGCCGGACAGCCCGGTGGAGAGCACGGCCGACGTCATCGTGGTCGGCGCGGGCCCGGCCGGTTCGACCACCGCGTACTACCTGGCCCAGGCCGGGCTGGACGTGCTGCTGCTGGAGAAGACCGCCTTCCCGCGCGAGAAGGTCTGCGGCGACGGCCTCACCCCCCGCGCCACCAAGCAGCTGGTGGACATGGGCATCGACGTCTCCACCGAGAACGGCTGGCTGCACAACAAGGGCCTGCGCATCATCGGCGGCGGCGTCCGGCTGGAGCTGGACTGGCCCGAGCTGTCCTCCTTCCCGGACTACGGCCTGGTCCGCAAGCGCGCCGACTTCGACGAGCTGCTGGCCCGTCAGGCCGAGAAGGCCGGCGCACGGCTCTACGAGCGCTGCAACGTCAGCGGGCCGGTCCTGGACGAGCGCACCGGCCGGATCGTCGGCGTCACCGCCAAGCTCGGCGACGAGAAGCGGCCGGTCACCTTCCGCGCCCCGCTGGTGGTCGCCGCCGACGGCAACTCGACCCGGCTCTCGCTCGCCATGGGCCTGCACCGGCGCGAGGACCGCCCGATGGGCGTCGCCTACCGCACGTACTTCACCTCGCCGCGGCACGACGACGACTACCTGGAGTCGTGGCTGGAGCTGTGGGACACCCGGGCCGGCGAGCGCAAGCTGCTGCCCGGCTACGGCTGGGTCTTCGGCATGGGCGACGGCACCTCCAACGTGGGCCTCGGCATCCTCAACTCCTCACCGGCCTTCGGCGAGCTGGACTGGCGCGAGGTGCTCAAGGCCTGGTGCGCGAACATGCCGAAGGAGTGGGGCTACACCCCCGAGAACATGACCGAGCCGATCCGCGGTGCCGCGCTGCCGATGGCCTTCAACCGGCAGCCGCACTACACCCGCGGTCTGCTGCTCGTCGGCGACGCGGGCGGCATGGTCAACCCGTTCAACGGCGAGGGCATCGCCTACGCGATGGAATCCGGCCAGATCGCCGCCGGGGTCATCGTGCAGGCCCTCGCCCGGGTCACCGACGGCGGCCGGGAGCGCGCCCTCCAGGCCTACCCGCGCGTCCTCAAGGACGTGTACGGCGGTTACTACACACTGGGCCGTGCCTTCGTGAAGCTCATCGGCAACCCGAAGGTGATGCAGATCGCCACCCAGCGCGGCCTCACCCACCCGATGCTGATGCGCTTCACCCTCAAGCTGCTCGCCAACCTGACCGACCCGCAGGGCGGCGACGCGATGGACCGCGTCATCAACGGGCTCGCCCGGGTCGCGCCGAACGCCTAGTCCGGGGAGCCCGCGGGCTGGTCCCGGGAGCCCTCGGGTTCCCGGGAACCGGTGGGCTCGGCCGGGGACGCGGTGGGCTCGGCCCGGGGACCGGTGGGCTCGGCCCGGGAGGTGGTGGGTTCGGCCCGGGCGTCGGTGGGCTGCTCCGGCGCCGCCTCCGGGGCCGTGGCGACCGGGCGCCGGGAGGCGGCGGAGCGCTGTTCGACGTAGGCCAGCCGGTCGGCGAAGACCCGGGCCGCGTCGGGTGTGAGCGTCCGCAGCGCGACGAGGGCGGCGAAGACGACGTCGCAGAGCTCGTGCTGGACGTCCTCCCAGCTGTGGGTCACCCCCTTGCGCGGGTTCTGGCCGGTGGCGCCGATCACGGCGGCGCCGACCTCGCCGACCTCCTCGGAGAGCTTGAGGATCCGCAGCAGGCGTTCCTCCCGGGGCGACTGCGTGCTCTGCTCGTCCAGCCATGCGACCAGGTGGTCGACGCTCTCCCAGATCCGGCTGTCCATGCGGTGCTGCTCCCCTGCGGTGTGGTTGGTGCTGCCACCGTACGGGAGCGGCGCGGCGGGCAGCCGGTGGGTCGGGGGCGGCCCGGACGAGCCGAGAACGGCCCGGGGCCGGGCGGTTCAGGGGTTCGAGGGTCCGGGCGGCCCGGTCCGGTCGGTCAGCGGGTGCCGATCTTCACGTTGCGGATGTTCACGGGCAGGTTGGGAAAACCGTCGCCGGGGTTGTTCTGGTCGTCCTCGCCGCCGGCGGCGATCTTCTGCAGGACGTCCAGGCCCGCCGTGACCCGGCCGAACGGGGTGTAGGCGGGGGAGAGCTTGGTGTCCTTCCAGACGAAGAAGAACTGGCTGCCGTTGGTGTTCGGACCGGCGTTGGCCATGGCCACCGTGCCGGCCGGGTAGGTGGCGCCGGTCAGGTTCTCGTCCGGGAAGGAGTAACCGGGCCCGCCGCTGCCCGTCCCGGTCGGGTCGCCGCACTGCAGGACGTAGATCCGCTGGGTGGTGAGGCGGTGGCAGTGGCTGCGGTCGAAGTAGTCGTGCTCGGAGAGGAAGCGGAACGAGAAGGTGGTGCAGGGCGCCTTGTCGGTCAGTGCCTCGAAGGTGATCGCGCCCTGGCTGGTCCGCAGCGTCGCGCGGTAGGGCCGGGCCGCCTTCTTGGCGTCGAAGACCGGGATTCCCTTGAAGTTGTCGGCCGGCACGGCCGGTGTGTAGGTGCAGGCAGCGGTGGTGCCGGCGGCTGCGGCGGCGGAGGTGTCCGCGACGGCGGTGCCGGTGCTCGCCACGAGCGGGAGGACGGTGGCGGCGGCGACCAGCGCCCAGTGCGTGCGCTTCACGTGACGGGCCTTCCGGGGGGTGGTGGACGGCTGGATTGTCATGGAGGCATCATCCACGGCCGGGTGGGGATGCGATAGGGGGCGCGACGGCCGTGACTCCCCGGGCCCCGGAGCCGTGAGGGGCGGTCAGGCGAGCTGCGGGGGAGGGGAGTCGGCCGGGGCTGCCGACTTCGCCGTGGTCGGTGCTGTCGGCGGTGCGGTGTCGGTGCTGTCCGTGCTGTCGGTGGTGTCGGCGGTGCGGTGTTGGTGGTGTCGGTGTTGCGCATGTTTCCCGGTGTTACGGGACTTGCCGGTCTTGCCTATGTTGCCGGTCCTGCTTCTGGTGCGGCTGCTTCCTGCGAGGCGGATGTTTCCTCCGGTGCGGCGGTGGCGCTCTCGGTGGGGGTGAAGAGCCCGGCGCGGCCGGCGAGGGCGGCGGCGTCGGCGGCCCGCTCGGCGGTGCGGGCGTCCAATGGTTCGCCCGAGACGAACAGGCGGAAGTAGAGCGGGGCCGTGGCGGCGCGGACCACCTCGGCGCCGTCCGTTCCGGCGGGCAACTCGCCGCGTGCGACCGCTCGTTCGGCTACCTCGGCGGCCTGTCGGTGGCGGGCGGCGAAGAAGGCGCGCAGGGCGGCCGCGCCTGCGTCGGAGCGCTGGGCGGCGGAGATCAGCGCGGTCGGCGTGGCGCCCAGCTCGGGGTCGGTGAAGACGTCGAACACCTCCCGGGTGATCCGGCGGAGGTCCTGCTGCAGGTCCCCGGTGTCGGGTAGGGGCCAGGGCTGGTCGGCGGAGGCGGTCAGGGCGTCGGCGACCAGGCCGTCCACGCCGCCCCACCTCCGGTAGAGGGTCGCCTTGTGGACGCCGGAGCGGGTGGCGACCGCCTCGACGGTCAGGCCGTCGTAGCCCTTCGCGGTGACTTCGGCGAGCGTGGCGGCGACCACCTCCGCCCGGACCCGTGCGCTGCGGCCGCCCGGGCGTGGGGTGGGGGTGCGGGGCGGCTGCCCGTGGTGACTTGCTCCGTTCAAAGTCGACTCCAGTCGCATTAGTGCTTGCTGTGGGGTGGCGATCGTGCGATGCTCATCGTAATGCGACTCGCGTCGCATTACGAGAGGAGTCCGTGTGACCACCACCGCCATCCCCGATCCCACCGTGCTCCACCCGCTCGCCGGCCACGACAGGGTCGTGCTGTTGCGATCGCTCGTCACCGACCCGCGGATCGAGGTCGGCGAGTACACCTACTTCGACGACCCCGACGGCGCCACCCGCTTCGAGGAGCGCAACGTCCTCTACGCGTACGGTCCGGAGCGGCTGGTGATCGGCAAGTACTGTGCGATCGCCACCGGGACCCGCTTCCTGATGGCCGGTGCCGCCCACCCGGACATCGGCGTTTCCACGTTCCCGTTCACCATGTTCGGCGGCAGCTGGACCGAGCGGACCCTCGACATCGTCACGGGCCTGCCCACCCGGGGCGACACCGTGATCGGCAACGACGTC
Organism: Kitasatospora sp. NPDC101447; assembly: GCF_044767225.1. Lineage (NCBI taxonomy): Bacteria > Bacillati > Actinomycetota > Actinomycetes > Kitasatosporales > Streptomycetaceae > Kitasatospora > Kitasatospora sp. NPDC101447. The sequence goes on from NZ_JBIWNL010000038.1 coordinate 50,129, forward strand.
TGGTTCGGGTACGGGGCCACCGTCCTGCCCGGTGTCCGGATCGGCGACGGCGCCATCGTCGCGGCCGGTGCGGTGGTCACCGCCGACGTCGAGCCCTACACCGTCGTCGGCGGCAACCCGGCCCGGCCGATCCGCCGACGCTTCGACGACGCCGACATCGAACGCCTGCTCCGCGCCGCCTGGTGGGACTGGCCGGTCGAACTCGTCACCGAGCACGTCCGCGTCATCATGTCCGGGACGCCAGCCGACATCGAGGCGATCGCCACGGCGAACGGTCTGCTCGACGCCTGACGGCGAGGGCGTTCCGCGCGGGGCGCCCGGCCGGGGAGCGGCGCCCGGCGGGGGCCGGGCGTACGGAGTGGACCGGGAGGACGGGAAGGGCCGGGCCGACCGAAGGCGGTGCGCGGACCGTGCGGACCGGCCGGGCCAGCCGGGGCATGCGGACCATCCGGTGTCCGGAACGGCATTGATCATCCGCCGTCCGGTGCGCGAGGATGGCGCCCCCTCGCTCCACGCTGTGCCCCGTTCGTCGCCGGGCCTTCCGCCCGGCTCCTGGGTCCGTCCGACGCCGTACGGTCCTCGCGCCCGTCGGTTCCGTTCGCTCGGAGGGATCCTCGCCATGCCTGCCTCCCTGTCCAAGGGCTCGTCCTCGACGGCCCTTCGTGATCTTCCGGTGCTGCTGGTGGCGGTGGTGTGGGGGTCGAGCTTCCTCGCCGTCCAGCGGGTGGCCGAGCCCGGAACGGTCGTGGCGATGCTCGTCCTGCGCTTCGGGCTGGTGCTGCCGCTGCTCGGAGCGGTCGCCTGGCGGGCCCTGCGGAGGCTCCGCCGTGCCGAGTGGCTCGGCGGCGCGGCACTGGGGCTGGTGCTCAGCGGGATCTTCCTGCTGGAGACCTACGGCGCCGTGCACACCTCCGCGACCAACGCCGGGCTGATCATCAGCCTCGCGATGGTGCTCACCCCGCTCGGCGAGAGCGCCCTCGGCCGGACCGCGCCACCGCGCGCCTTCCTGGCGGCCGCCGGACTGGCCGTCCTCGGTGTCGCCCTGCTCACCGGTGACGGCGGGCTGCGTGCTCCCTCGCTCGGTGACCTGCTGGTGCTGGGTGCCGCCCTCGTCCGCTCCGCGTACGTCCTCGCCATGGCCCGCACCCGGGCGCTCCGCGACACCGACATGCTTGCCGTGACGTGGGTCCAACTCGCGACGGCCACCGGCGTTTTCGCCGTCGTCGCGCTGTCCGTGGGGCCGGCGCCGTGGACCGTCGCCCGCTCGTACGGGGCCGGCCAGTGGGCCTGGCTGCTGCATCTGTCCTTGTTCTGCACGCTGTTCGCCTTCTTCGTCCAGATGTGGGCGGTGCGGGCCACCTCCCCCTCGCGAGTGAGCCTGCTGCTCGGCACCGAGCCGCTGTGGGCCGCCGTCTTCGGCATCACCGTGGCCGGGAACCGCATGGGCCCGCTCGCCCTGCTCGGCGGAGCCCTGGTGCTGGTCGCGACGGAGTGGGGCCGTCGTACCGCCCCCGCAGCGCGCCCGGCCGGGGACGGGGACGGGACGGGCGCCGAGGTGGCTGTGGTTGCGGGGGCCGGGGAGCAGGGGCGCGAGCCGACCCCGGCGTGATCCGTCGTCGTGGTCACCGGCGCCGCCACAGCGTCCGCCGGGCGTAGTCGACGGTGACCGCGCCCAGCAGCGGGCCCCAGAGCACCAGGGGTGCGTAGGCGGCGGTCATCACCAGGGCGGCGAGGCCGCGCGGCGAATCCGGCTCGGCCAGGTTCGCGGCCCAGCGGCCGAACAGCCCTTCCATCCCGAGGACGGTGAGTATCGCCGAGCCCAGCAGCGCCGGGACGATCGCGGCGAGCGGGCGGACCCGGCGGCCGCCGATCAGCGGGATCCACCGCGGAACCACCCGCCCCCAGGGCCGGACCAGGCCGAGGGTCAGGAAGGCCAGCGCCTCCGTCAGGGCGCTCAGCACCACGCAGTAGACGGTGCCCCACCCCGGCTGGTGCTCGTTGTAGGCCGCGGCCGTGGCGCCGGTGAAGCCGACCGGGACGCCGAAGCCGAAGACGATCCGCCACACCCCCGAGGGGACGGTGCTCAGGGCCGCGGCCTTGGCGGCGAGCTCGGCCCAGCGCGCTGCGGGCGGGACGTCCGGGACGGCCGCACCAGCCGTGCCGACCGCGTGGGGGCGGTGGGCGGTGGTGCGGGCGTTGATCATGAGCCTGGACATCGTGGACTCCCTTCCGGTCCGGCCCCTCGGCCGGTGCGATGACTCAAGACTGGAGGTCCGCGAGGGGTTCACGGCAGTGCCGATCGGGCTGTTCCTGCTGCTCAACCGGCGTGCGAAATATGCCGATCGGCACAGGCGGACCGCCCGGACCGCGTCGTAATGTGACAGCAGTCGAAGAGAGGCGGTGACGATGACTCAGATCCTGTCGCTGGTTGTCCCGGCCCTGCTGCTGCCGGCCTGGACGGTCCGCGGGCGCCGCGGGCCGGCTGCCGTGACGACCGTGCTCGGCGCGGTGTCGGCGGGGGTCTCGGTCGCCGTCCGGTTCGCCGGCCCCTGGACGGAGGCGGACCGCTGGACCGGGCTGGTCGGTCTCGTCGAACTGGCGGCCCTGCTGCTGGCGGTGGTCCTCAGCCTGCGCGCCGGGGACGGCCCCCGGGTCGCGGCGGCGGCCTGGACGGCGTGCGGGGCGGTCGCGCTCTGGCCGTCCCGGTTCGACGGGCCCGTCGACGCGCTCACGCTCTTCGGGTTCGGATCGATGCTGTCCCTGCCGACCGTGCTGATCGGGCTCTACCTGCGGGGTCTGGACGACGGCCGGGCCCGCGCGGTGGCCGAGGCCAGGCGTGCCCAGCGCCTCGAACTGGCCCACGACCTGCACGACTTCGTGGCGCACGACGTCAGCGGCATGGTGGCCCAGGCCCAGGCCGGGGCGTACCTGGCCTCCGTCGACCCGGCGCGGTCGGCCGAGCTGTTCGAGCGGATAGAGCAGGCCGGGCAGCGGGCCCTGGCCTCGCTGGACCGGACCGTACAGCTGCTGCGCAGCGAGGAGGCGGGCGGCCGCAGTCCGCAGCCCGGCCTCGCCGAACTCGTCCGGGTGGCCGAGCAGTTCACCGCCGCGGGTGGTGCCGAAGTCCGGTTGGAGCTGCCGGAGGGGCCGGTGCCGCGCGAGGTGGAGGGCACCGTCCACCGGATCGCGGTCGAGTCCCTGACCAACGTCCGTCGGCACGCCCCGGCAGCGCGGACGGTCGAGGTCCGGGCCCGTTGCAGCGGCGGGCGGCTGGAGTTGACCGTGACCAACGACGGCGGGGCGCCGGCCCCCGGCGGGCGTCCGCGCCGGGGCGGCGGGAGCGGGCTCCCGGGGCTCGCGGCCCGGGTGGAGGCACTCGGCGGCTCGCTGGAAGCCGGTCCGTACGAGCGGGAAGGCTGGCGGGTGACGGCGGTGCTGCCGCTGGAGGCGGTCGCCGTCGGGCGGCAGTGACCCGGCCGTAGGGGCAGCCTGGACAGGGCCGGCCCAGGCCACCGCGGTCCGGGTCGGAACGATCACAGAGGCCGACACGGGTCGGCACGGGGGAGGTACAGGGATGGGTAGCGGCACGGGGTCGGTCCGGATCCTGATCGCGGACGACCAGGCGGACGTCCGCAGTGCGTTCCGGATGATCCTGGACGCGCAGCCGGACATGACGGTGGTGGCCGAGGCGGCGGACGGTGCCGCGGCGGTGGCAGAGGCGAGGAGGCTGCGGCCGGACGTGGTGCTCGCGGACATCCGGATGCCGAAGCTCGACGGCCTGGAGGTCACCCGGCAACTGTCCGGCCAGTGCAAGGTGATCGTGGTGACCACCTTTGACCTGGACGAATACGTGCACACGGCGCTGCGGCACGGTGCGGCCGGGTTCCTGTTGAAGCGCTCGGGGCCGGTGCTGCTGATCGAGGCGATCCGGGCGGCGGTGGCCGGGGACGCGTTGATCAGCCCGCAGGTCACCGTTCGGCTCCTGCGGCACATGGCGCTTCCCGGGACGGAGCCGAAGGCTGGGTCGGGCGCGGGCGCGGCAGCGGCGGGGTCGCTGACAGCCGCACCGACGGAGGAACTGACCGCGCGGGAGCGGGAGATCGCCGAGCAGGTGGCGGACGGGGCGACCAACGCCGAGATCGGTGCCGGGCTGTTCATCTCACCGGGAACGGTGAAGAACCACCTCGCCAGCATCCAGCGCAAGCTCGGTGCCCGTAACCGGGTGGGCATCGCGGCCTGGGTGTGGGAGCAGGCAGCCGGCAACCGGTAACCGGGCCCCCAGCCCCAGCCCCCGCCCCGAGCCCCCCGGCCCCCGCCCCCAGCCCCAGCCCTCGTCCCCCCCCGCTCCCAGCCCAGCCCCGGAGGAAGTAGCCCCCCGAGGCGGAGGCCGCACGGAAGCGGCCCCGACCCCGCCCTCCCCTTCCTCCGGCGTGCCCGCGAGCACGCGTGCCAGAGCAGAGAAAACCCCGTCCGACGCCGACCTCGCGCGCTTGTGAACGAAGGGTCAAGCGAGCGTTCGGGCCCCCGCCACCCCTGCGAGTGAGCTGCAATAACACGTCAACATGACGCCCGGAAATTTGCCTGGCTCGACGCATAGTTGATATAGGAACGCGCCCCTGACCAGCCGCTTCACAAGTAAATGCGACTGGTTGTGATCATTTGACTCCTTTGCGTTGACAAATCTGGGCATGTTCACATTCGCCACCATTCACATGGTGTCGTAGATCACAAAGATCGCGGTGAACTGCGTGTCGCAGATCACAAGCCGACGGGCATAGGATGCGCTCGTTCCAGGCTTTGTGAACTGCCTCACATGAGGTGGATCCCGGGAACCGGAAGGCGGGTTCACCTGAGCGTGACCCGCCGGTTCCGATCTGCAGTCAAGGACGACTGGACGGAGGGAGCGGGGGCTATGAATGCCTACGCGCCGATCCTCGTACTCGGTGCCATCGCGGCGGCGTTCGCGGTCGGCTCCGTCGTGATGGCCTCACTCACCGGCCCCAAGCGCTACAACCGGGCCAAGTTGGAGGCGTACGAGTGCGGCATCGAGCCGACCCCGCAGCCCGTGGGCGGCGGTCGGTTCCCGATCAAGTACTACCTGACGGCGATGCTCTTCATCGTCTTCGACATCGAGATCGTCTTCCTCTACCCCTGGGCGGTGACCTTCGACGCCCTGGGGATCTTCGGCTTGGTCGAGATGCTGCTCTTCATCGCCACCGTCTTCGTCGCGTACGCCTACGTCTGGCGCCGCGGCGGCCTGGAGTGGGACTGAGCCCGGCGGGGCCGACCGACTCCCGGAGCGGGACTGAGCGGACTGAGCGCGGGGTGGCCGCCGCCCTTGTGAACGAGCGGACAAGCCCGAACGGGCCGGACGTACCAGAGGACTTGAGGGCATTGAGAGGGATCTGATGGGAATCGAGGAGAAGCTGCCGAGCGGCTTTCTGCTCACGACCGTGGAGACGGCCGCCGGCTGGGTGCGCAAGGCGTCACTCTTCCCGGCCACCTTCGGTCTGGCCTGCTGCGCGATCGAGATGATGACCACCGGGGCCGGCCGCTACGACCTGGCCCGGTTCGGCATGGAGGTCTTCCGGGGCTCCCCCCGGCAGGCCGATCTGATGATCGTGGCGGGCCGGGTGAGCCAGAAGATGGCACCGGTGCTGCGCCAGGTGTACGACCAGATGCCCAACCCCAAGTGGGTGATCTCGATGGGCGTCTGCGCCTCCTCCGGCGGGATGTTCAACAACTACGCGATCGTGCAGGGCGTCGACCACATCGTCCCGGTGGACATCTACCTGCCCGGGTGTCCGCCCCGTCCGGAGATGCTGATGGACGCGATCCTGAAGCTGCACGACAAGATCCAGCACGAGCCGCTGGGCGTGAACCGTCGCCGGGCCGAGGAGCTCGGCGAGGCGCTCGCCCTGCAGGCCACCCCGATCAGCGAGATGCGGGGGGAGCTGCGATGAACGAGCAGGTACCCGAGACCCGCCGCGAGCAGCCGGTCCGCGAGATCCCGGTCGAGGTGGTCGGCCGCCGCCAGGGCATGTTCGGAGCGAAGGGCAGCGGCGACACCTCCGGGTTCGGCGGTCTGGCGGCCCCGATCGTGCTGCCCGGTCCGAGCGAACGCCCGTACGGCGGCTGGTTCGACGAGGTCGCCGACGAGCTGGAGGGCGCCCTGGAGGAGCAGGGCCTGGACCCGGCCGAGGTGATCGAGAAGACCGTGGTCGACCGCGGCGAACTCACCTTCCAGGTCGACCGCGAGCACCTGCTGAGGACCGTCCGCCTCCTGCGCGACGACCCGGCGCTGCGCTTCGAGCTGTGCCTGGGGGTGAGCGGAGTCCACTACCCCGGAGACAAGGGGCGCGAGCTGCACGCGGTCTACCACCTGCGCTCGATCACCCACGGCCGGCTGATCCGGCTGGAGGTCACCGCGCCGGACGCCGATCCGCGCATCCCCTCCGTGGTGAGCGTCTACCCGACCAACGACTGGCACGAGCGCGAGGCCTACGACTTCTTCGGCCTGGTCTTCGACGGCCACCCGGCGCTCACCCGGATCATGATGCCGGACGACTGGCTGGGCCACCCGCAGCGCAAGGACTACCCGCTCGGCGGCATCCCCGTCGAGTACAAGGGCGCCCAGATCCCGGCTCCCGACCAGCGGAGGTCGTACAGCTGATGGACACTCAGCACCACGAAGAGGCCCGCGGCGAAGCCGCGGAGGCGGACGCCCGCGAGACCACCGAGGGCCGGGTCTTCACCGTCACCGGCGGCGACTGGGGCGAGGTGGTCGAGGCGGTCGGCCGGGCCGACGACGAGCGCATCATCGTCAACATGGGCCCCCAGCACCCGTCGACCCACGGCGTGCTCCGGCTGATCCTGGAGATCGACGGCGAGACGGTGAAGGAGGCCCGCTGCGGCATCGGCTACCTCCACACCGGCATCGAGAAGAACATGGAGTTCCGCAGCTGGGTCCAGGGCACCACCTTCGTGACCCGCATGGACTACCTGACCCCGCTGTTCAACGAGACCGCCTACTGCCTGGCGGTCGAGAAGCTGCTCGGCATCACCGACGACGTCCCGGACCGGGCCAACGTCATCCGCGTGATGATGATGGAGCTCAACCGGATCGCCTCCCACCTGGTCTGCCTGGCCACCGGCGGCATGGAGATCGGCTCCACGACCCTGATGATCTACGGCTTCCGGGACCGCGAGCTGATCCTGGACGTCTTCGAGCTGGTCACCGGCCTGCGCATGAACCACGCGTACGTGCGCCCCGGCGGCCTCGCCCAGGACCTGCCGCCCGGTGCCGTCGACCAGATCCGCGAGGCGGTCAAGGTCTTCCGCTCCCGGATGCACGAGTACGACAAGCTGGCCACCGGCAACCCGGTGTTCAAGGCCCGCCTGGTCGACGTCGGCTTCCTGGACCTGCCCGGCTGCCTCGCCCTCGGCGCCACCGGCCCGATCCTGCGCGCCACCGGCCTGCCGCACGACCTGCGCAAGACCGACCCGTACTGCGGTTACGAGGACTACGACTTCGAGGTCGCGATCGCGGACAGCGCCGACTCCTACGGCCGCTTCCTGATCCGGCTGGAGGAGATGAAGCAGTCGCTGCGGATCGTCGAGCAGTGCCTGGACCGGCTGCGCCCGGGCCCGGTCATGGTGGCCGACAAGAAGATCGCCTGGCCCGCCCAACTGGCGGTCGGGCCGGACGGGATGGGCAACTCCCTCGACCACATCCGCAAGATCATGGGCACCTCGATGGAGGCCCTGATCCACCACTTCAAGCTGGTCACCGAGGGCTTCCGGGTCCCGGTCGGCCAGGCGTACGCGGCGGTCGAGTCGCCCAAGGGCGAGCTGGGCGTGCACGTGGTCAGCGACGGCGGTACGCGCCCGTACCGGGTCCACTTCCGGGACCCGTCGTTCACCAATCTGCAGACGATGGCGGCGATGTGCGAGGGCGGCCAGGTGGCCGACGTGATCGTCGCGGTGGCCGGGATCGACCCGGTGATGGGAGGCGTGGACCGGTGACCAACGTCGAACTCGGACTGCCGGCGCTGCCGGCCGCACCGTACCCCGAGGAGGTGCGTGCCCGGCTGGCCTCCGATGCCGCCGAACTGATCGCCCGCTACCCGCAGCCCCGCTCGGCGCTGCTGCCGCTGCTGCACCTGGTGCAGGCCGAGGAGGGCTTCGTCAGCCCGACGGGCATCCGGTTCTGCGCCGAGCAGCTGGACCTCACCACCGCGGAGGTCACCGCCGTCGCGACCTTCTACACCATGTACCGGCGCCGCCCGGCCGGGAAGTACCACGTCGGGGTCTGCACCAACACCCTGTGCGCGGTGCTCGGCGGTGACCAGATCTTCGACGAGCTGCAGGAACACCTGGGCATCCGCAACAACGAGACCACCGAGGACGGCGAGGTCTCGATCGAGCACATCGAGTGCAACGCGGCCTGCGACTACGCGCCCGTGGTGATGGTCAACTGGGAGTTCTTCGACAACCAGACCCCGGAGAGCGCCCGGCAGCTGGTCGACGACCTCCGGGCCGGCCGCGAGGTCAGGCCCACCCGCGGTGCCCGGCTGTGCGGCTTCAAGGAGACCGCCCGGATCCTGGCCGGCTTCCCGGACGAGCGCCCGGGCGCCAACGACGAGTCCGGCGCCGGCGGCGCGCCCTCCCTGGCCGGACTCCGGCTGGCCCGCGGCGAGGCCCTGCCCGGCACCCCCGGTGCCAGGGTCGTCTCCCCCCGCAACGAGCCGCCCCGCAACGAGCCACCCCGGACCGGCTCCGCCACGGAGGCCCCCCGCAACGAGCCGCCCCGCACAGGAGCAGCCACCACCGAGTCCCCCCGCAACGAGTCCGCCACCACGGAGTCGCCCCGCACCGAGGGCACCGGCCAGGAAGGGAGCGAGGCGTGATGACCTCCGCCGAGCCGGCCGAGAAGCTGCTCACCCCCGTCCTGTCCGACTCCTGGGACGACAGCCGCCCCTGGACGCTGGACACCTACCGCCGCCACCACGGCTACGAGGGCCTCAAGGCGGCCCTCGCCATGCCCCCGGACGACGTGATCGCCCTGGTCAAGGACGCCGGCCTGCGCGGCCGCGGCGGCGCCGGCTTCCCCACCGGCATGAAGTGGCAGTTCATCCCGCAGAACGACGGCAAGCCGCACTACCTGGTGGTCAACGCGGACGAGTCCGAGCCGGGCACCTGCAAGGACATCCCGCTGCTGTTCGCCAACCCGCACTCCCTCATCGAGGGAATGATCATCGCCTCCTACGCGATCCGCTGCGACCACGCCTTCATCTACCTGCGCGGCGAGGTCGTCCCGGTGCTGCGCCGGCTGCACGAGGCCGTCGCCGAGGCGTACCGGGCGGGCCTGCTCGGCCGGAACATCCTCGGCTCCGGCACCGACCTGGACATCACCGTGCACGCCGGTGCCGGCGCGTACATCTGCGGCGAGGAGACGGCACTGCTGGACTCGCTGGAGGGCCGCCGCGGCCAGCCCAGGCTGCGGCCCCCGTTCCCGGCGATCGCCGGCCTCTACGCCTGCCCGACGGTGGTCAACAACGTCGAGTCGATCGCCTCGGTGCCGCCGATCCTGGCCCGCGGCAAGGAGTGGTTCAGGGGCCTGGGCACCGAGAAGTCCCCCGGCTTCACGCTCTACTCGCTCTCCGGCCACGTCACCAACCCCGGCCAGTACGAGGCCCCGCTGGGCATCACGCTGCGCCAGCTGCTCGACCTCAGCGGCGGCGTCCGCGCCGGGCACCGGCTGAAGTTCTGGACCCCGGGCGGCTCCTCCACCCCGATGTTCACCGACGAGCACCTCGACGTCCCGCTGGACTACGAGGGCGTCGGCGCGGCCGGCTCGATGCTCGGCACCAAGGCGCTGCAGGTCTTCGACGAGACCACCTGCGTGGTGCGGGCGGTGACCCGCTGGACGGAGTTCTACGCCCACGAGTCCTGCGGCAAGTGCACCCCCTGCCGCGAGGGCACCTACTGGCTGGTCCAGTTGCTCAAGCGGATCGAGGCGGGCGAGGGCGTCGAGGGGGACCTGGAGAAGCTCCTCGACATCGCCGACAACATCAACGGCAAGTCCTTCTGCGCGCTGGGCGACGGCGCGGCCAGCCCGATCGTCTCCTCGCTCCAGCACTTCCGGGCCGAGTACGAGCAGCACCTGGCCGAGCGCCGCTGCCCGTTCGACCCGGCCGCCTCCACCGTCTGGGCCGACGGCCCCCGCCCCGGCCACCAGTCCGCCACCGAAAGGGAGGTGCACGCGTGACGATCACAGAGCCAACCGCCTCCACGGGAGACAAGCCCGCGGTCGAACTGGTCACGCTCACCATCGACGGCGTCGAAGTGCAGGTCCCCAAGGGGACGCTGGTGATCCGCGCGGCCGAGGCCGTCGGCACCCAGATCCCGCGCTTCTGCGACCACCCGCTGCTCGACCCGGCCGGCGCCTGCCGCCAGTGCATCGTCGAGGTCGAGGGCCAGCGCAAGCCGGTCGCCTCCTGCACCATCCCGGTGGCCGAGGGCATGGTGGTGCGCACCCAGCTCAGCTCGCCGGTGGCCGAGAAGGCGCAGCGCGGCGTGATGGAGCTGCTGCTGATCAACCACCCGCTGGACTGCCCGGTCTGCGACAAGGGCGGCGAGTGCCCGCTGCAGAACCAGGCGATGAGCAACGGCGCCGCGGACTCCCGCTTCGAGGGCATGAAGCGCACCTACGAGAAGCCGGTGCCGATCAGCAGCCAGGTGCTGCTGGACCGCGAACGCTGCGTGCTGTGCGCGCGCTGCACCCGCTTCTCGCAGCAGATCGCCGGCGACCCGTTCATCGACCTGGTGGAGCGCGGGGCGCTGCAGCAGGTCGGCACCGGCGAGGGGGACGACTTCGAGTCGTACTTCTCCGGGAACACCATCCAGATCTGCCCGGTGGGTGCGCTGACCTCGGCGGCCTACCGGTTCCGCTCGCGCCCCTTCGACCTGGTCTCCTCGCCGAGCGTGTGCGAGCACTGCTCGGCGGGCTGCGCGCAGCGCACCGACCACCGGCGCGGCAAGGTGCTGCGGCGGCTGGCGGGCGAGGACCCGGCGGTGAACGAGGAGTGGAACTGCGACAAGGGCCGCTTCGCCTTCCGCTACGCCCAGCAGCGGGACCGGCTGACCACCCCGATGGTGCGGGTGGACGGCGAACTGGTGCCGGTCTCCTGGCCGGAGGCGCTGGCGCGGGCCGCCGAGGGCCTGCGCGGCGCCCGGACGGGCGTGCTGACCGGCGGCCGGGTGACGGTCGAGGACGCCTACGCGTACGCCAAGTTCGCGCGGGTGGTGCTGGGCACCAACGACGTGGACTTCCGGGCCCGCCCGCACAGCGGCGAGGAGGCGGACTTCCTGGCCGCGGCGGTCGCCGGGCGCGGGGTGGACGTGGACGGCTCGGGCGTGACGTACGAGCTGCTGGAGCAGGCGCCGGCGGTGCTGCTGGCGGGCTTCGAGCCGGAGGAGGAGTCGCCGATCGTCTTCCTGCGGCTGCGCAAGGCGGTTCGCGGCCGCGGCCAGAAGGTGTTCTCGGTGGCCGCGTTCGGCTCCCGGGGTCTGGGCAAGCTGCGCGGCGCGCTGCTGCCGGCCGCGCCGGGCACCGAGCCGGAGTGGTTCGCGGCGCTGGCGGCGGACGAGCCGCTGAACGACGAGGCGGGCCGGGCGGCGGAGCTGCTGCGCGCGCCGGGTGCGGTGATCCTGGCGGGCGAGCGGCTGGCCGCCGTGCCGGGTGCGCTGACGGCGGTGCTGCGGCTGGCGCACGCGACCGGCGCGCGGCTGGCGTGGGTGCCGCGCCGGGCGGGTGAGCGCGGGGCCGTGGAGGCCGGCGCGCTGCCGGGCCTGCTGCCCGGTGGCCGTCCGGTGGCCGCGCCGGCGGCGCGGGCCGAGGCGGCCGAGGCGTGGGGGGTGGCGGAGCTGCCCTCCAAGCCGGGCCGGTCCACCGACCAGATCCTGGCGGCGGCCGCGCAGGGCGAGTTGGAGGCGCTGCTGGTCGGCGGGGTGGACCCGGACGACCTGCCGGACCCGGCGCTGGCCGACGAGGCGCTGGCGGCGGTCCCGTTCGTGGTGTCGCTGGAGCTGCGGCCCTCCGCGGTGACGGCGCGCGCGGACGTGGTGCTGCCGGTGGCGGCGGTGGCGGAGAAGGCCGGCACCTTCCTGGACTGGGAGGGCCGGGTGCGGATGTTCGAGGCGGCGCTCAAGCCGGACCAGCAGATGGGCCGTCACCTGCAGTCGGACCTGCGGGTGCTGAGCATGCTGGCGGACGTGCTGGGCCACCGGCTGGGCCTGCCCGACGTCCGGGCGGCGCGCCTGGAGCTGGACGCCTTCACCCCCTGGGAGGGCGACCGCGCGGCCGATCCCGCGGCGCACCCGGGCCTGCTGCCCCGGCCGGCCACCGGCCAGGCGGTGCTGGCGGGTTGGCGCCAGCTGCTGGACGAGGGCGTGCTGCAGCAGGGCGATCCGCACCTGGCGGGCACCCGGCACCGGGCGGTGGCCCGGATCTCCGCCGAGACGGCGAAGGAGATCGGCGCCGAGGCGGCCGCCGGGCTGCGGCTGACCGGCCCGGCCGGCTCGCTGACCCTGCCGCTGGAGGTCACCGACTCGATCCCGGACCGCACGGTCTGGATCCCGCTCGGCTCCACGCCGGGCGGCGCCCACCGCGCGCTCGGCACCACCGTCGGCCACCTGGTCACGATCGCGGCGGCCGAGGCCGGGCCCGAGCCGGCGGCGCAGGCCCCGGCCGACACGACCGCGGGCGAAGGGGAGGACCGATGACTCCGCAGCCGTACGAGACGCTCCACTTCTTCGGTCAGGACCCGTGGTGGCTGGTCCTGCTGAAGGCGGTGTTCTGCTTCGCCTTCCTGGTCCTGACGGTGCTGGTCGCGATCGTCTGGGAGCGCAAGGTGGTGGCCTGGATGCAGTTGCGCATCGGGCCGAACCGGCACGGGCCGTGGGGCCTGCTGCAGTCGCTGGCGGACGGCGTGAAGCTGGCGCTGAAGGAAGACCTGGTGGTCAAGGGCTCGGACAAGGTGGTCTACATCCTGGCCCCGATCGTCTGTGCCATCCCGGCCTTCATGGCCTTCGCGGTGATCCCGTTCGGTCCGGCCAACGACGAGGTGTCGATCTTCGGCACCAGGACGCCGCTGCAGCTGACCGACTTCCCGGTGGCGCTGCTGTACATCCTGGCGACGGCCTCGGTGGGCATCTACGGCATCGTGCTGGCCGGCTGGTCCTCCGGTTCGACGTACCCGCTGCTGGGCGGGCTGCGCTCGTCCGCGCAGATGATCAGCTACGAGATCGCGATGGGCCTGTCCTTCGCGGCGGTGTTCATCTACTCGGGTTCGATGTCGACCTCGGAGATCGTGGCGCACCAGCAGCCGACGTGGTTCGCGGCGCTGCTGCCGGTGTCCTTCATCGTCTACGTCATCGCGATGGTCGGGGAGACCAACCGGGCGCCGTTCGACCTCCCGGAGGCCGAGGGCGAGCTGGTCGGCGGCTTCAACACCGAGTACTCCTCGCTGAAGTTCGCGATGTTCATGCTGGCCGAGTACGTGAACATGGTGACGGTCTCGGCGGTCGCCTCGACCCTCTTCCTGGGCGGCTGGCGGGCCCCGTGGCCGGTGTCGACCTTCTGGGAGGGTGCCAACCACGGCTGGTGGCCGATGCTGTGGATCACGCTGAAGATCCAGCTGCTGCTGTTCTTCTTCATCTGGCTGCGCGGCACGTTGCCCCGGTTCCGCTACGACCAGTTCATGAAGCTGGGCTGGAAGGTGCTGATCCCGGTCTCGCTGGTGTGGCTGGTGCTGATCGCGAGCGTGCGGGCCCTGCGCAACGAGGGCTACGACTTCGGCGAGGTGGTGCTGTACGTGGGCGCCCCGGTCGGGGCGGTGCTGCTGCTGGCGCTGCTGCGGGACTTCCTGCGGAAGCAGCCGGAGGCCGAGGAGACGCCCCCGGAGGGGCAGTTCGACCCGATGGCGGGCGGCTACCCGGTCCCGCCGCTGCCCGGCCAGGAGCTTCCGCCGGTGCCGCGCAGGCGCAGCCGCGCCCCGAAGCAACTCCAGGACGCCCTCAACGGCGCCGACCATTCCGAAGGGAGCTGAACCGAGATGTCGTCCGACCAGTCCGGTCCTTCCGACCGTACGGACCGGCCCGAGCGGGCCGACCGGCCGTCGATCCTCGGCCCGGCCGCCGGCTTCGGCGTGACCTTCAAGGCCATGTTCAAGAAGCGGCTCACCGAGCAGTACCCGGAGCAGAAGAAGCCCACCGCTCCGCGCTTCCACGGCCGCCACCAGCTGAACCGGCACCCGGACGGCCTGGAGAAGTGCGTCGGCTGCGAGCTGTGCGCGTGGGCGTGCCCGGCCGACGCGATCTACGTGGAGGGCGCGGACAACCGGGACGAGGAGCGCTACTCGCCGGGCGAGCGCTACGGCGCGGTGTACCAGATCAACTACGCCCGCTGCATCCTGTGCGGGCTGTGCATCGAGGCCTGCCCGACCCGCGCGCTCACCATGACCAACGAGTACGAGCTGGCCGACTCCTCGCGGCGGGACCTGATCTTCACCAAGGAGCAGCTGCTGGTGGGCCTGTCCGAGGGCATGGTCGACACCCCGCACGCGATCTTCCCGGGCGCCGACGAGGGCGCGTACTACCGGGGCGAGATCACCGCGGCCGCGCCGGGCACGGTGCAGCAGGAGCGCACCGACCGGGAGAAGGAGGCGCAGCAGTGATCGGACAACTCGCAGCCGCCACCGGGACGACCTCCACCGGCGAGGCCGTCCAGTTCTGGGTGCTCGCGGTGGTCGCGGTCGGCGGCGCGCTCGGCATGCTGCTGATGCGCAAGGCCGTGCACAGCGCGCTGTGCCTGGCGGCCACCATGATGGCGCTGGCGGTCTGTTACATGGCCCAGGGGGCGGTGTTCCTGGGCGTGGTGCAGATCGTGGTCTACACCGGCGCGATCATGATGCTGTTCCTGTTCGTGGTGATGCTGGTCGGCGTCACCAGCGAGGACTCCCTGAAGGAGCAGCTGAAGGGCCAGCGGTTCGCGGCGGTGCTGTGCGGGCTGGGCTTCGGCGTGCTGCTGATCGCCGGGATCGCCAATGCGAAGCTGGACCACTTCACCGGGCTGTCCGAGGCGAACGCCGAGGGCAACGTGCCGGGCCTGGCCCGGCTGATCTTCACCCGCTACGTGTGGGCCTTCGAGGTCACCGGTGCGCTGCTGATCACCGCGGCGATCGGCGCGATGGTGCTGACCCACCGCGAGCACGTGAAGGCGCCGAAGACCCAGCGCGAGCTGGCGGCGCAGCGGGTCAAGGACAACATCCAGTTGCCGCCGATGCCGGCGCCGGGCGTGTACGCCCGGCACAACGCGGTGGACGTGCCGGGTCTGCTGCCGGACGGCACGGTGGCCGAGGACTCGGTGATGGCGACGCTGCGCGAGCGCGGCCAGATCCGGGACGTCAGCCAGGCGATGCTGCACCGGATGGCGGAGCTGGAGAACAGCACGGCGGACTGGCTGGGCCGTCCGTCCTCCGAGCGGCCGGCGGTGTCCGGTCCGCGCAAGTCCCTGGAGCCGGCGAACGCCCACAACGGCAACAACGGCAACAACGCCACCGGGGCGGACGAGGAGGGAGCGCGGTGAATCCGGTCAACTACCTCTACCTGTCGGCCCTGTTGTTCACCATCGGCGCGTCCGGGGTGCTGATCCGGCGCAACGCGATCGTGCTGTTCATGTGCGTGGAGCTGATGCTGAACGCCTCGAACCTGGCGCTGGTGACCTTCTCCCGGATGCACGGGACCCTGGACGGTCAGATCATCGCGTTCTTCACGATGGTGGTCGCGGCTGCCGAGGTCGTGGTCGGCCTCGCCATCATCGTCTCCATCTTCCGGACCAGGCACTCCGCTTCGGTCGACGACAGCAACCTGATGAAGCTGTAGGCGGAGGGCCTCGGTGAACTCTCTCATTCCGCTGCTGGTGGCGGCTCCACTGGCCGGTGCCGTCCTGCTGCTGCTCGGCGGCAGGGCGCTGGACCGCTTCGGCCACTGGCTGGCCACCGCGCTCGCCGCGCTCCCGTTCGGCCTCGGCCTGGCGCTCCTCTCGGACATGCTCGGCCGCGACGCCGAGCACCGCACGCTCACCAAGTACCTGTTCACCTGGATCCAGGTGGACGGCTTCCGGGCCGACATGGCCTTCCGGCTCGACCAGCTGTCGATGACCTTCGTCCTGCTGATCACCGGCGTCGGCACGCTGATCCACGTCTACTCGGTCGGCTACATGGCGCACGACGAGCGACGGCGCCGCTTCTTCGCCTACCTGAACCTCTTCCTGGCGGCCATGCTGCTGCTGGTGCTCGCCGACAACTACCTGCTGCTGTACTTCGGTTGGGAGGGCGTGGGCCTGGCCTCGTACCTGCTGATCGGCTTCTGGCAGCACAAGCCGAGCGCGGCGACGGCGGCGAAGAAGGCCTTCATCGTCAACCGGGTCGGCGACATGGGCCTGTCCATCGCGATCATGCTGATGTTCGCCGAGTTCGGCTCCTTCGCCTTCGGCCCGGTCTTCGCCGGCGCCCCCGGGGCGAGCGAGGGCAAGCTGACGGCGATCGGCCTGATGCTGCTGCTGGCGGCCTGCGGCAAGTCGGCCCAGGTGCCGCTGCAGTCCTGGCTCGGGGACGCCATGGAGGGTCCGACCCCGGTCTCGGCGCTGATCCACGCGGCCACCATGGTGACCGCCGGCGTCTACCTGATCACCCGCTCCTCGGCGATCTTCGACCTGGCGCCGGACGCCCAGACCGCCGTGGTGGTGGTCGGCACGGTCACGCTGCTGTTCGGTGCGATCGTCGGTTGCGCCAAGGACGACATCAAGAAGGCGCTGGCCGGCTCGACCATGTCGCAGATCGGCTACATGGTGCTGGCGGCCGGGCTCGGCCCGATCGGCTACGTCTTCGCGATCATGCACCTGGTGACCCACGGCTTCTTCAAGGCCGGACTGTTCCTCGGCGCCGGGTCGGTCATGCACGGCATGGACGACGAGGTGAACATGCGTCACTACGGCGGCCTGCGGAAGTACATGCCGGTCACCTTCGCCACCTTCGGCCTCGGCTACCTGGCGATCATCGGCTTCCCGGGCCTGTCCGGCTTCTTCTCCAAGGACAAGATCATCGAGGCGGCCTTCGCCAAGGGCGGCACCGAGGGCTGGATCCTCGGCCTGTGCGCACTGGTCGGCGCCGCCGTCACCGCGTTCTACATGACGCGGGTGATGCTGCTGACCTTCTTCGGCGAGAAGCGCTGGAAGTCCGACGCCGAGGGCAACGCCCCGCACCCGCACGAGTCGCCGAAGATCATGACGCTCCCGATGGTCCTGCTGGCCTTCGGCTCGGTCTTCGCGGGCGGGCTGTTCGCCTACAACGAGTCCTTCCTGAAGTGGCTGGAACCGGTCACCGGGTACAGCGAGGGCGACTCGCCGCTCACCGCGACGGTCGTCACCGCGCTGACCACGGTCTGCATGCTGGCCGGCGTCGGCCTCGCGTACCTGATGTACGGGCGCTCGCCCGTTCCGGTGGTCCCGCCGGTCGGCTCCCCGCTCACCCGGGCCGCCCGCCGCGACCTGCTGCAGGACGACTTCAACCACGCGGTGCTGGTGCGGCCCGGCCGGGCGCTGACCGCGACCCTGGTCTTCTTCGACAGCCGCGGCCTGGACGGCTTCGTCAACGGCCTCGCCGCCGCGATCGGGGGCCTGTCCGGCCGGCTGCGGCGGATCCAGAACGGCTTCGTCCGCTCGTACGCGCTCTCCATGTTCGGCGGCACGCTGGTGCTGGTCGCCACGACTCTCCTGATGAGGTCCGTCTGATGACTCGTCGTCCTGATTCCCGTCGGGAGGTGGGGGCATGAGTGCCCTCCTGAGCACCACCTGTGCCGTCCCGGCGGTCGGCGCGGTGCTGACCGCCGCCCTGCCCGCCGGGTCGACCGGGGCCAGGCGCCGGACCACCAAGGCCGTCGCCCTGGGCGTCTCCGCCGTCACCCTGGCGCTGGCCGCCGTGGTGGCGACGCAGTTCGACCCGCACGGCGACCGCTACCAGCTGACCGAGTCGTACAGCTGGATCCGTTCCTTCGGGATCACCTTCTCGCTCGGCGTGGACGGCATCGGCGCCGTCCTCGCCCTGCTCACCGCCGTCCTGGTGCCGATGGTGATGCTCGCCTCCTGGCACGACGCCGACCCGCCCTCCTTGCCCGCCGACGGGCAGGAGGGGCCCGGCCCGGCCGGGCCCGACGGCACCGTCGACCCCGGCACCATCGAGGGGCGCCGCCGCACCCAGGGCTTCTTCGCCCTGGTCCTGGCGGTGGAGGCGATGGTGATCGTCTCCTTCTACGCCACCGACGTCTTCGTGTTCTACGTGTTCTTCGAAGCCATGCTGATCCCGATGTACTTCCTGATCGGCGGCTTCGGGGACCGGGCCGGCGGCCCCGAGTCGGCGCGTCAGCGCTCCTACGCGGCCGTGAAGTTCCTGCTCTACAACCTGCTCGGCGGCCTGGTGATGCTGGCCGCCGTGATCGGCTTCTACGTGATCGCGCAGGACCAGGGCTTCGGCACCTTCGACCTGCAGACCCTCACCTCGGCGATCGCCGACGGCAGGCTGCAGCTGTCCGGCACCGCCGAGAAGGCGCTGTTCCTGGGCTTCTTCTTCGCCTTCGCGGTGAAGGCCCCGCTGTGGCCGTTGCACACCTGGCTGCCGAACGCGATGGGCGAGGCCACCGCCGGCACCGCGGTGCTGATCACCGCGGTGGTGGACAAGGTCGGCACCTTCGCGATGCTGCGCTACTGCCTCGGTCTGTTCCCGCACGCCTCGAAGACCTTCGCCCCGGCGATCCTGGTCCTCTCGCTGATCGGGATCGTCTACGGCGCGCTGCTGGCGGTCGGCCAGAAGGACATCAAGCGGTTGGTCGCCTACGCCTCGATCTCCCACTTCGGCTTCATCATCATGGGCATCTTCGCCCTGACCAGCCAGGGCCAGAGCGGCGCGACCCTCTACATGGTCAACCACGGCCTCTCCACCGCCGCGTGGATGCTGGTGGCCGGCTTCCTGATCTCCCGCCGCGGCTCGCGGCTGATCGCCGACTACGGCGGCGTGCAGAAGGTCGCCCCGGTGCTCGCCGGGACCTTCCTGATCGGCAGCCTGGCGACCCTCTCGCTGCCCGGCCTCGCCCCGTTCGTCAGCGAGTTCCTGGTCCTGGTCGGCACCTTCACCCGCTACCCGGCGATCGGGATCGTCGCGACCCTCGGCATCGTGCTGGCCGCGCTGTACGCCCTGCTGCTGTACCAGCGCACCATGACCGGCCCGGTGAAGGAGGGCGTGCACGCGATCCCCGACCTCAAGGCCCGCGAACTCGCCGTGGTCGCCCCGCTGGTGGCGCTGACCGTCCTGCTCGGCGTCTACCCCAAGCCGCTCACCGACCTGGTCAACCCCTCGGTGAACGCGACGCTCTCGCAGGTCCACGAGACCGACCCGGCGCCGGCCCACCCGGTCGCCGCCACTCCAGGAGGTGAGCAGAAGTGAGCGCCACCGCAGTGCTCGCCGCCGCCGGCGGCAACACCCCCAGCATCCCGGCGCCGCACATCGAGTACGGCCAACTCTCCCCGATGCTCGTGGTGTTCGGCGCCGCCGTGGCCGGCATCCTGGTGGAGGCCTTCGTGCCCCGCCGGTACCGGCACTGGACGCAGGTGACGCTCGCGCTGACCGGGCTGGTCGGTGCCTTCGTCGCCGTGGTGGTGCTGGCCGTGCAGAGCCACGGCTTCACCCGGATCGACCTGCTGGCCATGGAGTCGGTCGCGCTGGACGGCCCGGCGCTGTTCCTGCAGGGCGTCATCCTGCTGGCGGCGGCGGTCGCGGTGCTCACCTACGCCGAGCGGAAGCTGGAGCCCAAGGCCGGCGGCCTGCCCGCCGACGCCTTCGCCGCCCAGGCCGCCGCCACCCCCGGCGGCGAGCAGGAGCGGGCCGCCGTCCGGGCGGGCTTCGCCACCAGCGAGGTCTTCCCGCTCACCATGTTCGCGGTCGGCGGCATGCTGCTCTTCCCCGCCGCCAACGACCTGCTGACCATGTTCGTGGCGCTGGAGGTCTTCTCCCTCCCGCTGTACCTGCTGTGCGCCCTGGCCCGGCGCCGCCGGCTGCTCTCCCAGGAGGCGGCGGTCAAGTACTTCCTGCTCGGCGCCTTCGCCTCGGCGTTCTTCCTGTTCGGCACGGCCCTGCTGTACGGCTACGCGGGCAGCGTCAAGCTCGGCGACATCGGCGACGTCATCTCCGGCAAGGCGATGACCACCCCCGCTCAGCTCAGCAGCACCCAGAGCGACGTGCTGGTGCTGACCGGCCTGGCGATGCTCTCGGTCGGCCTGCTGTTCAAGGTGGCCGCGGTGCCGTTCCACTCCTGGACCCCGGACGTCTACCAGGGCGCGCCGACCCCGGTGACCGGATTCATGGCGGCCGCCACCAAGGTCGCGGCCTTCGGGGCCTTCCTGCGGCTGTTCTACGTGGCCTTCCCGGGCCTGCGGCTGGACTGGCGGCCGGTGATGTGGGGCGTGGCGATCCTGACCATGGTGGTCGGCGCGGTGCTGGCGGTGACCCAGCAGGACGTGAAGCGGCTGCTGGCGTACTCCTCGATCGCGCACGCCGGGTTCATCCTGACCGGCGTGATCGCCGTCAACAAGCAGGGCATCTCCTCGGTGTTGTTCTACCTGCTGGCGTACTCCTTCGTGACGCTCGGCGCGTTCGCCGTGGTCACCCTGGTGCGCGACTCCAAGGGAGAGGCCACCCACCTGTCCAGCTGGGCCGGGCTGGGGCGGCGCTCGCCACTGGTCGCCGCGGTCTTCGCGCTGTTCCTGCTGGCCTTCGCGGGGATCCCGCTGACCTCCGGCTTCACCGGGAAGTTCGCGGTCTTCCAGGCCGCGGCGAGCGGCGGGGCGATTCCGCTGGTGATCGTCGGTGTGCTGAGCTCGGCAGTGGCCGCCTTCTTCTACATCAGGGTCATCGTGCTGATGTTCTTCTCGGACCCGCAGCCGGGCGGGCCCACGGTGGCGATCCCGAGTGCCTTCACGGCGACCGCGATCGGGGTGGGGGTGCTGGTCACGCTGGGTCTCGGCCTGCTGCCGCAGTACTTCCTCGACCTCGCGTCGAAGGCCTCCCTGTTCGTGCGCTGACCTTCCGTCGCGAACGCACCCGTCCAGGGCCCCGTCCGGGCCGCGCCCCGTTCGCGCGGCCCGGACGGGTGTTTGTCGGCACCCCGGGCCGGAGTGTTCCGGCGGTCCTCCGGCCTTTATTTCCAGCCGAATTCACCCCCACCGCCGCACGGCCCGTACAGCGGCCCTGACCAGGGAATCCAGCCGGATCATGACAGGATCCGCACGCCCGTGCAGTGATCCACTCGCGACCGGATACCCTGCCTGTATGGCCAGCGGCGGCACTCAGGGACCAGGCCGCTAGATCGACCAGGGACAGAGGAGTGGTCTTCGTGACCGTCGTGGAACCCTTCGGGCTCAGCGTGCAGGACCGCGACCTGACCCGGGACGTCCAGGCCGGACTGGACGCGGTGGAGGCGGCGCTCGGCGAGGCCGTCAAGAGCGACGTCCCCTTCATCACCGTCACCGCCAGTCACCTCCTTGAGGCCGGCGGCAAGCGCTTCCGTCCGCTGCTCCTGCTGCTGGCCGCCCAGTTCGGCGACCCCGGGGCGCCCGGCGTGGTGCCGGCCGCGGTCGTCGTCGAGCTGACCCACCTGGCCACGCTGTACCACGACGACGTCATGGACGAGGCCCCGGTGCGCCGCGGCGCCCCCAGCGCCAACTCCCGCTGGGACAACTCGGTCGCCATCCTCACCGGCGACTTCCTCTTCTCCCGTGCCTCCCAGGTGCTGGCCGACCTCGGCCCGGAGGCCGTGCGGATGCAGGCCGAGGCCTTCGAGCGGCTGGTCACCGGCCAGATCCTGGAGACCCGCGGCCCCGGCTCCGACATGGACCCGCTCCTCCACTACCTGGACGTGCTGGAGGGCAAGACCGGCTCGCTGATCGCCGTCTCCTGCCGGATAGGAGCGCTGATGGCCGGCGCCGAGCCCGCCCTCGTCGACACCCTCGGCGAGTTCGGCGAGCGGATCGGCATCGCCTTCCAGCTGGCCGACGACGTGCTCGACATCGCCAGCGACGGCCACGAGTCCGGCAAGACCCCCGGCACCGACCTGCGCGAGGGCGTGCCGACCCTGCCGACCCTGCTGCTGCAGCAGATGCCGGCCGACCCGGCGGACCCGGACGACGCCCGGCTGCGCGAACTGCTCACCCAGGACCTCTCGGACGACGTCCTGCACGCCGAGGCGCTGCGCCTGATGCGGGCCCACCCCGCGCTGGAGCGCGCCCGCGCCGAGACGCTGCGCCGCGCCGAGGAGGCCCGGGCGCTGCTCGCCCCGCTGCCGGCCTGCGCGGCGAAGGCGGCCCTGGAAGGGCTCTGCGACGCGGTGGCCATCCGCACCATGTGACGCCCCGGCCCGCCGGTCCCGCCCCCGGCCCCGGGCTCTCGGCTGTGACCGGGCCCCGGTCCCGGTGGAACCGGCCGGATCGGTGGGGCGGGCCCCGGCGATGGGGGAGACTGACTTCCGTCAGCTCACCCCTGCCGGGAAGGTCGCCATGCGTCGCGTCGTCATCGCCGAGGACTCCGTACTGCTGCGGGAGGGACTGACCCGGCTGCTCACCGACCGCGGCCTGGAGGTCGTCGCGGGCGTCGGGGACGGCGCCGCCCTGGTGAAGACCATCCACGACCTGGCCGCGGCCGACGAGCTGCCCGACGTCGTGGTCTCCGACGTCCGGATGCCCCCCACCCACACCGACGAGGGCCTGCGCGCCTGCGTCGAGCTGCGCGGGCACTACCCGCAGCTGGGCGTGCTCGTGCTGTCGCAGTTCGTGGAGGAGCGGTACGCCGCGGAGCTGCTGGCCGGATCCACGCGCGGTGTCGGCTACCTGCTGAAGGACCGGGTCGCCGAGGTGCGCGAGTTCGCCGACGCGGTGGTCAGGGTCGCCGAGGGCGGCACCGCACTGGACCCCGAGGTGGTGCAGCAGCTGCTCAGCCGCAGCCGCAAGGGGGATGTTCTGGCCAATCTCACGCCGCGCGAGCGCGAGGTGCTCGGGCTGATGGCCGAGGGCCGCACCAACGCCGCGGTGGCCAAGCAGCTGGTGGTCTCCGACGGCGCGGTGGAGAAGCACGTCAGCAACATCTTCCTCAAGCTGGGCCTGGCCCAGAGCCCGGAGGACCACCGCCGGGTGCTGGCCGTGCTGACGTACCTCAAGTCCTAGGCGCCCCGCCGCCCCGCCCCGCTCCGCCTTGCCCGCTCCCGCTCCGCCCACGCCCGGCGGGTGCCCGCTCCCGTCCGGCACCCGGGAAGGTCCGCCGGATTCGGAATGATCTCCGGCGGTCGGACGTTCTTCCCATGTGCGGTACGGGCGCGGGCCGGTGATTTCCCGCCGCACGCGGGAGTTCCGTCCCAGGCCGACTCCACCCGCATAGGATGCGAGAGGTGCACCAGGCGGACGGGGCACGGGGCCGCGCCCGCGGTGGTGTGCCCTAGGAGGTCCGCGGCAGTGACCAGTCAGGTCGATCAGTCAGAGGCAGTGGACGGCTCGGACGGCGACGAGGCCGGTACCGGGAGCGGCGAGGCACGCCCCGGCCCGAGCGCACCGGCCGGCCCGGCCGCCCCGGGCGGCCCGCCACCCGGGCGCACCAAGCCGATCCGCAGACTCGACCGGGTGATCATCCGTTTCGCCGGAGACTCCGGTGACGGCATGCAGCTCACCGGTGACCGGTTCACCTCGGAGACGGCGTCCTTCGGTAACGACCTGTCCACGCTGCCGAACTTCCCCGCCGAGATCCGCGCCCCCGCCGGCACCCTGCCCGGTGTCTCGTCCTTCCAGCTGCACTTCGCCGACCACGACATCCTGACCCCGGGCGACGCCCCCAACGTGCTGGTCGCGATGAACCCGGCCGCGCTCAAGGCGAACCTGGCGGACCTTCCGCGCGGCGCCGAGATCATCGTCAACACCGACGAGTTCACCAAACGCGCGCTGGCCAAGGTCGGTTACGCGGCCGACCCGCTCGCCGACGGCTCGCTGGACGGCTTCCACCTGCACAAGGTGCCGCTCACCACGCTGACCCTGGAGGCGCTCAAGGACAGCGGCCTCGCCCGCAAGGACGCCGAGCGGGCGAAGAACATGTTCGCCCTGGGCCTGCTGTCCTGGATGTACCACCGGCCCACCCACGGCACCGAGACGTTCCTGCGCAGCAAGTTCGCCAAGAAGCCGCAGATCGCCGAGGCGAACATCCAGGCCTTCCGGGCGGGTTGGAACTTCGGCGAGACCACCGAGTCCTTCGCGGTCTCCTACGAGGTGCCGCCGGCCAAGCTTCCCGCCGGGCGCTACCGCAACATCTCCGGCAACCTCGCGCTGTCCTACGGGCTGATCGCCGCCTCGCAGCGCTCGGGCCTGCCGCTCTACCTGGGCTCGTACCCGATCACCCCGGCCTCGGACATCCTGCACGAGCTGAGCAAGCACAAGAACTTCGGGGTGCGCACCTTCCAGGCGGAGGACGAGATCGCCGGCATCGGTGCCGCGCTCGGCGCCGCCTTCGGCGGGGCGCTCGGCGTGACCACCACCTCCGGGCCGGGCGTGGCGCTCAAGAGCGAGACGATCGGCCTGGCGGTCTCGCTCGAACTGCCGCTGCTGGTCGTGGACATCCAGCGCGGCGGCCCCTCCACCGGGCTGCCGACCAAGACCGAGCAGGCGGACCTGCTGCAGGCCATGTTCGGGCGCAACGGCGAGGCACCGGTGCCGATCGTCGCCCCGGCCACGCCCGCGGAGTGCTTCGACGCGGCACTGGAGGCGGCCCGGATCGCGGTCACCTACCGCACCCCGGTCTTCCTGCTCTCCGACGGCTACCTGGCCAACGGCTCGGAGCCCTGGCGGATCCCCGAGGTCGACGAACTGCCCG
Organism: Kitasatospora sp. NPDC101447; assembly: GCF_044767225.1. Classification (NCBI taxonomy): domain Bacteria; kingdom Bacillati; phylum Actinomycetota; class Actinomycetes; order Kitasatosporales; family Streptomycetaceae; genus Kitasatospora; species Kitasatospora sp. NPDC101447. The sequence goes on from NZ_JBIWNL010000038.1 coordinate 75,142, forward strand.
GGATCGAACCGCAGTTCGCGACCGGCCCGAACCGCGAGGACGGCGCCTTCTGGCCGTACCTGCGCGATCCCCGGACGCTGGCCCGGCCCTGGGCGCTGCCCGGCACGCCCGGCCTGGAGCACCGGATCGGCGGCATCGAGAAGCAGGACGGCACCGGGAACATCTCCTACGACCCGGCCAACCACGACTTCATGGTCCGCACCCGGCAGGCCAAGATCGACGGCATCACCGTCAAGCCGGTCGAGGTGGACGACCCGAGCGGGGACGCCCGGGTGCTGGTCCTCGGCTGGGGCTCGACGTACGGGCCGATCACGGCGGCGGTGCGCCGGGTCCGGGCGGATGGCGGCGAGGTCGCCCAGGCGCACCTGCGCAACCTCAACCCCTTCCCGGCCAACCTGGGAGCGGTGCTGAGGAGTTACGAGAAGGTCATCGTGCCCGAGATGAACCTGGGGCAGCTCGCGCTGCTGCTGCGGGCGAAGTACCTGGTGGACGCCGAGTCCTACAACCAGGTGCGCGGACTGCCCTTCAAGGCGGCCCAGTTGGCGGACGTGCTGTGGGCCGCGATCGGCACCCTGGACGAGGAGGACCACCGATGACAGAGAGCGGCTTCCCGTCCCTGCGGCTGGTGCCCAAGGCCGAAGCACCGCAGAGCGCGAAGGACTTCAAGACCGACCAGGAGGTGCGCTGGTGCCCAGGCTGCGGGGACTACGCGATCCTGGCGGCGGTGCAGTCCTTCATGCCGGAACTCGGCATCAAGCGGGAGAACACGGTCTTCGTCTCGGGCATCGGCTGCTCCTCGCGCTTCCCGTACTACATGAACACCTACGGGGTGCACTCCATCCACGGGCGGGCGCCGGCCATCGCGACCGGGCTGGCGAGCTCGCGCCAGGACCTCAGCGTCTGGGTGGTGACGGGTGACGGCGACGCGCTGTCGATCGGCGGCAACCACCTGATCCACGCCCTGCGGCGGAACGTCAACCTGAAGATCCTGCTGTTCAACAACCGGATCTACGGCCTCACCAAGGGCCAGTACTCACCGACCAGCGAACTCGGCAAGATCACCAAGTCCACGCCGATGGGCTCGCTGGACGCACCGTTCAACCCGCTGTCGCTGGCGCTCGGCGCCGAGGCCACCTTCGTCGCCCGCACCATCGACTCCGACCGCCAGCACCTGCAGTCGGTGCTGCGGGCGGCGGCCGAGCACGAGGGCACGGCGCTGGTGGAGATCTACCAGAACTGCAACATCTTCAACGACGGCGCCTTCGAGGTGCTGAAGGAGCCCGGCACCCGGGACGAGGCGCTGATCCGGCTGGAGCACGGGCAGCCGATCCGCTTCGGCGCGGAGGGCGCCAACGGCGTGTTCCGGGGCCGGGACGGTGAACTGTCCACCGGGCCGGTCACGGCGGAGAACGAGGCGGACCTCCTGGTCCACGACGCGCACGCGGCGAGCCCGGCCACCGCCTTCGCGCTCTCCCGGATCGCCGACGCGGACACCCTGCACCACACGCCGATCGGCGTGCTGCGCAGCGTCGAGCGGCCGGTCTACGACGAGCTGATGGCGAGCCAGCTGGCCGCCGCCGTCGCCGACCGCGGCCCCGGCGACCTGGCCGCGCTGCTGGCGGGCAGCGACACCTGGACGGTGGACTGACCGCCCCCGGACGCGACTCGGCGCCCCCCGTCCCGGCCGGGACGGGGGGCGCCCGTCGTTCCGCCCCCTACAGCGGGCCCGGCTGCCGCCGGGCGGCTACTTCTCGACCCACTCGACCAGCTCGATCGCGATCCCGTTCGGGTCGGCGACCTGGAACAGCTTCTCGCCCCACGGCTCCTCGCGCAGCGGCAGGGTGACGGTGACCCCTTCCGCGCGCAGGCGGCGCTCCTCGGCGGCGACGTCCTCGACGACGAACGCCAGGATCACGCCGTCCGCGATCCGGTGGCGCTGGTCCTCCGGCAGGACTTCGAGGCCGCGCCGCAGGTAGACGACGTTCGTTCCGCCACCCGGGTGGGCGAGCGAGACGAAGCCGTCGGCCGACATCTCCTCGGCGTAGCCGAAGTGCCGCGTGAGGAAGGCGGCGGAGCTGGTGACGTCCTCGACGGTCAGGGAAACGGCGGTCCTGGTGATCTGCAAGGCGGAGAACCCTCTCGTCCGTACGTGCCCGGTTATCCCGTACGCAGTACACTATACATAGTACGGAGAATTACGCCAGAGGTCGCCGCCGCAACGCCCGAGGGAGGCTCCCAGGCGGGAGCCTCCCTCAGGCGTTCGGTGCGGGACGCGTCAGTAGACGCAGGGGATGCCGCCGTCGGACTGGGCGTCGACCCCGGGGCCCTGCATCGGGAGGTTGGCGGTCGGGTCGGACGGCGCACCGGTCGGGGCGGCGGGCTTGTCGGCGTCGACCCCGGTGAAGCCGGTGCCGAGGGTCACCACGACGCGGTCCGCGCCGACGGAGGCGGACTCGGTGGCGGTCACGCCGTAGCGGGCCGCGATCTGGTCGGCCGCCTCCTTGGCGCCCTTGCCGTAGACGACGGTGGTGGTCTTCGGCCTGGTGGCCGCCGGTCCGGTCCGGCCCTCCTTGAAGCCCATCGCGACCAGGGCCCTGGACTCGGCCGTCGAGGTCACCCCGGCGGCCGAGGAGGCGTTGAGGACGTCCACGGTGACGGCCTTCGCGGCGGTCGGCGTCGGCGTCGGGGTGTCGGCGGGGGTCGGCGGGGCCGGGGTGGCGGAGGTGTCCGCGGCGTCGGCCGGCGCGGCGGCGTCCGCGTAGCCGAACAGCTGCTTGACCACCTTCTGGATCTTCGACGGGGTGACCAGGTTGACGTCCTGGCCGTTGCGGGTGCCGAAGCCGTCGAAGGTCAGGGTGTTGAACTCGACGTTGCCGCCGGTCAGCGCCGGGGCCTGCTGGGCGAAGTCGAGGATGTTCCACTCGTTGTCGATGACGAGGTCCTTCTGCACCACGCCCATCAGCTGCTGCAGCTTGCCGAGGTCGCCGATGACGCCCTTCTGCTTCAGGTTGTGCACGACGGCGGAGATGAAGGCCTGCTGGCGGTGGGTGCGGGCGAAGTCGCCGGAGTTGCCGTCGGGGCCGTCGAGGTTGTGGCGCTGGCGGACGAAGGACAGGGCCTGGGCGGCGTTGAGGGTGTTGATGCCCTTCTTGAAGTCCGCGCCGGAGCCCTGGCCCTCCATGGCCGGGTCCCTGGTGTCGTGGGTGAGGCAGACCTGGATCGGCTCGACCGCCTTGGCGATGTCGTAGAAGCCCATCAGGTTGACCTCGGCGATGTGGTCGATCGGCTGGTCGAGGAACTTCTGCACGGTGCGGATGGTGGCCGCGCGCCCTATGTCACGGCCGGCCTTCTCCAGGTCGGCGCCCTTGAGGCCCTTGGCCCGCAGGCCCGGGTCCGCCTTGTCCTTGGCGGCGCCGTAGGCCTCCTTGATTTTGGCCATGCCCAGCTGGGACCCGTCGGCGTTGTAGGTCATGACGTAGTCGTCGCGCGGTATGGAGACCGCCTGCACCTTGCCGCCGTTCGCGGGGATGTGCAGCAGGATCAGGGAGTTGGTGTTGTAGCCGCCGACGTCGGAGCTGTGGCCGGCGTGCAGCTCGTCCTGGACGAACTGCGGCGGGAGGTCCGAGCCGTCCATGTTCTTGCGGCTGTCCAGGCCGATCAGCAGCAGGTTGACCGAGTTGTCCAGGTGCTTGGGGGCGTCCTTCTTGGTGTCGGCGATGACGTTGGAGGTGGTCATCCCGTCGGTGAGCTGCTTGACCTCGTACCAGACCACCCCGCTGGCGGCGAACACCGCCAGCCCGACGGTGCAGGCCACCACCCGGCCCGCGATCAGCAACGGGGAGGGCCGGCGGGCTCCGGCGCCCCGGCGGGACTCGGCGCCCCCGCGGCCTGCGGCGCGCCTGCGGGCGGCCGCCCGGCCGCCGTTCCCGGCCTCCGCGGTGCCCTCGGTGTGCTCGGCGTCGTCAGCCACGGTGCCTCCTCCGGTCCCGGACCAGCCGGACCACGATCACCAGCAGGGCCGCCGCCGCGGCCTCGGCCATCACGGGGAAGCCGTGCACCACCCACTTCGCGGCGCCGGTGGCCAGGCCCTTGCCCCGGTAGTCGTCCCGGTGGGCCGCCAGCTCGACGGCGGCCGTCGCGCCCAGGACGACCAGCGGCGAGGCCGCCAGGACCCACCACCAGCCGTTCCGGCTGCTCAGCGCCGCCGCGGCCGCCGTCCCGAGCACCGCGCCCACCACGAAGGCGAGCCCCATGCCGGGGCCGGACAGCTCGTCGACCGCGGCGCCTGCCAGGGGCAGCCCGAGGGCCGCGGCGACGGGCAGGGCGGCTCCGCCGGCCAGGGGGCGTACGGACGCCCCGGGCCTGCCCGCCGCCCGCTCCCGCGCACCCTGGTCGGATGACCGTCCTCGTTGTCCCGCCACGCATTCACCCCCGGTGTTCCCGTGTGTCGTGCGCCACGATGGCGCGCGCCGGTCGTCGATCGTCCTCCCGGTGTCCGGAACTCCGTTCGTGGCGCTGCCAGTTCTGGACGCTCGCGGCGGTCGGTCGGTTCCCGTGTGCGGCCGGGCCGCCGGTGAGTGGGGCGGAGGGTTCCGCATGGCCTCTACACGGGTGTAGAGATCGTAGGCAGCATAGATGACGTGCGTCCGGCGGCAAGCGCTCCGGATCGGCTGCGGATCGGCGGGCGGCTCTGCGTGCGACCCGGTCGGCGGCCTGGTCGGGGGCCTGGTCCGTGGCTCGGTCCGTGGTGCGTCGGATAAACTACACCGGGTAGTTTCTAAGCAGGTCGGCCACCGGGCCGACGGATGAGGAGTGGGCCGTGGCGACCACGGGTGGAGCGGCGGGGCGTCCGGAGAAGCGCAAGGCGATCACGCAGGCCGCGATGGTGGTGTTCGGGCGCGAGGGCTACGTGCGGGCCAGCATGGACGCGATCGCGGCCGAGGCCGGGGTCTCCAAGCGCACGGTCTACAACCACTTCGCCGACAAGGAGACCCTCTTCCTGTCGGTGGCGCTGCAGAACTCGGCGGAACTGACCGAGAAGATCCGGGAGCTGATGGCGAAGTACCTCGACCGGGTGGTGGACCTGCGCCAGGACCTGGTCGACTTCGCGGTCGAGCGGGCGCGCGCGGTGCTGTCCGCCGGGGAGCACGGGGCGCTCGGCCGGGCGATCCGCGCAGAGGTGGCCAACATCCCGTCGGACGTCCTGGAGGCCTGGCTGGAGGCCGGGCCGATCGCCTCGATGCGCGACCTCGCGGCGCACTTCGAGGCGCTCGCGGAGCGCGGACTGCTGGTGGTCGAGGACGCCGGCCTGGCCGCCGAGCAGTACACGCTGCTGACCTTCCACGGCATCGCCGAGCGCTCCTTCTGGGGCGCCCTCCCGGTGGCGGACGAGGAGGTCGTGCGGATCGCGACGGTCGGCGTCGACGCCTTCCTGCGGATCCACGGCGGCCCGGCGGCCCGCGGCTGAGACCCGGCGGACCGGGTCCGGGCGGAGCGGGTCCCGCCGGGGCCGGAACCCCGGGCGGGGGCGGCAGTGCGCCGCCCCCGCCCGAAGTCCGTACCGGTCACTTCCAGTTGACGCCCTTGCCGAGGGTGTACGGGTCGCCCCAGTACTCGGCGCCCGCCACCTTCGACGCCTCCGGGGACATCGCCACCGCGCAGGAGGTGGCCGACTGCCCGTTGGTGAAGCCCTTGGGCAGCGAGTCGCTCTTGCACTTGGCGAAGGAGCCGATGATCATCAGCTCCTGCGCCTCGGTGCCGTCCGCCAGCAGGCCCTTCATGTGGTTGACGCTGGTGAAGGACAGGTCGCTGCTGCCGGCGTTGGTGACCTTGTAGTGGATGTAGTACGGCACCAGCCCCTTGGCCTTGTCGCCCAGGTTCAGCGAGGTCAGGTCGGCCGGGTCGCCCTTCTCGATCGAGGTGACCGCGAGCGCGATGGTGCCGCTGGTGCTGCCCGACGTGAACGGGATGGTGACGGCGTCGCCGACCTTGACCGTGGTGCCGGGCGCCGGGGTCGAGCCGGCGGGCGCGGGCGCGGCGGCCGAACCGGACGCCGCGCCGCCCGCCGGGGCGGAGGTCGGGGCGGCCGGGGTGATGGCGCCGCCGCTCGGCGACGGGGCACCCGTGGCGGACGCGGACGGCGCGGACGGTGCCGCCGGCGGGGTCGTCGCGGTGTCGGACGACGACGCGTCGTCGTTGCAGGCGGTCATGGTGAGTGCGCCGACCGCGGCCAGCGCGGCCAGGGCCAGCGCACGGCGATTGTTGCGGATGGGCTTCATGTGACGTTCCCCCGTCATCGCGGACCGCCGGTGGGCGGTCCTCCTGAGGGACGTTCATAGCGCAGTGCGGGGGCGGGGTGCCATCGCTTTGACGCCGTCTTGACTGGTCCGTGACGACTCCCCCGCGGGTCCGTGACAAGGGATATCGAGCCGTGATCAGGAGGCGGGGCGGGGGCGCAACCCCGGGCCGATCATGTTCGCGCGAATCTGTTCGCCTCAGTTCCGCAAATGATCGATCAGGCCCGTCGGCTGGCGGCCGAACGCTTCCCGGACACGCTCGCCGCCGCCCGCGCCGGGCCCCAGACCGTGGAGACCGCCGGGGCCCGGGGGGGGGGGGGGGGCCGCGGGCCCGGGGGGGGGCCCCGGCGGGGGGGGGGGGGGCCGCGCCGGGGGGGGGGGGGGGGGGGGGGGGGGGGGGGCCCGGGGTGGAATGGGG
>NZ_JBIWNL010000038.1:81865-90121 GCF_044767225.1 Kitasatospora sp. NPDC101447
CGCCCCCCCCCCCCCCCCCCCCGCCCCCCCCCCCGGCCCGCCGGGGCGCCCCCCCCCCCCCCCCCCCCCCCCCCCCCCCCCCCCCCCCCCCCCCCCCCCGGGGGTGGGTCAGAGCATCCAGCGCTGGGCCGGGTCGCTGCCGTTGCAGTTCGCCATCGAGGTGAACTGGCCGACGCCGTTGCCCCGGAGGCACTGCCCGGTGGCCGCGTTGCGGACCAGGTACCAGCCGCGGTCCTCGTCGGTCAGCCGCCACTTCTGGTCGGCCGGCATCCAGTCCCCGGCCGGCTGGTTGAGCCCGTCCCAGCCCCCGGGGGTGTCCCAGAGCCGGACGGAGCCCGAACCGGTGTCCAGGTCGACGACCTTGCCGCCGCTGCCGTGCGAGATGGCGGTGGTGCCGTCGCAGTAGCCCCAGACGAACCAGGACTGGGCGGAGGACCAGTCGTTGGACGAGTAGACGCCGATCCGCTGGCCGTTGGCCTCGTTGTTCTGCGGCAGGTCGAGGACGCCGGCGGCGCCGTTGTAGATCTTCGCGGGGCTGTGCAGGGAGGGCGACAGCTCGCAGCCGGCCTGCGCGGACGACGCGGCCTGCGCGGCCGGCGCACCGGCCACGACCGCCCCCGCGACGGCCGCGACGGCGCCGAGCGAGGCGAGGACCCTGCGGGTGCGGCCGGTGGTTCCCGTGGTGGTTCTCATCGGTGTTCTCCTTCTGGTGTGGTGGACGGGCCCGGCGTCAGCCGCGCGGGACCCGGAGCGCGGCCCACTGCTTGGGGCCGGGGATGCCGTCGGCGTCCGGACCGGAGTCGCCGAGCTTGTGCTGCCAGTTGCGGAAGGACTCGCGGTCGGCGTCGGACCACTCGGGGCCGGGGCCCTCGGCGTAGGCCGAGCAGCCCTCGGCGACGAGGCGCTCGCCCATCCGCGTGACGACGTCGCTGTGCCGGCCGTCGTGGAAGAAGTCGGCGCCGGGGAAGGGCTCGAAGCCGTCCCCGCCGGCGTCGCCCGCCGGGCCGGAGTCGCCGGCCGGGGCGCCGCCGGACGCCGCGCCGCCGCTCGGACTGTCGTCCGCGGAGGCCTCCTGCCCGAAGTAGATCGCCCCGGGCCGGTCCTTCCACTCCGGGTCGGCGAGGACCACGCCGCCGGCGAAGTCCGGGATGCCGTAGCCGTGGACCCAGTCCGAGCGGCGGTCACGGGTCTTCATGTAGACGCCGTCGCCCTCGGAGCTGCCGCCGTCGTTGGTGTTCCCCTCGACGGTGGTGATGGTGGAGCCGGTGTAGGCGATGCAGATGCCGGTGTGGCTGCCGCCGCCGGGCCCGAAGAAGACCTGGCCGCCGATCACCGGGTACTCGGTGAAGCGGCCGCGCTCCGTGAACCAGGCGACGCCCTCCGCGCAGGAGGCGCTGACCGGGAAGAGGCCGGCGTTGCCGGACTCCTGGGCGCACCAGGCGACGAAGGTGGCGCACCAGGCCTCGCCCTGGGACCACTCCAGGCCGGAGACGGCGGGCGAGAACTTCTGGACGTTGTTCCAGTGCCCGCCGCTGCGACCCTCGTGGTAGCCGACCTCGTCTCGGGCGACGCGGATCAGGTCCGCCGCGTTCGAGGACATGGGTGTGGACTCCTTGTTGCTCGATGCTCGAAAGGTGCCGGTCGGGGTCTCAGACCTTGGCGAAGGTCTGGACGTAGCGGCCCCAGTTGCCGCGCTGGCGCGGGGCGTAGCCGACGCCGAGGCGGTTGTAGGTGGGGTTGAGGATGTTGTCCCGGTGGTGCGGGCTGTTCATCCACATCTGCATCGCCTCTCCCACGCTGTTGCCCGGGGTGACGTTCTCGGCGGCGGCCACGTTGGTGAGGCCGGCGTCCCGGATGCGGTCCCAGGGGGAGCTGCCGTCGGTGCCGTCGTGCTGGGTGAGGTCGTGCGAGGCCATGTCGTTGGCGTGGCGCTGGGCGGCCGAGCCGAGGCGGTCGTCCAGGAGCAGTGCCGGGGCGCCGACCCGGCCGCGCTCGGCGTTGACGGCGTTCAGCATCTCGGTGCGGAAGTCACCGCCGCCCCCCGGCTGGGGCTGCGGCTGCGGCTGGGGCTGCGGTCGGCCCGCGCCGCCCGCGCCGCCGGCGCCGGCCGGGACGAGCTGCCACCGCTGCGCCGGGTTGCCGTCGTCCTGCCGGCCCAGCGTGAGCGGGGAGCCGGGGGCGGCGGCGGTGAGGAACAGCGCGCCCTCGTCGGCGCGGGTGGTGCGGATGCGGACCCAGTCGTTGTCGACGGGCTCGAAGCACCAGTGCTGGTTGGGCTGGTTGTGCTCGTTGAACAGCCAGGCCTGGCCGATGGAGTAGTTGTAGTCCATGACCATGGCCTGGCCGGGTGCGTGCCGCCCGGTGGTCAGCTGGGTCTCCAGGAGGAAGCTGCCGTTCTCCTTGGCCCAGAAGGTCCAGCCCTGTGCGGCGGTGCCGTTGGGGCCCCAGGACTGGACGGCGGTGCCGGCGGCGGTCTGGCTGGAACGGACGTCGGCGACGGTTCCGTTGGCGGACCTGAGGGTGAGGGTCTGGCCGTGCTGCGGGAGGGTGGGCATGGGTTGCGCCTCTCGTCTGTGGTGTCGCCCCGGGCCGCGTTCGCGGTGGCCCGGGGCCTGACGAGGAGGACGTTCCAGGATCGCGGCAGACGGGCGGTCAACGCGCGTAGCAAGAACGCGCGTTGATGCCGCGTCTACTGCGCCAGCAGCCCCCTGACCTGCGCGGCCTCCTCCGACAGCCCCAGCCGCTCGTACACCTCCAGGGAGTCCGCCAGACAGGCCCGGGCCTGGCGCGGGCGGCCGAGGCCGGTGAGTGCGGTGCCGAGGGTGCGCAGCAGGCCGGCCTCCAGTGCGGCACTGGTGCGGCGGGCGAGCGGGAGGACGGCCTCGGCGGAGTCGACGGCGAGCAGCCAGCGGCCGGCCTCGGCGTGGATGCGGGCGGCGAGGTCGCCGGCCGCGGCCGCGAACACGGTGACCTGGAGCTCGGTGAACTCCTCGCGGGCACCGACGGCGTGGTCCAGCGCCGCCTCCGGGTCGCCGCACAGCCGCAGCACCCGGGCGAGGTAGTAGCGGCCGATCGCCGCGGAGACCGGCCCGGAGGCGCTCATCAGGCGGGCGCTGCGTTCGGCGGCGTCCCGGGCTTCGTCGAGGCGCCCGGTCTGGGCGGCGCTGAACGCGAACTCGCCGAGCGCGCTGCCCTCCGCGCGCTGGGCGCCGAGGTGGTGGAACAGGCCGGCGGCGCGGCCGGCGTGTTCGGCGGCCTCCGCGTACCGGCCGTGCGTCCGGGCGTTGCTGCCGAGGGTGACCAGGGCCTTGGCGAGCACGCGTTCGGTCCGCTCGTCCCCGTCCGACAGGGCGACGGCCCGGCCGATCTCCTCCTCGGACTCGGCGTAGCGGTTGATGTGCCAGAGCATGCTGCCGCGCAGGTAGCGGGCGAGGGCGAGCGGCCCGTGCTCGCCCCGGGCGGCCGCTTGCCGGGCGATGGCTCCGGCGAGGTCGACGATGACGGTGGTCTGGGTGCGTTCCGGCAGCACGGCGCCCATCCGGTCGGCGAGTTCGGCGGCCCGGTCGAGCGGCAGGGCCGGATCGGCGCAGCCGAGCGCGATGACGGCGGCGTGCACCTCGGCCTGGTCGCGCATCCACTGCACGGCTTCCGGGCCGTCGGCGATCGGCCGGCCGGGAACGGCCACGGGTGCGCCGAGCAGGCTGAGCTCGGCGGGCTCGGCCTTGCGGGCGGCGAGGTCGGCGTTGCGGGCGGTGGCGAGGCAGAAGTCGAGCAGCCGGTCGGTGGCGGCGGTCCGTTCGGCGGCGCTCTCCTCGGCGGCGAGCCGGCCGCGGGCGTAGGCGCGGACGAGGTCGTGGAAGCCGTAGCGGCCGAACCGGGGGGAGTGCAGCAGGTTCAGGTCGACGAGCTCTTCGAGGAGCCGGTCGGCCTCGTCCTCGTCGCGGCCGAGCAGGGCGGCGGCGCAGGGCAGCGGGAGGTCGGGGGCGTCGGGCAGCGACAGCAGGCGGAAGGCGCGGGCGAGTTCGGGTGCCAGACGGCGGTAGGACAGCGCGAAGGTGGCTTCCAGGGTCCGTTCGCCGTCGCTGAGTTGGGCCAGCCGGTGTTCGTGGCGCAGGCCTTCGGCGAGCGCCGCGAGGGTGAGCGCGGGGTCGGTGGCGAGCCGGGAGGCGGCGATCCGGACGGCGAGCGGGAGCAGCCCGCAGGCCCGGACGACCTCCTCGGCGGCCGCGGGTTCGGCGGCGACGCGTTCGGCGCCGACGATGCGGGTGAGCAGTTCCAGGGCCCGTTCCGGCGGCAGGGTGTCCAGGCGCAACTGGTGCGCCCCGGCGAGACCGGCCAGCCGGTGGCGGCTGGTGATGAGCACGGCGCAGCCGGCCGAGCCGGGCAGCAGCGGTTCGACGTGGGCGGAATCGGCGGCGTTGTCGAGGACGACCAGGACGCGTCGCCCGGCCAGCGCCGAGCGGTAGAGCGCGCTGCGTTCGCCGGTGTCCGGCGGGACGTCCGCGGGGGCGACGCCCAGGACGCGCAGGAATCCGGCGAGGACCTTTCCCGGGTCGGGCGGGGTGCGGTCCTCGCCGCGCAGGTCGGCGAAGAGCTGCCCGTCGGGGAACCGCGCACGGATCTGCCGGGCGACGTGCACGGCGAGCGTGGTCTTGCCGACGCCGCCCATGCCGTCCAGGGCGGAGACCACGACGGCGCGTCCGCCGGCCGCGGAGAGCTGGTCCGCGAGGGTCTCCACCTCGTCGTCGCGTCCGGTGAAGTCGGGCAGGTCGCAGGGCAGCTGGTTGGGCGCCTGCCAGGCGTCGGTGGCGGCTTCGGACGCGGCCCCGGCGGGCAGCAGGGTGGCGTCCTCGCGCAGGATGCGCAGCTGCACCTCGGCGGGGCCCGGTGCGTCCGGCGGCAGTGACGGGCGGGCGTCCTCGTACACGGCGAGCGCCTCGGCCTTGCGGCCGGACTGGTAGAGGGCGCGCATCAGGACGGCGGTGAGCCGGGGGCGTCCGGGGTGCTCCAGGGCGAGTGCCTCGGCCTCCGCCGTCAGGTCGGTGCGGTCGCCGAGTTCGGCGTCCAGCTCCAGCCGGGTCTCCCTGGCCGAGATCCGCTGCTCGGCGAGCCGGGCCCGGACGGCGTCGGCGTGCGGCCCGGGCAATCCGGCGAGCGGCTCGCCGACCCACAGCTGCTGGGCGCGCCGCAGCACCTCGCGGACCTCCCGCGGCGGTGCGTCCGCCGCCCGCAGCCGTTCGGCCTCGGCCAGCAGCGCCTCCCAGGCGGCCGCGTCCACCGCGGCCCCGGGCACCCGCAGCGCGTAGCCGTCGCCGACCCGGACCAGTGGCGGCCGGTCCGGGTCGGCGTCGCTGTACGGCCGGAACGCGCTGCGCAGCCGGGATACCGCGAGCTGGACGGCCTTGCGCGGGTCGGCGGGCGCGGCCGCCCCGCCCCACACCCCTTCGACCAGGACCGGGACCGCCACGGTCCGCCCGGCGGCGGCCAGCAGCACGGCGAGCACGGCCCGCTGCTGCGGTCTGCCCAGTTCCAGTTCCTGTTCCCCGTACCAGGCCCGGAGCGGCCCCAGCAGTCCGAACCGCAGTCCGGATCCCCCCATGTCGTCCATGTCCCGTCCCGAGAGTCGTCCCTGCGCCGTGATTCCGCCACTTCCGTCCGGACAGCGGCGCCCCCATACCCCGGCGGCCTATGCTCTGTCACAGATTGTGCACCGGATTCCGAGCTTCGAGGGGTGGGCTGTGCGGCTCGAATTCCGCGTGCTGGGGCCGTTGGGCGCCACGTGCGACGGCCGCGAGGTGGACCTCGGCCGGCCGCAGCAGCGGGCCGTGCTGGCCGCTTTGCTGCTCGCCCCCGGGCAGCTGGTGCCGACGGACCGGCTGGTGGAGGGCCTGTGGGGTGAGGACGACACCTGCTGGCCGAAGGATCCGGTGGGGCAGATCGGCACCCATGCGCACCGGTTGCGGCGGGCGCTCGGCGCTCCCGAGCTGCTGGTGGCGGCTGCGGGCGGGTACCGGCTGGCCGTGCCGCGGGAGGCGGTGGACCTCTTCCGTTACGAGGGCGCGACGGCGGAGGCCGTTGCGCTGCGTCACGAGGATCCGGCCCGGGCACGGGAGTTGCTGGTGGCGGCGCTCGCGACGTGGGAGGGCGACCGCGCGTTGGACGGCGTGCCCGGGGCGTTCGCGGAGCGGACGCGGGAACGGCTGTCGGCCGGCCGTTTCGCCCTGGTGAAGACGCTGTTCGACCTGGAGGTGGCCCTCGGGCGGCACGCCGACGTGGTGGAGTCGCTGGCCGTACTGGCGGCCGCGCACCCGCAGGACGAGGAGGTCCACCGGCTGCACCTGCTGGCGCTGCACCGCTGCGGCCGCACGGCGGAGGCGCTGGCGGTGTACGAGGCGCTGCGGGAACGGTTGGACCGGGAGCTGGGGCTCGAACCGGCGCCGGTGGTGGTCGAATTGGCCGAGCGGATCCGGCGTGGGGAGACCCCGATGTCGCTGCGGCGGCTGCCGAGGCCCGGCCAGCTCCCGCCGGACATCCCCGATCTGGTCGGCCGGGCCGGCCTGGCGGGGCAGGCCCAACAGGTCCTCCGCACGGCCGGCGGTTCGCCGGTGGTGGCGCTGTCGGGCCCGGCGGGCTGCGGGACGTCGGCGCTGGCCGTGCACGTCGCGCACGGCGTCCAGGACGCTTTCCCGGACGGGCAGCTGTACGCGGGCGGGGGAGACCCCGGCACGATCCTCGCGGCCTTCCTGCGGGCCCTGGGGGAGCGGCCCGCCGGCTGCGCCCCGGTCGGCGAGCTGACCGCGCACTACCGGGCGGCGCTCGCCGGGCGGCGGGTGCTGGTGGTGCTCGACGGGGCGGCCGACCCCACACCGCTGCTGCCCGCCGTACCGGGGTGCGCGGCCGTGGTGACGGGGGCGGACCCCGAGGTGCTGCCCGCCGAGGCGGTCCGACTGGCGGTCGGACCGCTGGAACCGCACGACGCCCACGAGCTGCTGGCGCGGATCGTGGGCGTGGAGCGGATCAGCCGGGAGCCGGCTGCGGCGGTGGAGCTGGCCGGTCTCTGCGGGCACCTGCCCGTCCTGCTGCGGACGGCGGCGACACGGCTCGCGGCCCGGCCCTGGTGGTCGGTGGCGGACCTGGTGAGGTGGCTCGCCGAACGGGGATGAGGGCCTTCTAGTACGGGTCCGAGGAGCCCAGCCGGAGGGTGAGCTGGTTCATGTAGTAGTTGGTGCTGCCGGCGCCCATGTTGATGTGGAGACCGCCGCCGCTGTGCACTTCGAGGGAGGCCGTGCCGGGCCCGGTCTTGTACACGTCGTTGGCCCAGCAGCGCTTGCCGGCCCGATCGTAGACGACGAGGTTCCCGTCGCCCTGCATGATCGTCCTGTCGCCGCAGCCGACGGTGTGGCTGGACCACGGGGCCGTGACCGCACCGGAAGGGTCGGTGACGTACATGACGAGGTTCCCGTCGTCCTGCATGACCAGCCGGGTGTCGCCGGCGCTGAGCTGGTAACCCTTGTAGAGGATCCCCGGCTCCGGCATCTGCACCGCTTGGTAGTCGCCGATCGCCGCGGTCGCGTTTCCTGCTCCCACCAGCACCCCGGCCAGCGCCAGCCCGCTGGTCGCCGCCCCGATCGCCAGCCGCTGCAGTGTCTTCGTCGCCTTCATGTCCCCGCTACCTCTCTCGAACGGGGGCGCCCGCCATCGTGTCGGGCACCCTGCGGGGACGATCCTGGTGGGAGGCGATAGACAAACGATGAACGCCGCGTTGAGGCGCGAGCGGCCGGCGCTCCGGCGGGGCGTCGGCGGGGCGCCGGCGGGGCGCCGAGCGCGGATCCGGCCGCCTCGGGACCGGGCGCGGGGTGGGGTTCTGGGTGGGGCCTGGCAGGGGCGTTTGGCCTGAGCGCGAAGGAGGAGTACTGTTCTCTAGTCGCTCGGCAGGGAGCACCGGACACGCAACAGCGCGGACGGTCCCGGGGCGGCCAATCCCTTGAAACTCCACTTCCCAGGTTCGGGCTGGGTTGCGTTCGCATTTCCGCGTCGCGGCTCGGCATGTATTTGGTGTGTCGTTTTATCGGATTGCGGCCGATTCGCTTTTCGGAGCACTGATCGGCTAGAGTTTGAAACGTCGGACAGGGCGTCAAGCCCCGGAAGACACCGGCAAGTCGGATGAACGAAGCCCCGGAAACGGAGCGGAAAACGTCTGATAAGCTGGAAACACGAAAGAACGAAGCCCGGAGGGTCCGCTGGAAGGCGGTCCGA
>NZ_JBIWNL010000039.1:0-17244 GCF_044767225.1 Kitasatospora sp. NPDC101447
AATCACAGACTAATGTGTAGCTTTGGTCACGGTCTCTGTGGAAAGAGATCTCGTAACCTGGCTGCTCCGGAGCACGGCCCCGATCAGCCTGCCCAGAACCCCTCCGAATCAATCGGAATCATTCAGGCCGGCGCCGATCCGCTGCGGATCCGCCCGGCCACGACCACGAGGTGCTCTCGATGTCCCAGGCGAAGAAGGCCAACAAGTCCACGCTGTCCTGCCGCCCGACGGCGAACCCGCGCCGGACGACGCTGGCCTCGGTCGAGGACTTCAGCAAGATCCCGGGTGCCCGCAAGCCCCAGGACGTCCTGACCTACGGCACCGAGCTGCCGGCCAGCACCGCCAACCCGCGCCGCACCCAGCTGATGGTCGCGCCGGTCGTCGTGCTGGCGGACTGACCCGGCGCGTCGGACCCGGCACGCCGGACCCCGGCACGTCGGACCGGGTGCGCCGGACCCGGTGCGTTCCCCGGAGGGCGCCGTCGCCACGAACTCTCGTGGCGGCGGCGCCCTCTGCCGTCCCGCTCCGGCTCCGGGCGGCGCGGGGAGCCCGGGCGGGGTGTCCTGGCGCTTCCGCCCCGACCGGGCTGAACAGGGGCAAAGCGGTCCGCAGGGCCCCCACGCGATAGCCTGGAGGCCGATTGACGGGGCCGCGCCCACGCGGGCGGGGCGCCCACCAGCGCCCGGGCGCGACGCGCCCCGGGCGGCCGACGAAGCGAGGGGTAGCCCAGCCGTGCGCATTGCCAGGTTTTCCGTCCGGGAAGGGAGCCCTGCCGCCGGCAGCGTCTCCTTCGGCGTGGTGGAGGGCGACCCCTCCCAGCCCGACTCGCTGGTCGTCCACGCGCTGGCCGGCCACCCGTTCGGCCAACCCCAGCCCACCGGCGAGAGCTACCGCTTCCAGGACGTCCGGCTGCTCAGTCCGATGCTCCCGAACAAGATCGTGGCGGTCGGCCGCAACTACGCGGCGCACGCCCAGGAGCTGGGCCACGACGTCCCGGACGTCCCCCTGACCTTCTTCAAGCCGTCCACCTCGGTGATCGGCCCGACCGAGAACATCGCGTACCCGCCGTTCTCCTCGGACGTCCACCACGAGGCCGAACTCGCCGTGGTGATCGGCCGGATGTGCCGCGAGGTGCCGCTGGACCGGGTGCCCGAGGTGATCCTCGGCTACACCTGCGCCAACGACGTGACCGCCCGGGACGTCCAGCAGCGCGAGGGCCAGTGGGCCCGGGCCAAGGGCTTCGACACCTCCTGCCCGCTCGGGCCGTGGATCGAGACCGACCTGGACCCGAGCGACCTCGCCGTCACCTGCACGGTCAACGGCGAGCTCCGCCAGACCGGTCGCACCTCCCTGATGGTCCGCTCGGTCGCCGAGCTGATCGTCCACATCTCCGAGGCCATGACGCTGCTGCCCGGCGACGTCATCCTCACCGGCACGCCCGCAGGGGTGGGCCCCCTCAACGTCGGCGACGAGGTCGCCGTCTCCATCGAAGGCATCGGCACTCTCACCAACAAGGTGATCAAGCGTGGCTAACACTGACCCGGCCGTCCGGGTTCGCTTCTGTCCGTCCCCGACCGGCAACCCCCACGTGGGCCTGGTCCGGACCGCCCTCTTCAACTGGGCCTACGCCCGCCACAACGGCGGCACGATGGTCTTCCGGATCGAGGACACCGACTCCGCCCGCGACTCCGAGGAGTCGTACAACCAGCTGCTCGACGCGATGCGCTGGCTGGGCTTCGACTGGGACGAGGGCCCGGAGGTCGGCGGCCCGCACGAGCCGTACCGCCAGTCGCAGCGGATGGACATCTACGCCGACGTCGCCCGCCGCCTGCACGAGGCCGGCCACGCCTACCACTGCTACTGCAGCACCGAGGAGCTGGACGCCCGCCGCGAGGCCGCCCGCGCGGCCGGCAAGCCCTCCGGCTACGACGGCCACTGCCGGGAGCTGACCGAGGACCAGGTCGCCGTCTACAAGCTGGAGAAGCGCGAGCCGATCCTGCGCTTCCGGATGCCCGACAAGACCATCTCCTTCGACGACCTGGTGCGCGGCACGCTGACCTTCGAGCCGGAGAACGTGCCGGACTACGGCATCGTCCGGGCCAACGGCGCCCCGCTGTACACCCTGGTCAACCCGGTGGACGACGCCCTGATGGGCATCACCCACGTGCTGCGCGGCGAGGACCTGCTGTCCTCCACCCCGCGGCAGGTCGCGCTCTACGCCGCGCTCGCCGAGATCGGCGTCGGCAACGGCACCACCCCGCGCTTCGGCCACCTGCCGTACGTGATGGGCGAGGGCAACAAGAAGCTCTCCAAGCGCGACCCGCAGGCCTCGCTCAACCTGTACCGCGAGCGCGGCTTCATTCCGGAGGGCCTCCTCAACTACCTGTCCCTGCTGGGCTGGTCGCTGGCCGAGGACCGGGACATCTTCGGCATCGACGAGATGGTCGCCGCCTTCGACATCGCCAAGGTGAACGCCAACCCGGCCCGCTTCGACCTGAAGAAGTGCGAGGCGATCAACGCCGAGCACGTCCGCAAGCTGGCCCCGGCGGACTTCGCGGCCCGCCTGGTGCCGTTCCTGCAGGCCGCCGACCTGCTGCCGGCCGAGCCGACCGCCGAGCAGCTGGACGTGCTCGCCAAGGTCGCGCCGCTCACCCAGGAGCGGATGGTCGTGCTGAGCGAGATCGTGAACATGGCCGGCTTCCTGTTCGTGGCGCCGGAGAAGTTCGCCGTCGACCCGGACGACGCCGCCAAGGTGCTGACCGCCGACGCCCGCCCGGTGCTGGAGGCCAGCATCAAGGCGCTGGAGGAGCTCGCGGACTTCACCCCGGAGCCGATCCAGGCGGCCCTGCGCGAGGCACTGGTGGACGGGCTGGGCATCAAGCCCAAGTTCGCCTTCACGCCGCTGCGGGTGGCCGTCACGGGCCGTCGGGTGTCGCCGCCGCTGTTCGAGTCCATGGAGCTGCTGGGCCGCCCCGAGACGCTGCGCCGCCTGCGCTCGTCCCTGGACGCCCTGCCGGCCGCCTGAGCGGGCCGCTGAGCAGGCCGCGGGCCCGGCTTCGTGCCGGGCCCGCGGCGTACCCGGAGGTCATCCGCCGGCCTCCCGGCCGCTGCCTGGGGTTATCGATTTTGGAGCCAGGGCCGACGTCGGGTAATGTTCTTTCTGCGCCGCCCGGGAGGGAACGGACGAGGGAGCGAAAGCCCCCCGGCCGGGAGCGAACGAGAGGCGCAACGCCTGAGAAGATCCCGACGAGGGTTCAACTCTGGTGGGGTATGGTGTAATTGGCAGCACGAGTGATTCTGGTTCATTTAGTCTAGGTTCGAGTCCTGGTACCCCAGCGCAGTACCGCAGTAACAGCAGTACCGCAGTACAAATGAAGATCAAGCCCCCGTTGTGTAGCGGCCTAGCACGCTGCCCTCTCACGGCAGTAGCGCCGGTTCGAATCCGGTCGGGGGTACTGATCCCGCAAGGGATCACCTGGAAAGCCCCCGTTGTGTAGCGGCCTAGCACGCTGCCCTCTCACGGCAGTAGCGCCGGTTCGAATCCGGTCGGGGGTACTGATCCCGCAAGGGATCGTCAGGAAGCCCCCGTTGTGTAGCGGCCTAGCACGCTGCCCTCTCACGGCAGTAGCGCCGGTTCGAATCCGGTCGGGGGTACTTCAGAGCAGGAAGCCGGTGGGCTCGCCCATCGGCCCTTGCTTTGTGTTGGGGTATGGTGTAATTGGCAGCACGAGTGATTCTGGTTCATTTAGTCTAGGTTCGAGTCCTGGTACCCCAGCCAGAAAATGGAAGACCCCGGTTCTCCGGGGTCTTTTTGCTTGTGCACCGGGAAATGCTTCGAAGGGCCCCGCTCGACTCCGAGCGGGGCCCTTTCGTCTTTCGGTGGGGGACGGCCGGGTGGGGGAGGGGTGGGGGAAAGGGGGCGGGTGGGGGAAGGGCCGGATCAGCTCCGGCGCAGCGCCTCGGTGAGCCGGTTCGCGGCCTCGATGATGGCCTGGGCGTGCAGCCGGCCCGGGTGGCGGGTCAGGCGCTCGATCGGGCCGGACACCGACACCGCGGCCACCACCCGGTTGGAGGGGCCGCGGACGGGCGCGGAGACGGACGCGACGCCCGGCTCGCGCTCGCCGATCGACTGGGCCCAGCCGCGCCGCCGCACGCCGCTCAGCGCGGTGGCGGTGAAGCGGGCGCCCTGCAGACCGCGGTGGAGCCGCTCGGGCTCCTCCCACGCGAGCAGGACCTGGGCGGCCGAGCCGGCCTTCATCGGCAGGGTGCTGCCGACCGGGACGGTGTCCCGCAGGCCGGAGAGCCGCTCGGCGGCGGCTACGCAGATCCGCATCTCGCCCTGGCGGCGGTAGAGCTGTGCGCTCTCGCCGGTGACGTCGCGCAGGTGGGTCAGGACCGGGCCCGCGGTGGCGAGCAGCCGGTCCTCGCCCGCCGCGGCGGAGAGTTCGGACAGGCGGGGACCGAGGATGAAACGTCCCTGCATGTCTCTGGTGACCAGACGGTGGTGTTCGAGTGCGACGGCGAGTCTGTGGGCCGTGGGGCGCGCCAGACCGGTGGCGGCGACCAGCCCCGCCAACGTGGCGGGGCCCGACTCCAGTGCGCTCAGCACCAGAGCGGCCTTGTCGAGAACGCCGACGCCGCTAGTGTTGTCCATGCCCTAAGACTGCAGTCTCATTCCGCGAGACGCAAGTTCAATCTTTCCGGAAAAGCGCCACTCTGGATGCAGCAGCCCGGGAGACATCCAGGATGTGGCCTCCTCCGAGTGTCCGCATCGTGGACAGCGATCCGGCGTGCAGGTCGCGCGAAGCGCCCCCGCGCAGGGCGGCGCAGCTTTGACCTCGACGACACGAGAAGGCCGGCAACGCGGCCGGCTGGAGGGAATCCGATGGGACGGACACTCGCAGAGAAGGTCTGGGACGACCACGTCGTGCGGCGCGCGGAGGGCGAGCCCGACCTCCTGTTCATCGACCTGCACCTGCTCCACGAGGTCACCAGCCCGCAGGCCTTCGACGGACTGCGACTGGCCGGCCGTCCGGTCCGCCGCACCGATCTGACGATCGCCACCGAGGACCACAACACCCCCACCCTGGACATCGACAAGCCGATCGCCGACCCGGTGTCCAAGGTGCAGTTGGAGACCCTGCGCCGGAACGCCGCCGAGTTCGGCGTCCGGATCCACTCGCTCGGCGACGTCGAGCAGGGCGTCGTGCACGTCGTCGGCCCGCAGCTCGGCCTGACCCAGCCCGGCATGACCGTGGTCTGCGGCGACTCCCACACCTCCACCCACGGCGCCTTCGGTGCACTGGCGTTCGGCATCGGCACCAGCCAGGTCGAGCACGTGCTGGCCACCCAGACCCTGCCGCTGGCCCCGTTCCGGACCATGGCGATCACCGTCGAGGGCGACCTGCCCGAGGGCGTCACCGCCAAGGACCTGATCCTGGCCGTCATCGCGAAGATCGGCACCGGCGGCGGCCAGGGCTACGTCCTGGAGTACCGCGGTTCGGCGATCCGGAGCCTGTCCATGGAGGCCCGGATGACCATCTGCAACATGTCGATCGAGGCCGGCGCCCGGGCCGGCATGATCGCCCCGGACGAGACCACCTTCGAGTACCTCAAGGGCCGCCCGCACGCCCCGCAGGGCGAGGACTGGGACGCCGCCGTCGCGTACTGGCGGACCCTGGTGACCGACGAGGACGCGGTCTTCGACCACGAGATCTTCATCGACGCGAGCGAGCTGAGCCCCTTCGTCACCTGGGGCACCAACCCCGGCCAGGGCGCCCCGCTGGCCTCCGACGTGCCGGACCCGGCCTCCTTCGCCGACCCGCAGGAGCGCCAGGCCGCCGAGAACGCCCTGGCGTACATGGGGCTGGAGGCCGGCACCCCGCTGCGCGAGGTCAAGGTCGACGCCGTCTTCGTCGGCTCCTGCACCAACGGCCGGATCGAGGACCTGCGGGCCGCCGCCGCCCTGGTGGAGGGCCGCCGGATCGCCGACGGCGTACGGATGCTGGTGGTCCCCGGCTCCGTCCGGGTCGCCCTGCAGGCCGTCGAGGAGGGCCTGGACAAGGTGTTCACCGCGGCCGGTGCCGAGTGGCGCCACGCGGGCTGCTCGATGTGCCTGGGCATGAACCCCGACCAGCTGGCCCCGGGCGAGCGCTGCGCCTCCACCTCGAACCGCAACTTCGAGGGACGGCAGGGCAAGGGCGGCCGCACCCACCTGGTCTCCCCGCAGGTCGCCGCCGCGACCGCCGTCCTGGGCCGCCTCGCCTCGCCCGCCGACCTGAACGCCGCCGACACGGCGGACACCGACGTTGCCGTGGAGGCCTGAGCCATGGAGAAGTTCACCACCCACGCCGGCCGGGCCGTCCCGCTGCGCCGCAGCAACGTGGACACCGACCAGATCATCCCGGCCCACTGGCTCAAGAAGGTCACCCGGTCCGGTTTCGAGGACGGGCTGTTCGAGGCCTGGCGCAAGGACGAGTCGTTCATCCTCAACCGGCCCGAGCGGCAGGGCGCCACGGTGCTGGTGGCCGGCCCCGAGTTCGGCACCGGCTCCTCCCGTGAGCACGCCGTCTGGGCGCTGCAGAACTACGGCTTCCACGCGGTCATCTCGTCGCGCTTCGCCGACATCTTCCGGGGCAACTCCCTGAAGAACGGCCTGCTGACGGTCGTGCTGCCGCAGGAGACCGTGGAACGGCTCTGGGCGCTCACCGAGAGTGACCCTTCGGCCGAGATCACCGTCGACCTGGAGGCGCGCGAAGTGCGGGCCGAAGGCGTCACCGCGGCCTTCGAACTGGACGACAACGTCCGGTGGCGGCTGCTCAACGGCCTGGACGACATCAGCATCACGCTGCAGAACGAGGCCGACATCGCGGCCTTCGAGGCGACCCGTCCGGCCTTCAAGCCCCGTACTCTGCCGGTCGCCTGAGTTCCCCTCAGAACAAGCATTCTGACGATCCGCCGCGTGGCCCGCGCCCCCCTCGGGGGGGCCGGGCCATCCGTCGTTCCGGAGCACGAGTTAGCGCCGGGGCCCGCCCCGGATTGCCCATTTGGCTTTGCGGAAGAGGGCCCCGCGCAAGTACAACTGCGGGTAGATGGCACAATCAGTACATGCACCGGCACCATGAACCTCCGTACGCGGGCGGCGAACCCGCGGCTGAGGACTCCATGGGCCGGCCATCCGAACGCCGAATTGACGATCGGCCGGACGTCACCTCCGCGCCAGCTGAGGGGCCGGACGACCAGGAAGTCGCAGCGCTCTACGCGCTCGTGGCCGAGCGGTTGAAGCAAGCTCACGCCCGCGTGCATGCGCTGAACGTGTCTGCCGATGCAAAGACCGCTCTCACCCGTCAACTCCTCATCGTCACCGAGACCGCCAAGCGCGATCTTCCGGAGGCGGCAAGGCGGTTGAGTCGCTTTGTACATGACCTCGACGAGGGGCGCCCGCCGCTCGGCTGAGGTCGCCGACGCGCAAATCCATTGCGACACTAGGGTGATTCGCGCGTTTGGTAATTGAAAGTCCGCAGATACATACCTAACGTGCGAAAAGAACGGATGGAATCATCCGGCGCTCGTTTCCGAAGGGGAAGACGTGAACAAGGCTCAGCTTGTCGAAGCGGTGGCCGAGCAGCTGGGCGGTCGCAAGGCTGCCGCAGAGGCCGTCGACGCAGTGCTCGACACCATGGTCCGTGCCGTCGTGGCCGGCGACCGGGTTTCGGTCACCGGTTTCGGCACCTTCGAGAAGGTGGAGCGCTCCGCGCGCTTCGCCCGCAACCCGCAGACCGGCGAGCGGGTCAAGGTCAAGAAGACCTCGGTGCCGCGCTTCCGCCCGGGCCAGGGCTTCAAGGACCTGGTCAGCGGCAGCAAGAAGCTGCCGAAGGAGGGCCCCTCGGTGAAGAAGGCCCCCAAGGGCTCCCTCACCCCGGGCAAGAGCGGCGTCGCCGCCACCCCGGCCGCCAAGCGCGCCGCCACCAAGCGTGCCGCCACCGCTGCCGCCGCCGCTCCGGCCACCAAGAAGGCCGCCGCCAAGAAGACGGCCACCACGGCCGCCGCCAAGAAGACCACGGCCACCACCGCGAAGAAGGCGGCCACCGCCAAGAAGGCCGCGGCGAAGACCACCGTCGCGAAGACCACCGCCGCCAAGAAGACCACGGCGGCCGCGACCAAGAAGACGGCCGCCGCCAAGAAGGCGACCACCACGGCTGCCGCCAAGAAGACCACGGCCACCGCCAAGAAGGCGACCGCCACGGCCAAGAAGACGGCTCCGGCGAAGAAGACCGCCACCCGCAAGACCACCGCGCGCAAGACCACTGCCAAGTAGGTCCCGCGCGACCGTCCTTTGACGGCCTTCGGCGAAGAGCCGCGACACCCCTCCCGTGAACGCACGGAGACCGGGCGCCGCGGCTCTTCGGGTTTCCGGGCGCTCGGTCAGGATTCGACGGCGTGCGGCGGGACCGGGCGGTCGTGGCCGCGGGACCGGACGGTCGGTGGTCGAAGCAACCCGGCGGGCGGGCGCCTCGCGGGCGTCAGAGCCCGGCGGGGTCGGGGAAGGTCTGCAGCGTCACGAAGACCACCCGGCGGGCCTCGCCGGTGCCCTCGGTGCGGATCCGCACCCGCTGGCCGGGGCGCAGCAGCCGCAGGCCGCCGGCGTCGAAGGCGGCCGCGTCGAACGGCACCGGGGTCCCGTCGTCGAGCAGCACGGAGCCGGCCCGGGTGGCGGGGTCGAAGGTGAACGCGGTGGCCTGCATGTCAGCAGCATAGCGAGCGGGTCGGTGCGCCCCCGGGAGCAGGACGGGGGACGGCGCGGTAGCGGAGCCGGAGCGGGGCCGGTCCGCGGGCCGGGACACCAAGAGGGGCGGCAGCCGGACGGCAGCGGGACGGCATCAGGGCGACGTCAGGGCGGGCTCAGACGGGCGAACAGCGTGCTGGTGTGCGGGCCGAGGCCGAGCGCCGCGGCCTCGCCGAGGTCCGCACCGGTGTCGACGTCCCGGCGCACCGACTCCACGTCCGCGAGGCGCAGTTCGAGGGCCCCGCCGGCCGCGTGCCGGGCGCGCGAGCCGTCCCCGAAGGAGGGGGAGAGCGGACGCCCCGGGGTGCAGGCGAGCAGCGTGGTGCCGAGGCCGGGGGAGTCCGGCAGGAAGGCCCGGCCGTCCGGCGGCACCGCGCCCAGCACCCGGGCCAGTTCGGCCGGACGCAGGGCCGGCAGGTCCGCCGAGAGGACGGCCAGCGGGGCCGCCGGGGCGAGGGCCAGGGCGGTCGACGCGCCGTGCGCCAGCGCCCGGTTGAGGCCGCCACCGGGCTCGTCGGCGACCACCAGCGCGCCCAGCGCGGCCAGCCGGGCACCGGCCACCGCGTCGCGGGTCACCACCAGGACGCGGTCGACGCCCGGGGTGGCCAGCGCGGCGCCGACGGTGTCGAGCGCGAAGGACATCGCCAGGTCGGCCCGGTGCGCTCCGGCGTAGGGGGCGAGTCTGCTCTTCGCCTGTGCGAGCGGCTTGAGCGGCAGCACCAGCGACCAGCCGGCGGTGGGTGCGGCGGGCGCGACGGGCCCGCTGGGGCGTACGGTGTCCTGGGTCATCGGCGTCATTGTGTCGCCGGTCCCGGAGCCCTCGCCAGGCCGTCCGAACTGTGCGGACGTGCGTTTGATCACGCCGGCCCGGCGGGTTGGCGCGGCCGCTCGACAGCCGGTGAGCGGGCGGGCGACACTGTTCGGCGCCCGTGGCCCGGGCACCGCTGGCACCGGTGCGCGGCCCCGGGAGGCCATGACCGCGGCACTCCACGTGCCGCATCGGATGAGAAGGAGCTGGGGTGGCCCGCCGCTCGTACGCCAAGTTCGGCAACGCCGACTACGGCATCTGGTACCGCTTCGCGGCCGTGCTGGTGAAGCCGGTGACGACCGCCCTGGTGAAGCCCGACTGGCGCGGCTGGGAGCACATTCCCAAGGAAGGCGGCTTCATCGCCGCGGTGAACCACAATTCGATCATCGACCCGGTGATCTACGCGCACTGGCAGTACAACAGCGGTCGCCCGCCGCGAATTCTCGGCAAGTCCTCGTTGTTCTCCATTCCCTTCATCGGATTCATGCTGCGCAAGACCGGTCAGATTCCGGTGTTCCGCGAGTCGACCGACGCGGCGCAGGCCTTCCGGGCCGCGATCGACGCCGTCGACGGCGGCCAGTGCGTGCAGTTCTACCCGGAGGGAACGCTCACCCGGGACCCGGACCTGTGGCCGATGACCGGCAAGAGCGGTGTCGCCCGGGTCGCGCTGATGACCGGCGCGCCGGTCATCCCGGTCGCCCACTGGGGCGCGCACGAGATCATCCCGCCGTACGGCCGGCCCGGGTACGGGAAGGGCAAGTTCAACCTCTTCCCGCGCCACCGGGTGACCGTCGCGGCCGGTCCGGCGGTGGACCTGAGCAAGTACCAGGGGCAGGAGCTCACCTCCCAGGTGCTCGCGGACGCGACCGAGGACATCATGACGGCGATCACCGCCGTGCTGGCCGAGGTCCGCGGCGAGCAGCCGCCGGCCGAGCGCTACGACATGCGCAAGGCCGCCCGCGAGCGCGCCGCCACGGCGCTGGCCGAGCGCCGGCGTGCCAAGGGCGAGCGCGGCAAGGGCACCGAGGAGGCCGGCAAGTGACCCGCTGCGCCGTGATGGGGACCGGCTCCTGGGGCACCGCGTTCGCGATGGTGCTCGCCGACGCCGGCTGCGAGGTCGTGCTGTGGGCCCGCCGCCAGGAGCTGGCGGACGCCGTCAACTCCACGCACGAGAACCCGGACTACCTGCCGGGCGTCCGGCTGCCCGATTCGGTGCGGGCCACCACCGACGCCGCCGAGGCGCTGGCCGGCGCCGACTTCGCGGTCCTGGTGGTGCCCTCGCAGACGCTGCGCGACAACCTGGCCGCCTGGACGCCGCTGATCGAGCCGCAGACCGTGCTGGTCAGCCTGATGAAGGGCATCGAACTCGGCACCGCCAAGCGGATGAGCGAGGTGATCGACGAGGTCACCAAGGTCGGTCCGGAGCGCGTCGCGGTGGTCAGCGGGCCCAACCTGGCCAAGGAGATCGCCAACCGGCAGCCCGCGGCCAGTGTCGTCGCCTGCGCCGACGAGGCGGTGGCCAAGCGCCTCCAGGCGGCCTGCCACACGCCGTACTTCCGGCCGTACACCAACACCGACGTGGTGGGCTGCGAACTCGGCGGCGCGGTCAAGAACGTGATCGGCCTGGCGGTCGGCATGGCGGCCGGCATGGGGCTCGGCGACAACACCAAGGCGACGCTGATCACCCGCGGGCTGGCCGAGACCACCCGGCTCGGCGAGGTGCTGGGCGCCGACCCGCACACCTTCGCGGGGCTCGCCGGGATGGGCGACCTGGTCGCCACCTGCTCCTCGCCGCTGTCCCGCAACAACACCTTCGGCATGAACCTGGGCCGGGGCATGTCGCTCGCGGAGACCATCGCGGCCACCCGGCAGACCGCCGAGGGCGTCAAGTCCTGCGAGTCGGTGCTGGACCTGGCCCGGCGCAACGGCGTCGACATGCCGATCGTCGAGGCCGTGGTGGACGTCGTGCACAACGGGCGGCCGACCCAGGAGGCGCTGCAGACGCTGATGTCGCGCTCGGCGAAGGCGGAGCGGCGGCGCTGACGGCCCGGGCGGCGGGGGGCACCGGGGCGGTTGACGTCCCGGAAACACGTCGCACGGTAGTCTCAAACCCGATATGAGCATCGAACAGTCCTCCCCGAACCCGTCCGCCCCGAAGCCGCGCGTCGCACTGGTCTTCGGCGGGCGCAGCTCCGAGCACGCCATCTCGGTCTCCACCGCGGGCAGTGTGCTCAGGGCGATCGACCGCGACAAGTACGACGTGCTGCCGATCGGCATCACGCACGAGGGCCGCTGGGCGCTGACCAGCGACGAGCCGGCCCGGATGGCCATCACCGACGGCAAGCTGCCGGACGTGGCACACGTCGCCGAGTCCGTCGACGCGCAGGTCGCGCTGCCGGTCGCGCCGGGCAACCGGGAGGTGCTGCTCAGCGAGCCGGGCAGCGCGCCCAAGGCCCTCGGCGAGGTCGACGTGGTGTTCCCGCTGCTGCACGGCCCCTGGGGCGAGGACGGCACCCTGCAGGGCCTCCTGGAGCTCTCCGGCGTCCCCTACGTCGGCAACGGCGTGCTGGCCAGCGCGGCCGGCATGGACAAGGAGTTCGCCAAGCGGATCCTGGCCTCGCACGGTCTGGGGGTCGGCCACTACACCATCGTGCGTCCGCGCGAGTGGGAGACCGAGGCGGGCCGCGCGGCGGTGCGCGAGCGGGTGGCCGAGCTGGGCCTGCCGGTGTTCGTGAAGCCCTGCCGGGCCGGCTCCAGCATCGGCATCACCAAGGTCAAGGACCTGGCCGACCTCGACGCCGCGATCGAGGAGGCCCGTCGCCACGACCCCAAGCTGATCATCGAGGCCGGCGTGACCGGCCGCGAGATCGAGTGCGGCGTGCTGGAGTTCGAGGACGGCCCGCGGGCCAGCGTGGCCGGCGAGGTCCTGGTCGGCGAAGGCTTCGACTTCTACGACTTCGAGGCCAAGTACATCGACTCCTCCGACGTGCAGATCCCGGCGAAGCTCACCGCCGACGAGCTCGCCGAGATCCAGCGCCAGGCGGTCGAGGCCTTCGAGGCGCTCGGCTGCGAGGGCCTGGCCCGGGTGGACTTCTTCCTGCTGGAGGACGGCACCTGGATGATCAACGAGATCAACACCATGCCCGGCTTCACCCCCATCTCGGCCTACCCGAAGATGTGGGAGGCCAGCGGGGTCTCGTACCCGGAGCTGATCGACCGGCTGCTGCAGACGGCGATGCGCCGCTCGACCGGCCTGCGCTAGCGGTCCCGTACGGCGGAGGGCGGGCCGGGAGCTCCCGGCCCGCCCTCCGCACGTCGGTACGGCCCGGCTCAGCCGGGGATGTTGGCCTTGACCAGCGGGGTCAGCGCGGCGGCCGGGTCGAAGGGGTTCCGTGCGGCCCCGGACGGGACGGTCACCTCGACGTAGGCGGCGCGCATCGTCGCCACGAAGCGGTAGCCGCCGTCGTCGAGCTTCTGCGACCACCAGGTGAGGTCGTCGACGGTCGGGGACCAGTCCTTGGCGTGCTCCCCGTTCAGCTGCTCCGGCCGGTCGATGCCGCAGCGCATGACCGTCCGGGGCGAGCTGTCCCAGACGGCCACGTAGGGCGAGGCGGGCGACGGGTCCTTGCGAGCGTGCCCGAGCAGCTCCTGCGGCAGCGCGGCGGCCAGGGCCCGGCAGTAGTCGGCGGCCCTGCCGCTCGGCTCCGGCACCTCGATCTTCCCGTCGGCCGGGCCCCAGCTGCCGACCAGCACGACGACCGTGCAGGTCAGCGCGACGGGCAGGGCCAGCCAGCGGATCGGTGCCGGCAGGGCGGTCAGCGCCTTCGGGACGCGGAGTTCTCTGGCCACCCGCCGATGGTAGCCGGGCCTTACCCGGAGCCGGGGCTAGAGGTGGACCACCGGACAGGTCAGGGTGCGGGTGATGCCCTCGACCTTCTGGACCTGGGCCACGACCATGCGGCCGAGCTCGTCGACGGTCTCGGCCTCGGCCTTGACGATGACGTCGTAGGGGCCGGTGACGTCCTCGGCGGTGAGCACACCGGGGATCTCGGAGATCAACTCGGCCACCGCGGTGGCCTTTCCAACTTCGGTCTGGATCAGGATGTATGCCTGTACCACGAGGACCTCCCGGCGGCCGGTTACGGGGATCGCCGCCGTGGTCGCCCGGTCAGGCGTCGGGATGGAACGGGCTCAACGGCAGTCTGATCACCACGCTACCGCGCAGCGGGCCGGGGAGGGGAGACTTCGGCACCCCCGAAGGGCGTACGCTGCGCGCGGGGGAGCGCGACGGGGACCGGAACGGATGACAGCGCCATCCGGAATGAAAGGCGAGAGGACGGCAGATGCAGGGGACCGTGGGCGAGCTCGGCGAGTTCGGCCTCATCAGGGAGCTGACCGCCCGGGTACCGCTCACCGATGCGGTCGACCTCGGCCCGGGTGACGACGCCGCGGTGGTGCGGGCTCCGGACGGCCGGGTGGTGGCGACCACGGACGTCCTGATCGAGAACCGGCACTTCCGCCGGGACTGGTCGACCGCCTACGACGTGGGCCGCAAGGCGGCCGCCCAGAACCTCGCCGACGTGGCCGCGATGGGGGCGGTGCCGACCGCGATACTGCTCGGCCTGGTCGCCCCCGCCGACCTGCCGACCACGTGGGCGACCGAGCTGATGGACGGGCTGCGCGACGAGTGCCAGGTCGCCGGGGCGACGGTGGTCGGCGGTGACGTGGTGCGCGGGGACACCGTCACGCTGGCCATCACGGCGCTCGGCGACCTGCAGGGGCGTGCGGCGGTGACGCGCTCCGGGGCGCAGGTCGGCGACGTGGTCGCGGTGACCGGCTGGCTGGGCTGGTCGGCCGCCGGACTGACCGTGCTGCAGCGCGGCTTCCGCTCCCCGCGCGCCTTCGTCGAGGCGCACCGGCGGCCCGAACCGCCGTACCACGCGGGACCGGCGGGGGCCGAGTTGGGCGCGACCTCGATGATCGACGTGAGCGACGGGCTGGTCGCCGACCTCGGCCACGTGGCCCGGGCCAGCGAGGTGGACATCGACCTGAAGGCCGCGGACTTCGACGTCCCGGCGCAGATGGCGGACATCGGCCAGGCCGTCGGGGTGGACCCGCTGGTCTGGGTGCTCTCCGGCGGCGAGGACCACGCGATCGTGGCGACCTTCCCGCGCGGGGTCCAACTCCCGGCCCGCTGGCGGGTGGTGGGCGAGGTGACCGGCCGGCCGACGGGCAGCCGGAGCGGCCGGGTCACCGTGGACGGCGCGCCCTGGGACCGGGTCGGCGGCTGGGACCACTTCGCGGAGTGAGCGCGGCCGGCCCGCCCGCCCCCGGTCCTTCGGGAACCGGCGCCGCCGACCGCCCGGCACCGGCGTGCCCGCCGGCCCGGGGCGGCGTCGCCGACCGGCGTACGGCGTACGGCTGATGGGTACTGGACGCCGGCGCGGCAGATGACGCCCAGGGCGTGCGGCGGACGGGATTCGGGGGTGCGTTTTGCGTAGGCTTGCGGCATCCGAGCCCGCCCGCCACCACACCGTCCGGGGCGGGTGGCCCGAACCACTGCGAGCGGGAGCACACCTGACATGCGCATCGGTGTACTGACCAGCGGCGGCGACTGCCCCGGCCTCAACGCGGTGATCCGCTCGGTGGTGCACCGGGGCACGGACGTCCACGGCGACGAGATCGTCGGCATCCTGGACGGGTTCCTCGGCCTGATCGAGAGCCGGACCCGGACGGTCTCGCACGACGACGTCACCGGGCTGCTCACCCTCGGCGGCACCATCCTGGGCTCCGCCCGCGTGCGGCGCGACCGGATCGCCTGGGCGGTGGAGAACGCGAAGGTGCTGGCCCGGGACATCGGCATCGACGCGCTGATCGCGATCGGCGGCGAGGGGACGCTGACCGCCGCGAAGCTGTTCAGCGACGCCGGACTGCCGGTGGTCGGGGTGCCGAAGACCATCGACAACGACATCGACGCCACCGACGTCACCTTCGGCTTCGACACCGCGGTGCACGTCGCGACCGAGGCGATCGACCGGCTGAAGACCACCGCCGAGTCCCACCAGCGGGTCATGGTGGTCGAGTTGATGGGCCGGCACACCGGGTGGATCACCCTCACCGCGGGCATGGCCGGCGGAGCGCACGGCATCCTCATCCCGGAGAAGCCGTTCGACATCGAGGCGGTGGCGCGGATGGTCGAGGACCGCTTCGCCCGCGGCAAGAAGTTCGCCATCATCGCCGTCGCCGAGGGCGCCACCCCGATGCCCGGCACCATGCGCTTCGACCACGGCGCGGTCGACCAGTACGGCCACCGGACCTTCGGCGGGATCGGCAACCGGCTCGCCCACGAGCTGGAGAACCTGCTCGGCAAGGAGGCCCGTCCGGTCATCCTCGGCCACACCCAGCGCGGCGGCACCCCGACCGCCTACGACCGGGTGCTCGCCACCCGCTTCGGCTGGCACGCGGTGGAGGCCGTCCACCAGGGCGCGTTCGGGCACTTCACCGCGCTGCGCCGGACCGGGATCGAACTGCTGCCGATCGGCGACGCGGTGACCCGGCTGAAGACGGTGCCGGAGGGCCGCTGGGTGGAATCCGAAGCCGTGCTCTGAATCCGCGCAGGTAGGTTGGGGCCATGGTCCTCCCCCCTCGCACCCCCGGCGCCTCCGCCGCACCCCCGCGCGTGCTCACCATCGCCGGCTCCGACTCCGGCGGCGGCGCCGGCATCCAGGCCGACCTCAAGGCGATGCTCGCCCTCGGCGTGCACGGCATGAGCGTGATCACCGCCGTCACCGCGCAGAACTCGCTCGGCGTCCAGGGCTACTGGGAACTGCCCGCCGAGGCCGTCCGCGCACAGTTCCGCAGCGTGGTGGACGACATCGGGGTGCAGGCCGTGAAGACCGGCATGCTCGCCTCGATCGAGCTGGTCGAGACCGTCTCGGAGCTGCTGGCCGGGGTGGACGCCCCGGTCGTGGTCGACCCGGTCGGCGTCTCCAAGCACGGCGACGCGCTGCTGGCCGCCGACGCCGTCGGCACCGTCCGCGAGAAGCTGCTGCCGGTCGCCACCCTGGCCACCCCCAACCTGCACGAGGTGACGCAGCTCACCGGCCGGACCGTCGAGGACGAGGGGCAGATGCTGGACGCCGCCAAGGCGCTGCTCGACCTCGGTCCGCGCTGGGTGCTGGTCAAGGGCGGCCACCTGGAGGGCGAGGCCGCCGACCTGCTGTACGGCGGGCCGGAGGAGGTCCACTGGTACCGGGCGCCGCGCTACGACAACCGGCACACCCACGGCACCGGCTGCACGCTGGCCAGCTCGATCGCGGCCGGCCTGGCCAAGGGCGAGCCGCTGCCGGAGGCGGTGGGCTCGGCCAAGGAGTACATCACCGGTGCGATCGCCGGCGGCTTCGCGCTGGGCGCCGGGATCGGGCCGGTCGACCACGCCTGGCGCTGGCGCTGAGGGGTCCGGAAAGCCGAGGACTCCGGAAGCCGAGGAGTCCCGGAAAACAGTCGTGGGGGGGGGGGGGGGGGGGGGGGGGGCCCCCCCCCCGGGGGGCGCCGGGGGGGGGGGGGCGCGGGGGGGGGCCGGGGGGGGCCCCCCCCCCCGGGCGCCCCCGCCCCCCCCGCAAAGAAGGGGTGGGGGGGGGGGGGGGGTGGG
>NZ_JBIWNL010000039.1:17253-89569 GCF_044767225.1 Kitasatospora sp. NPDC101447
GCCGCGTCCGGGCCCCGGGGGGGCCGGTGCGGGGGCGCGGTGTCCCCGTGGCCCCGTACCCCCGGGACGCCGGGGGGGCGTTGCCCCGGCGCGCGGCGCGCCCGGGGGGCCCCGGGCCGGGGCCCCCCCCACCACCGGTGAGTCCGGAATACGGCGTTGCCGGCCGTGGAAACAGCGAAGCCGGCCCATCCGAGGATGAACCGGCTCACTGGAGGACCGGCATGCCGGTCTGCGCGTCAGCGCGAGACCTTACCGGCCTTGATGCACGAGGTGCAGACGTTGAGCCGCTTCGGCGTCCGCCCAATCACAGCGCGCACCGTCTGGATGTTGGGGTTCCAACGACGGGGGGTACGGCGGTGAGAGTGGGAGATGCTGTTGCCGAAGCCCGGCCCCTTGCCGCAGACGTCGCAGTTGGCAGCCACAGGAGTCACTCCAAGACTTCAGATCAGATACTTTCGAAAACCCCGCCCACCCACCGGAGCACTCACGTGAACCAGACCGGATAAGGGGGTGAGCCTGGACGGTTCCAGGCAACCGGAAGAGCATACAACGCTTGCTTCCGTCCCACGAAACTACCATGACCGGCCGAGTGATCGCTCGGGCCGCCGGTCCGGACGGCCCACTCCGCCCCGCCCCCGATAGCCTGCCGGTATCACCCCTCGCCGCCGCCTCGAAGGTGCTGCCGCCCCACGGGCCGTCGCGGCGTCCCATCCGGAGGAGACCTGGTGCTGCACACGCTCGACGCGCCGGCCGTGCGCAGCTGGTGCCAGCTCGCCCTGCGCGCGCTCGGCCAGGCCCGCGAGGAGATCGACGCGCTCAACGTCTATCCCGTCCCGGACGGCGACACCGGCACCAACCTCTACCTGACCGTCGAGTCCGCCGCCGCCGAGGTGGAGAGCCGCTTCGCCGACCCCGCCGCCGACCCGGCCCCCGGACTGGCCGACGCGGTCCAGGCGATGGCCCGCGGCGCGCTGGTCGGCGCCCGCGGCAACTCCGGCGTGATCCTCGCCCAGTGGCTGCGCGGCACCGCCGAGACGCTCGCCGAGGGCGGCGGCGCCGAACAGCTGCGGGCCGCCCTGCAGCGGGCCGCCGACTCCGCCTACCAGGCCGTCGCGGAGCCCGTCGAGGGCACCCTGCTGACCGTCGCCCGGGTCGCCGCCCGGGAGGCCGTCCGGGCCGGGGACGGGCTCGCGCAGGTCGCCGACACCGCCTACCGGGCGGCCCGGGACGCCCTGCGGCACACCCCGGAGCAGCTCGCCGTGCTCGCCGAGAACGGCGTCGTGGACGCCGGCGGGCGGGGCCTGGTCGCCGTCCTCGGCGCACTCGCCGACGCCGTCGCCGGGCAGCAGCCGATGGGGCCGGTCGCGCTGCGCGGGGACGTCCGGGCCGTGGCGGGCTGCGAGGCGCACGTCCGCCCACCCGTCACCCGCCACCACCCTTCGCTCGGATCGCTGCGCGATGCCCCCTTCGCCGTCACCCGCCACCACCCTTCGCTCGGATCGCTGCGCGATGCCCCCTCCGTGGGCCCCGGCCACCCCGCGTTCGAGGTCATCTACCTGCTGGACGCGCCCGACGAGGCGCTCCCCGTGCTGCGCGAGCGGCTCGGCGCGCTCGGCGACTCCCTGGTGGTCGGCGGCGGCGACGGCCTGTGGAGCGTGCACGTCCACGTGGACGACGCGGGCGCCGCCGTGGAGGCCGGGGTCGAGGCCGGGCGCCCGCACCGGATCCGGATCACGCACTTCGCCGAGGCCGCCGCCAGGGCCGGCACCGCCACCGAGCGCGGCGAGCGCGAGGAGCGGGCGCGCGCGGTGCTCTCGGTGGTCTCCGGCGAGGGCCTGGCCGAGCTGTGCGTGCAGGCCGGCGCCGTCGTCCTGCACGCCGACCCGGACCGGCCGCCGGCCAGCGCCGAACTCGCCGCCGCCGTCCGCCGCTCGGCCGCCCGCGAGGTCGTCCTGCTGCTCAACGACCCGGAACTGCGCGCCGCCGCCGGCGCCGCGGCCGACCAGTTGCGCGAGGAGGGCGTCCGGATCGCCGTGCTGCCCACCCGCTCGCCGGTGCAGGGCCTGGCGGCGCTCGCGGTGCACGAGGGCGGCCGCCGCTTCGACGAGGACGTGGTCGCCATGACCTCCGCCGCCGGGGCCACCCGGTACGCCGAACTCGCCGTCGCCGAGGGGGAGTCCTGGACGATGGCCGGGGTCTGCCAGGCCGGGGACGTGCTCGGGCTGATCGACGGCGACGTCGCGGTGATCGGCACCGGCCTGGAGGAGGTCGGCGCGAGCGTGCTGGACCGGATGCTCGGCGCGGGCGGCGAACTCGTCACCCTGGTCCTGGGCGACGGCACCGACGAAGCGCTGGCCGAACGGCTGGTCACGCACGTGCGGCACGGGCGGCCCGAGGTGGACGCGGTGGTGTTCCACGGCGGGCAGGAGTCGGCGCCGCTGCTCATCGGCGTGGAGTAGCGGCCCGTCCGGGCGCGGCGGCGGGCGGCGCGAGGCCCGGTTCGTCGGTCCCGTGGTGTAAACAGGGCCCTGATGGGCGCTCTCGATGAACCACTGACCAAACTCGTCGGCGACCGCACCGCGAAGGTGCTCGCCGACAGCCTCAAGCTGCGCACGGTCGGGGACCTGCTGCACCACTATCCGCGCCGCTACGTCGAGCGCGGCCAGCTCACCAGCCTGGACGACCTGGAGATCGACGAGCACGTCACCGTGCTGGCCCGGATCGAGAAGGTCACCCTGATCCCGTTCCGCGGCCGCAAGGGCGACCGCCTGGAGGTCGTCGTCACCGACGGCCGCAGCCGGCTCTCGCTGGTCTTCTTCAACCAGGGCTGGCGGCAGAAGGAGCTCAAGGCCGGCGCCCAGGGCCTGTTCGCGGGCAAGGTCGGCGTCTTCAACCGCAGCCGCCAGCTGGTCTCGCCCGACTACCAGCTGCTCGACGAGGAGGCCGGCTCCGACGCCGCGAAGCAGTTCGCCGGCCGGCTGATCCCGGTGTACGGCGCCAGCGCGCAGATGCCCAGCTGGAAGCTGTCGATCTGCATCGAGACCGCGCTCACCAAGCACCTCGGCGACGTCGGCGAACCGCTGCCCGCCGAACTGCGCGAGCGCCACGACCTGATCCCGCTGCCCGAGGCGCTGGAGCTGATCCACCGCCCGCGCAGCCAGGCCGACCGCGAGCGCGCCCAGAGCCGGCTGCGCTGGGACGAGGCCTTCGTCCTCCAGGTCGCCCTGGCCCAGCGCCGGGCCGCGGACTCCGCACTGCCCGCCAAGCCGCGCAAGGCCCGGGCGGGCGGCCTGCTGGACGCCTTCGACGCCCGGCTGCCGTTCACCCTCACCGAGGGCCAGCAGAAGGTCTCCGCCGAGATCGCCGCCGATCTGGCCACCGAGCACCCGATGCACCGGCTGCTCCAGGGCGAGGTCGGCTCCGGGAAGACGCTGGTCGCGCTGCGGGCGATGCTCGCCGTGGTGGACGCGGGCGGCCAGGCCGTGCTGCTCGCGCCCACCGAGGTGCTCGCCCAGCAGCACCACCGCTCGATCGTCGAGATGATGGGGGACCTCGCCGAGGGCGGCATGCTCGGCGGCTCCGAGCACGCCACCCGGGTGGTGCTGCTGACCGGCTCGATGGGCACCGCCGCGCGCCGCCAGGCGCTGCTGGACATGGTCTGCGGGGACGCCGGGCTCGCCATCGGCACCCACGCGCTGATCGAGGACAAGGTCGAGTTCCAGGACCTCGGCCTGGTGGTGGTCGACGAGCAGCACCGCTTCGGCGTCGAACAGCGGGACGCGCTGCGCGCCAAGGGGCAGCAGCCGCCGCACCTGCTGGTGATGACGGCCACCCCGATCCCGCGCACCGTCGCGATGACCGTCTTCGGGGACCTGGAGACCTCCGTCCTGGACCAGCTGCCGGCCGGCCGTTCGCCGATCTCCACCCATGTCGTCCCCGCGCTGGAGAAACCCAACTTCCTCACCCGGGCCTGGGAGCGCGTCCGCGAGGAGGTCGACAAGGGCCACCAGGCGTACGTGGTCTGCCCCCGGATCGGGGACGAGGAGCCCGCAGCCGATCCGAAGGCCGCGAAGAAGAAGCGGAAGGCGGCCGAGGAGGACTTCGAGGAGGTCGCCGACGCCGGCGCCGCGAGCGACGAACGGCGGCCCCCGCTCTCCGTGGTGGAGACCGCGGAGAAGCTGGTCAAGGGGCCGCTCGCCGGTCTGCGGGTGGAGATCCTGCACGGCCGGCTGGCGCCCGACGCCAAGGACGACGTGATGCGCCGGTTCGCCGCGGGGGAGGTGGACGTGCTGGTCGCCACCACCGTCATCGAGGTCGGCGTCAACGTCCCCAACTCCACCGCGATGGTCATCATGGACGCCGACCGCTTCGGCGTCTCCCAGCTCCACCAGCTGCGCGGCCGGGTCGGCCGCGGCAGCGCACCGGGCCTGTGCCTGCTGGTCAGCGAGATGCCCGGCGCCAGCCCCGCGCGCGCCCGGCTGGACGCGGTGGCCGGCACCCTGGACGGCTTCGAGCTCTCCCGGATCGACCTCGAACAGCGCCGCGAGGGCGATGTGCTGGGCCAGGCGCAGTCCGGGGTGAAGTCCTCGCTCAAGGTGCTCTCGGTGCTGGAGGACGAGGAGGTCATCCTCACCGCCCGGACCGAGGCCACCCGGCTGGTCGCCGAGGACCCGGAGCTGGCCGCCCACCCGGAGCTGCGCACCGCCCTGGAGAGCCTGCTCGACGAGGACCGCGCGGCCTACATGGAGAAGGGCTGAGCGGCCCCTCGGGCGAGCCGGATTGTCAGACCCCCGGGAGAGAATGAAGGTGTTCAGGGCGCACCTCCAAGGTGCGTACCTGGCACGACACTTGGGGGTCCTGCCATGGCATTCCGTCATCTCAACGAGCTCCCGCTGGGCGACAAGGTCTTCCGGATCGAACTCGCCAGCGACGACGACCGCGAGGTCACCCTCACCCTCACCGGCTGGCGCGAGGGGGCGGCGGCCGCGCCGCTCGCCTCGGGCAAGCTCCGCCTGCCGGTCGAGGACGTCGCCTCGCTGCGGATCGCGCTGAACCGCGCGCTGCGCGCACTGGCGATCGTCGCCGACGTCTCCGAGCCCATCCCCGACCGCGACGTGCTGCGCGAGCTGTACCCCGGCCACGGCGCCCCCTGGGTCCCGCAGCACGAGGAGGAGCTGGTCCGGCGCTTCCACGACGGCGAGACCGTCGCCCGGATCGCCGCCCGCTTCGGCCGTACGCCCGACTCCGTCCGGACCAAGCTGCGCGAGCTCGGGCACGACCCGCGCCGCCCCGAGTTCTGCCCGCCCGACGGCTGCCTGTCCTGGTCCCGTTACGCCTCGCCGGCCCTGCTCGGCGGGTCGGTCCCGG
Source organism: Kitasatospora sp. NPDC101447 (assembly GCF_044767225.1). Classification (NCBI taxonomy): domain Bacteria; kingdom Bacillati; phylum Actinomycetota; class Actinomycetes; order Kitasatosporales; family Streptomycetaceae; genus Kitasatospora; species Kitasatospora sp. NPDC101447. Next base: position 22,621 of record NZ_JBIWNL010000039.1, read on the forward strand.
GCCAGTCGGTGGGTTCCGAGGCGAGCTGACCACCCGAGTGCGCGGGTGCGGCCCGGTGGAGCCGTCCACCGGGCCGCACCCGCTCGGTGTGGGGCCGGTGCGGCGGGCGGGATAGCGTGGTCGGGCAGCGACGAAAGGACCTCCCACCACCATGACCCGCGTGATCGCCGGGGCGGCCGGCGGCCGCCGGCTGGCCGTACCGCCCGGCCGGGGCACCCGACCGACCTCCGACAAGGCCCGCGAGGCGATGTTCTCCACCCTGGAGGCGCTGCGCGGCACCGTGCACGGGGCCCGGATGCTCGACCTGTTCGGCGGATCGGGCGCGGTCGGGCTGGAGGCGCTGTCGCGCGGCGCCGAGCACGTCCTGCTGGTCGAGGCGGACAACCAGGCGGCCCGGGTGATCCGGGAGAACGTCCGCACGCTCGGCCTCCCGGGCGCCGAGGTGCGGGCCGCGAAGGCGGAGAAGGTGATCGCCGGCCCGCCCCCGCAGAGCCCGTACGACCTGGTGTTCCTCGACCCGCCGTACGCCGTGACGGACGCGGAACTCCGCGAGATGCTGATCACACTCCTGGCCGGGGGCTGGCTGGCGGAGGACACACTCGTCACCGTGGAGCGCAGCACCCGCGGCGGCGAGTTCGACTGGCCCGGGGGTTTCGAGGGACTGCGCTCCCGCCGCTACGGCGAGGGCACGCTCTGGTACGGTCGCGCCGCCGCGGCCGACCAGCAGGAGTAGCGGGCCGCGGGCCCGCAAGAGCCGTCACCCCACGAGGGAGCACACACGCCATGCGCCGAGCCGTCTGCCCCGGGTCGTTCGACCCGATCACCAACGGTCACCTGGACATCATCGAGCGGGCCTCGAAGCTCTACGACGTGGTGCATGTCGCGGTCGCGATCAACCGGAACAAGCAGGGCATGTTCACCATCGAGGAGCGGATCGAGCTCATCGAGGAGACCACCGCCAAGTACGGCAACATCGTGGTCGAGTCGCACCTCGGCCTGCTGGTGGACTTCTGCCGGGAGCGCGGCATCCCGGCGATCGTCAAGGGCCTGCGCGCCGTCAGCGACTTCGACTACGAGCTGCAGATGGCCCAGATGAACCACGGGCTGACCGGCGTCGAGACGCTGTTCCTGCCGACCTCGCCGACCTACAGCTTCCTCTCCTCGACGCTGGTCAAGGAGGTCGCCTCGTACGGCGGCGACGTCTCGCACCTGCTGCCCGAGACGGTGCACCGCCGGCTGGTCGAGCGGATCGCGGAGCGCAAGGCCGAGCAGTAGGCGGAGCGGTGGGCGGCCGGTCGGCCTCCCGGGGCAGGACGTCCCTTTCTGCCGGTTCGTCACGTCTTGTCCGATGGCCGGGAGGCCGGTTCGGCTCGGGTGTTGTGACCGTGCCCCGAGGTGGCCGTACAGTCTGTAGTCCTGCCCTGCGGTGAGGTCCACCGCGCCGGGCCTGCCTCCGCCGGACCGTCGGCGGCACACGGAAAGACGAAGCCCCGTGGACGTGCAGAACAAGGTCGACGAGATCGTGGCGGCGGTCGAGAACGCCCGCTCGATGCCGATGTCGGCCTCCTGCGTGGTGAACCGGGCCGAGCTGATCGGCCTGCTCAACGACCTCAAGGCGGCCCTGCCCGCCGAACTGGCCCAGGCCCAGTCGGTGATGGCCGACCACGAGCAGGTGGTGGCCGGTGCCCAGGCCGAGGCCGAGCTGATCATCCAGGGCGCGCACGCCGAGCGCGGCTCGCTGATCTCGGACACCGAGGTGGTCCGCCAGGCGCAGTCCCAGGCCGACCGGATCCTCGCCGAGGCGCGGTCCGAGGTCGACACCAAGCGGGCCGAGGCCGACGACTACGTGGACAGCAAGCTCGCCAACTTCGAGGTGGTGCTGACCAAGACGCTCGGCGCGGTCGGCCGCGGCCGCACCAAGCTGCGCGGGGACTCCGGCGTCTTCGAGACCGAGCACGACGGCGAGACGGACGGCGAGGAGTTCCGGCCGCAGCGGATCAGCCCGAGCCCCGAGGTCGACGAGTACGTCGATGTGAAGCTGGCCACGCTGGAGAACGTGCTCAGCGCCACCCTGGAGGCCGTCGGCAAGGGCCGCGACAAGCTGCTCGGCAAGCGGCCGATCGACGAGCTGGGCGCCTACCTGGCCGCCGCCGACGAGGCGCAGCAGGCCAAGGAGCGGGCCGAGGCGGTGGCGGCGGGCTTCGCCACGGACGCCGACGGCGAGGACATCGCCTGGTACCGCGAGGACGTCCCGCAGCAGCAGACCTGGCCCGAGCAGACCCCGGCCGCGGCGGGCTGGCAGGACCCCGGCGCCGACCAGTACGCGGCCGCCGCCCAGCAGCAGGGCGGCCAGTACGCGGAGGTGTACGGCGGCGGCTACGACCCGGCCGCCCAGGGGGACCCGTACAACACCCAGTGGGGCGGGCAGCAGGACGGCTACCAGCAGCAGGGCTACCCGGCCCAGCAGCAGGACGGCTACGCCTACCAGCAGCACCAGCACCACCAGCAGCAGGGCTACGGCGCGCAGCAGTACGACGGCTACAACTACCCGCAGCCGCCCGCCGCCCCGCCGGCCGTGCCGCAGCAGCAGCAGGGCCTGGACGAGACCAGCTTCTTCGACACCAGCATGATCGACATGACCAGGTTGCGGGAGCTCGGCGGCCGCTGAGCGGACCGTCGCGGAGTCTCCTGACGGGACCGAAGTTGGGCCTGGCGGGAGACTCCGGTAGTCTGACCACTCCGGCATCCCCATGTCCGGCCGTCGGCTTGCCCGCGCAAGGTCGACCTGTATGGGGAATCTTTCGATCGTTTCCAATGGAAGTCAGGACACCGTGAACCGCCTCGACCACCGCGACCCCCTCGTGTTCGACACGCACGAGCTCGGTCGTCGCCCGGGTTCGATGCGCAAGGTGTCCCGGACCCTGGAGGCCCCCGAGGGCTTCGGGATCATCGATGTGATCGGTGTTCCGGAGAAGAGCCCGATCGAGCTGGAGCTCCGCCTGGAGTCCGTGGTCGAGGGCGTGCTGGTCACCGGCACCGCCGACGCCCACGTCGAGGGCGAGTGCGTCCGGTGCCTGGAGCCCGTCGAGTTCGACGTCGACGTGGACTTCCAGGAGCTGTACTACTACCCGGAGTCCGACGAGCGCCATCGCGCCCGGACCACCGGGACCGAGGACCTCGACGAGGACTCGGAAGAAGAGACTTACCGCCTGGAGGGCGACTTCTTCGACCTCCAGCCGGTGCTGCGTGACGCGGTGGTGCTCGCACTGCCGCTGCAGCCGGTGTGCCAGGAAGACTGCCTGGGCCTGTGCTCCGAATGCGGAGCGCGCCTGAGCGACGACCCGACGCACCACCACGACGCCGTCGACCCCCGGTGGGCGGCTCTGCAGGGACTCTCCGCCGCCCCCGGCGACGAGGGTGACGGGATCAAGACCAGCGACACCCGTGAGGGTCTCGCCGAGAACCAGGAGAAGTAGCCGTGGCTGTTCCGAAGCGGAAGATGTCGCGCAGCAACACGCGCCACCGCCGGTCCAACTGGAAGGCCGTTGCCCCGGCCCTCGTGGCGTGCGACCGCTGCCACGAGCCGAAGCTCGCGCACATCGCGTGCCCGAGCTGCGGCACGTACAACCGTCGCCAGGTCCTCTCGGTCTGATCGGCGGGGTGTACGGATCGATGTCGGACGGTAACTCCACCCGCAAGGCGTCCTCCGCCCCGAAGGGTTCTTCGGGCGGCGGCAAGGCCGGCGGGCCGGCTTCGACCGAATACGACGTCCTGGAAGGGCGCCTCGGGTACACGCTTGAGCGCGCCCTTCTGGTACGTGCACTGACCCACCGCTCGTACGCGTACGAGAACGGGGGTCTGCCCACCAACGAGCGCCTGGAGTTCCTCGGCGACTCGGTGCTGGGCCTCGTGGTGACCGACACCCTCTACCGCGTCCACCCGGACGTCCCGGAGGGCACGCTCGCCAAGCTGCGCGCCGCGGTGGTCAACTCCCGCGCGCTCGCGGACGTCGGCCGGGGTCTGGACCTCGGCACGTTCATCCGCCTCGGCAAGGGCGAGGAGGGCACCGGCGGCCGCGACAAGTCGTCGATCCTCGCCGACACCGTCGAGGCCGTGATCGGGGCCGTCTACCTGGACCAGGGTCTGGACGCCGCCACCGACTTCGTCCACCGCCTGTTCGACCCGCTGATCGAGGAGTCCTCTCAGCTGGGCGCCGGCCTGGACTGGAAGACCAGCCTGCAGGAGCTCACCGCCTCGGTGGGCATCGGGGTTCCCGAGTACGTGGTCATGGAGTCCGGTCCGGACCACGAGAAGACCTTCACCGCGGCGGCCCGGGTGGCCGGCGAGGACTTCGGCAGCGGCGTCGGCCGCTCGAAGAAGGAAGCCGAGCAGAAGGCCGCCGAGAGCGCCTGGCGCGCGATCAAGGAGAAGTACGCCGACCGGCTTCCCGCCGGGGCGTGATCGCGAAGTAGCCTTTCCTCCTGCGGATCCGTATCGAAGCAGGAGGCTCCTTCCCGTGCCCGAACTCCCCGAGGTCGAGGTCGTCCGCCGCGGTCTGGCCGCCTGGGTCGCCGGTCGGACCGTCGCCGACGTCCAGGTGCTGCACCCGCGCGCGGTGCGCCGCCAGCCGGCCGGTCCGGTCGACTTCACGGCCCGGCTGACCGGCACCACCCTCGGCACCGCGCAGCGGCGCGGCAAGTACCTGTGGGTGCCACTGACGGGCACCGGCACGGGCTTCTCGCTGATCGGCCACCTCGGGATGAGCGGCCAGCTGCTCGTCCAGGACCCGTCGGTGCCGGACGAGACGCACCTGCGCGTCCGGCTGCGCTTCGCCGACGGCGGGCGCGAACTGCGCTTCGTCGACCAGCGGACCTTCGGCGGCCTGGCGGTCGAGGAGGCCGAAGAGGGCGACCCGGAGGGCACGCCCGTCTCCATCGCGCACATCGCCCGCGACCCGCTCGACCCGCGCTTCGACGACGGGGCCTTCGTGGCCGCGCTGCGCGCCAAGCGCACCACCGTCAAGCGCGCGCTGCTCGACCAGACCCTGATCAGCGGTGTCGGCAACATCTACGCCGACGAGGCGCTGTGGCGCTCCAGGCTGCACTACGACCGCCCGACGCCGACGCTGACCCGCCCGCAGGCCGCCGTCCTGCTGGCCAACGCCCGGGACGTGATGACCGCGGCGCTCGCCGTCGGCGGCACCAGCTTCGACAGCCTCTACGTCAACGTGAACGGCGAGAGCGGCTACTTCTCCCGGGACCTCGACGCCTACGGCCGCGAGCACGAGCCCTGCCGCCGCTGCGGCACCCCGATCCGGCGGGCGGCCTGGATGAACCGCTCCAGCTACTTCTGCCCCCGCTGCCAGCGCGTGCCGCGGGCCCGCAGCGGGGGCTGACCCGGCCTACTTGCGGCCGGCGAGCTCGGGATGCCCGGCGTCCGCCCCGTCGGGGGCGCCGTGGGTGTCCTGGCCGAAGTAGGCGACCCCGACCGCGGACACCACCGCGAGCAGGAAGCCGACCACGCCGAGCCAGCCCAGGCCGGCCTTGGAGGAGTCGCCGAGCCAGATCACGCCGACCGCGCCGGGCAGGACCGTCTCGCCGACCACAAGTGCGGCCGTCGCGCCGTTCACCGAGCCGATCTGCAGGGCCACGGTGTGGATGTACATGCCGCCGAGGCCGCCGACCAGGATCGCGTACAGCGCCGGGTCGGACAGCAGGGCGCCGAGCTCGAACGGGTCGACGCCGTTCAGGATGCGCACGCCGACGCCCAGGGCGCCGAAGCCGAGGCCGGAGAGCAGACCGGCGACGATCGCGCCGTTCGCGCCCATCCGGCGCACCAGCAGGCTGCCGCCGCCCAGCACCACGGTGGTGATGATCAGCAGCCACCAGTGGAAGGACATCGCCGCGTGGTGGCCGCCCTCCGGGCCCGCCGAGACGGCCAGCAGCACCAGCGCCGAGCAGAGCACGCCGATCGAGGCCCACTCCAGCTGCTTGAGCCGCAGGCCCAGCAGCTTGATGCTGAGCAGCGCGGTGATCACCAGGTTGGCGCTGATGATGGTCTGGGAGAGGAACAGCGGCAGCAGCCGGGCGGCCAGTGCGCCGAGCCCGAAGCCGATCAGGTCGAGCACCGTGCCGAGGATGAACTCCCAGGTGACGGCGGCCTTCGCGGTCGAGGACAGGCTCGGTCCGCCGTGCTCGGTGGTCGAGGTGGTGGCGCCCTTGGCGGCCTCCTCCCGGGCGGAACGGCGGGATCCGACGGCCTGCAGGACCGAGCCGGTGCCGTAGCAGGCGGATGCCGCCACGGCGGTGACGAGGCCGATGATCACCAAGTGCTCCGATCGGGAGGTGGGTCGAGAACGGGCTGGGTAAAGGAAAGGCAATGGGACCGGTGGTCCGGGACCACTATGCCCGTTCGCCCGGTACGGTCGGCACGCCTTCTGCGGCGCCCCGGAGCCGGGCCGGGCCCGCCCGGACCTACGTCCGGGGGCCTGCGGCGGTTCCCCCGCCCCGCCCGCGTCAGGGTCGGCCGGGGGGAACATCATCCCCGGGAAGGGGACCTGACCCGGCGGACGGCGGGGTGTTCCGTCCCTACCAGTATGCGAAGGGTATGGCGTGCTCCGACGCCGCTCACGGTAGCGTCGGGGACATGAGAACCCTTGCACGACGGTCCCGGGGCACCGGGCCGCTTGCCCTGGTGGCGGCGCTGCTCGGGCTGCTGCTCCTGCTGGCGCCGGCCGCCTCGGCCGCGGGCGGGCTGAGCGACGCCTCCGCCGCCCTCAAGAAGGGCAAGGTCTACGTCGACCCGGCGATGACCGACCGCTTCAGCCAGGCCCAGGCGGACGCCCTGACCAAGAAGATCGACAAGGCCGACAAGCCGATCTTCATCGCGGTCGTGCCCGACTCGCCGGCCTACGGCAAGGACACCGTCTTCAAGGACCTGCGGACCATGGTGGGCGTCGACGGCGTCTACGGGATCTGGCGCGGCAACCAGTTCGCGGCCCGGGCCGACCGCGGCGCGCTGGGCGCCGGCCTCCCGGAGCGGATCTCCGGCGCCGCCTTCCGCGCCCACAACGGCGACATCGACGCCACCCTGAACGACTTCGTGGACCAGGCGGCCCCGCAGACCAAGGGCGAGGGCGTCAACCACAGCACCTCGATCGCCTGGGTGGTCATCCCGGTCGTGCTGGTGGCCCTGGCGGGCGCCGGAGTCTTCCTCCTCTTCCGCCGCGCCAAGAAGCGCAAGGAGGAGCAGGCCCGGGCCGAGCTGGAGCAGGTGCGCCGGGTGGTCGACGAGGACATCACCGCCTTCGGCGAGGAACTGGACCGGCTCGACTTCGATCCGGCCGCTGCGGACGCCGACGACGCCCAGCGCACGGACTACACCCACGCCCTGGACGCGTACGAGAAGTCCAAGCGCCTGATGGAGGAGGCCAAGCGGCCGGACGACGTCAAGCAGGTCACCGAGGCGATCGAGGACGGCCGGTTCGCGCTGGCCACCCTGAGCGCCCGGCGGGACAAGCGCCCGCTGCCCGAGCGCCGGCCCCCGTGCTTCATGGACCCGCGCCACGGCCCGTCCGTCAAGGACGTCGACTGGGCCCCGGCCGGCGGCTCCGCCCGCTCCGTCCCGGTCTGCCAGGCCGACGCGGACCGGGTGGCGGCCGGCCTCGACCCGGCGGTCCGCACCGTGGACACCGAGTACGGCCCGCAGCCGTACTGGAACGCCGGCCCGGCGTACGCCCCGTACGCGGGCGGCTACTACAGCAGCTTCGGCGGCGGCCTGCTGCCGGGCCTGCTGGTCGGCACCATGCTCGGCTCGATGATGAGCACCCCGGCCTACGCGTCGCCGATGATGGACGGCGACCACGGCTACCAGGACCAGTACGAGGGCGGCGACTACACCGGGGCCGACTTCAACGCGGGCGACTTCAGCGGCGGAGACTTCACCAGTGGTGGTGACTTCAGCGGCGGCGGGGACTTTGGAGGCGGCGGGGACTGGTAGTCCCGGCCCGCACGCCCGACCCGCTCGCTCGACCCCACGCGGCCCCGCCGGTTCCTCCGGCGGGGCCGCTCCCGTGTGCGGGGCCCGGCCCGGGCGGTGACCGGGCACGCGGGCGGCTAGGGTCGGGGCATGCACGGTCGCGACGCCCACAGTGAGGAACCGGTCCGGGTCACCGCCTGGGTCCGGGGGAAGGTCCAGCAGGTCGGGTTCCGCTGGTGGACCAGGGCACGGGCGCTGGAGATCGGCTTGACCGGCTACGCGAGCAACCTCGGCGACGGCCGGGTGCAGGTCGTCGCGGAGGGTCTCGCGGCCGACTGCGAGCAGTTGCTGGCCCGGCTGCGCGGCCCCGGGACCCCGGGGAACGTCAGCGGCGTGACCGAGATCTGGACGGCCGTCGGCCCTGGTTACGAGGGTTTCGAGATCCGCTGAGCCGCCGCCCGCGGGCCCGCCGCCGGGCCCGTCGGGAAAAGATCCGGAACCGGCGGTGTCACGAGGTTGCCATCCGGGCAGACTCGTGGTTGACTCCGCATCGAACGATGATCCACGAGCACGTGGTGGACCCCTCCCGAAGACCCCCCAGGCGTGACCACACCGCCGGGCAGGTGACAGGGGCGCGGTAGCGTGCGGTGATCGTGTTGACCCTTTCCGTCTTTGGTGAGACGCTGGAAGCCCGCGCACACGACCGCGTCAATCCGGCAGGCGCATGCCCCCGTGAGCCCAGCTCACGGTGGTTGTGCCGTAGTGCCCAGCCAGCACTTCCGGCGGCGCGCCGCGCGTGCGTCCCCCTTCCCCCTAGACCTGAACCATTCCGGTTCGGTCACTCAGCGTGGAGGACCATTCATCATGGCAAAGGCGCTTCTCGGGTACGTCGGCGGCCCCGACCCGCGAATGCTCTCCGAGATGCGACGGCTCCAGCAGCGCGTCCAGGACCTTGAAGCCGAGCTCCTTCGGATGCAGGCTGAGAACGACGCTCTCACCGCTGTCGCTGACGAGCACTCGCTGCTCAACAGCATCGATCTGGATCAGCGGGAGCCGGCTCTCACCTGAGTCCCGCCCGGTCCTCGCAGATCGACGCCGCTGTGCACTGAGCCGCCCCGAAAGGGACGCAGCTTGCAAGGGACGCCCTGATGTGGCGTCCCTTCGTCGTGTCCGACTCCGGATACAGTCGCTCGCTGGGCCCCGGCGAGCGATGAGGAGACCGGCCGCGTGCACCTGAAGAGTCTGACGCTGCGCGGGTTCAAGTCCTTCGCCTCCAGCACCACCCTGCGCTTCGAGCCGGGCATCACCTGCGTGGTCGGCCCGAACGGCTCCGGCAAGTCGAACGTGGTCGACGCGCTGTCCTGGGTGATGGGCGAGCAGGGGGCCAAGTCGCTGCGCGGCGGAAAGATGGAGGACGTCATCTTCGCCGGGACCAGCGGGCGCGCCCCGCTCGGCCGCGCCGAGGTCAGCCTCACCATCGACAACGGCGACGGCGCCCTGCCGATCGACTACGCCGAGGTGACCATCACCCGGACGATGTTCCGCAACGGCGGCAGCGAGTACGCGCTCAACGGCGAGACCTGCCGCCTGCTGGACATCCAGGAACTGCTCTCCGACTCCGGCATCGGCCGCGAGATGCACGTCATCGTCGGGCAGGGCCAGCTGGACTCCGTCCTGCACGCCGACCCGATGGGCAGGCGCGCCTTCATCGAGGAGGCGGCCGGCGTCCTCAAGCACCGCAAGCGCAAGGAGAAGGCGCTGCGGAAGCTGGACGCGATGCAGGTCAACCTCAACCGGGTCCAGGACCTGGTGGCCGAGCTGCGCCGCCAGCTCGGGCCGCTCGGCCGGCAGGCCCGGATCGCCCGCCGTGCCGCCGGGATCCAGGCTGAGCTGCGCGACGCCCGGCTGCGCCTGCTCGCCGACGACCTGTCCACGCTCCGCCAGGCCGTCGAGGCCGAGGTCGCGGACGAGCTGGCGCTGCGGCTGCGCCGGACCACCGTCGAGCAGGAGCTGGCCCGCGCGGTGCAGCGCGAGCACGTCCTGGACGCCCAGGTCCGGCAGCTCGGGCCGAGCCTGGAGACCGCCCGGCAGACCTGGTACCGGCTCTCCGCGCTGGCCGAGCGCACCCGCGGCACCGTCGGGCTGGCCGAGGCACGGGCCCGGCACGCCGCCGCCGGGGGACGGACCGAGGAGCGGCGCGGACGCGACCCGCAGGAGCTGGAGCGGGAGGCCGCCGGGATCCGCGAGGAGGAGGCGGCGCTGGCCGAGGCGCTGGAGGAGGCCCGGTACGCGCTGGCCGAGGCGGTCGAGCGCAAGGACGGGCTGGAGCGCGAGCTGGCCGCCGAGGAGCGCCGGCTGCGGGACGCCGCCCGGGCCATCGCCGACCGGCGGGAGGGCCTGGCCCGGCTGCAGGGGCAGGCCGCCGCCGCCCGCTCCGAGGCCGCCGCGGCCCAGGCCGAGATCGGACGGCTCGCCGAGGCCCGGGACGAGGCGCTGCTCCGCGCCGAGGCCGCGCAGGGTGAGCTGGACGAGCTCCAGCAGCAGGTGGACGGTGCGGCCGGCGACGACGAGCAGGCCGAGGCCGGGCACCAGGAGGCGCGGGAGCGCCTGGCCGCCGTCGAACGGGAACTCGCCGCCGCCCGGGAGGCGGCCGGCGCCGCCGAGCGCGAGCGGGCCGGGCTCACCGCACGGCACGAGGCGCTCTCGCTGGGGCTGCGCCGCAAGGACGGCACCGGCGCGCTGCTGGCGGCGGGGGAGCGGCTGGGCGGGCTGCTCGGCCCGGCCGCGGCGCTGCTGCGGATCGAGGCCGGGTACGAGGTGCCGGTCGCGGCGGCGCTCGGCGCGGCGGCCGACGCGGTGGCCGTGGAATCGCCGACCGCCGCCGCCGAGGCGCTGCGGCTGCTGCGCGCCGACGACGCCGGGCGGGCCGCGCTGCTGATCGCCGGTGCCGGCGAAGTGGCCCACGGGGCAGGGGAGTTGCCGGACGGGGCCCGCTGGGCCGCCGAACTCGTCGACGGTCCGCCCGAGTTGCTCGCCGCCGTGCGCCAGCTGCTGGCCGGGGTGGCGGTGGTCGCGGACCTGGACGCGGCGCTGCGCCTGGTCGCCGGGCAGCCCGCAGGGCCGGCAGATCCTGCCGGGCGCCGTGGACTGCCCGCCGTCACCGCCGTCACCGCCGACGGGGACCGGCTGGGCGCCGGCTTCGCGCACGGCGGCTCCAGCGGCGCGCCGAGCCTGCTGGAGACCCAGGCCGCGGTGGACGAGGCGGCCCGCGCGATCGGGGAACTCACCGTCCGCTGCGCCGAGTCGGCCGAGCTACTGGCCGAACTCACCGATCGGCGAGGGGAGTCGGCCGCCGAGCTGGAACGGCTCGGCGAGCTGCGGCGGCAGGCGGAGAAGGAGCGGGCCCGGGTCGCGGGCGCGCTCGGCCGCCTCGGCGGGCAGGCCCGCGCCGCCGCCGGGGAGGCCGACCGACTGTCGGCCGCCGCCGCGCGCGCCGAGCAGGGCCTGGCCGATCTGCTGGACACCGCCGAGGAGTTGGCGGAGCGCCTGGCCGCGGCCGAGGAGTCGGCGGACGCGGGGGAGGACGAGCCGGACACCGCCGAGCAGCAGCGGCTGGCGGAGGCGGCGAGCAGCGCCCGGCAGGCCGAGCTGGAGGCCAGGCTGGCGGTGCGCACCCACGAGGAGCGGGTCCGCGCGCTGGCCGGGCGGGCGGACCAGCTGGACCGGGCCGCCCGGGCCGAGCGCGAGGCCCGCGACCGGGCCGCGGAGCGCCGGCGCCGCGCCGAGCACGACGCCGGGGTGGCGAACGCCGTCGCGACCGGCGCCCGGCAGCTGCTGGCCTGCCTGGAGGTGTCGCTGGCCCGCGCGGACGCCGGGCGGGAGGCCGTCGAACGGGCGCGCGCCGAGCGCGAGGAGGAGCTGCGGGAACACCGCGAGCACGGCCGCGGCCTCAAGGAGGAGCTCGACAAGCTGGTCGACGCCGGGCACCGGGACGAGGTGCTGCGGGCGGAGAAGCGGCTGCGGATCGAGCAGCTGGAGGCCCGCGCGCTGGAGGAGTTCGGCATCGACGGCGGCGAGCTGCTCGCCGCGTACGGACCGGACCGGCCCGTCCCGCCCGCGACGCCCGAGGAGGGCCAGGAGCCGGGGGAGCCGTACCCGTACGTCCGGGCCGAGCAGGAGAAGCGGCTGAAGGCCGCGGAGAAGGCGTACCAGCAGCTCGGCAAGGTCAACCCGCTGGCGCTGGAGGAGTTCGCCGCGCTGGAGGAGCGGCACCGGTTCCTGGGGGAGCAGCTGGACGACCTCAAGCGCAGCCGGCGCGACCTGCTGGACATCGTCCGGGACGTGGACCAGCGGGTCGAGCAGTTGTTCACCTCGGCGTACCACGACACGGCCGCCCAGTTCGAGGGCGTCTTCGCCCGGCTCTTCCCGGGCGGGGAGGGCCGGCTGGTGCTGACCGACCCGGACGACATGCTCGCCACCGGGGTCGAGGTGGAGGCCCGCCCGCCGGGCAAGAAGGTCAAGCGGCTGTCGCTGCTGTCCGGCGGCGAGCGCTCGCTGACCGCGGTGGCGCTGCTGGTGGCGATCTTCAAGGCCAGGCCCAGCCCGTTCTACGTGATGGACGAGGTGGAGGCGGCACTGGACGAGACCAACCTGCGCCGGCTGATCGGGATCATGGAGGAGCTGCGGGAGAGCTCCCAGCTGATCGTGATCACCCACCAGAAGCTGACCATGGAGTCCGCCGACGCGCTCTACGGCGTGACGATGAAGGGCGACGGCATCTCGCAGGTGATCAGCCAGCGGCTGCGGGAGGAGCACCGGGAACGGCGGCCGCGGACGGTTCGGACCGTATCGGCGTAGTCCGGCTGCGGTCCATCCGGGCTCCGGTCGCGGATACTGGTTGGCGTTATGGAATACGTGATCCTTGCCGTAGTCATCGCCGTGATCGCCATCGGTGCGATCGCGGGCCTCGTCGTTTCCGGCAGACGACGCCAGCAGCTGCCCCCGAAGTCGCAGGCGCCGGTCATCACGGCGCCGAAGCCCACCCCGCAGGAGCCCCAGGTCGGCGAGGAGTCCGCGCCGCCGACCGAGGAGCCCAGGCGCACCGTCGAGGAGGTGGAACTCCCGGCGGAGCCTCCGGCCGCCGAGGCTCCCGAAGCTCCCGAGGCCGTCGAGGTCGTCGAGGTCGAGCCTTCCGAGGCCGAGGCGGCTCCCGCCGTCGAGGTCCCCGAGCCCACCGCCGGCCGGCTGGTCCGGCTGCGCTCGCGGCTCTCCCGATCGCAGAACTCGCTCGGCAAGGGCCTGCTCTCGCTGCTCTCCCGCGAGCACCTGGACGAGGACACCTGGGAGGAGATCGAGGACACCCTGCTCACCGCCGACGTCGGCGTCGCCCCCACCCAGGAGCTGGTCGAGCGGCTGCGCACCCGGGTGAAGGTGCTCGGCACCCGCACGCCCTCGGAGCTCCGCGGGCTGCTGCGCGAGGAGCTGGTCGAGCTGATCGGCAAGGACGCCGACCGCAGTGTCCGCTCCACCAAGCACGAGGAGGGCCCGGCCGTGGTCCTGGTCGTCGGCGTCAACGGCGTCGGCAAGACCACCACCACCGGCAAGCTGGCCCGCGTGCTGGTCGCCGACGGCCGCACGGTGGTGCTCGGCGCCGCCGACACCTTCCGTGCCGCCGCCGCCGACCAGCTGCAGACCTGGGGCGAGCGGGTCGGTGCGCGCACCGTGCGCGGCCCGGAGGGCGGGGACCCGGCCTCGATCGCCTTCGACGCGGTCAAGGAGGGCATCGCCGAGGGCGTGGACACCGTGCTGATCGACACCGCCGGCCGACTGCACACCAAGACCGGCCTGATGGACGAGCTGGGCAAGGTCAAGCGGGTCGTCGAGAAGCACGGCCCGGTGGACGAGGTGCTGCTGGTGCTGGACGCCACCACCGGCCAGAACGGCCTGATCCAGGCCCGGGTGTTCGCCGAGGTGGTCGACATCACCGGCATCGTGCTGACCAAGCTGGACGGCACCGCCAAGGGCGGCATCGTGGTCGCGGTCCAGCGCGAGCTGGGCGTGCCGGTCAAGCTGATCGGCCTGGGCGAGGGCGCGGACGACCTGGCGCCGTTCGAGCCGGGCGCGTTCGTGGACGCGCTGATCGGGGACTGAGGCTCCCCGCCGGCCTCCCGCAGGCCGCTCTTCCGAAGGGTCCGCTCCGCTCGGGGCGGGCCCTTCCGGCTGCCCGGGTCCGGGCGGGGGCCTGCTAGGAAGCGATCCAGGCCGGCTCGGCGGTGCGCTCGCGGCCGCGGTGGCACGCGTAGGCGAGGGTGCCGAGCAGCAGCCGGGCCTCGGGCGGGCAGCCGGCGTTGTCGCGGGTGGGGCGGCGCAGCCAGCGGACCGGGCCGAGGCCGCCGAGGACGGTCGGCGGGGCGGCGACGTAGCTGCCCTCGCCGTGGCAGGTGAGGTCGAGCGCCGCGTCGTCCCAGCCCATCCGGTAGAGCAGGTCGGGCAGGCGGCGGGCGGTGCCGGCGGCGACCAGGAACTGCAGCCGTCCGGTGGGGGCGGAGAGCACCGGGCCGACCTGGGTGCCCATCCGCTCCAGCCGGACCAGCGCCTGCAGGCCGGCCTGCTCGGGGACGTCCAGCACGTCGAAGGCCCGGCCGGTGGGGAACAGGACCGAGGCCTCGGCCCGCCCGGTGCGGGCCCGGCCCTCGCCGCCCGGTACGGGGTGCAGGCCGGGCGCGGCGCAGCGGGCGGCTCCGCAGGGACAGCGGGTCGGGGCGGTGGCGCCGGAGCCCGGGGTGCCGGTGGCCGGGTCGCCGGTGGCGACAGCCCAGCCCCAGCGGCCGGTGTACTCCGCGGCGGCCTGGGACGCGGTGACCTTGGTGCGGCGGCGCGCGCCCAGCGGTGCCAGCCGCAGGCTCCCCAGTCGAAGTTCGCCGAACAGGTTGTCCATGCCTCCCCCAACAGGTTCTCGTTGCCGATGGTTACGGGACGGTGACTGTGTGTCGATTGTCAGGTGTGTGGTGCGTAGTGCGGTGGCGGCGCGCAGCGCGTGGCGTGCGCCTGTTCCGGTGGTGCGCCTCGGGCGCCGCCTTGTGGGGGCGGCGCGGATGCCGGATCGTCGTGTGCGCGAGACTGTTGCCGCCCGGAGTGGGCGCTGAACTCGCCTGTGGCTGCGGTGGATTGCTGGCCCTGCCGGGTCTCCCGGGATGGTCCGGGCGACTTGGCGGCCCGCATATGCCGGACCGTCGGGACTACCTAGTGAAGCGTGTGCCCCCTGACTTCGGTTCACTCCTGGGGGTGGCGAAAGGTGGCGTTTCGCCAGGGGCGCTCCCGCGGGCACCTCGCGGGGCATTACGTTCAGCACGCGGATGCCGTCGGGATCCCGCTCCGGGCCGCCGGAGAGCGGGAGTTGGGAATCTGACGGATCGTCCGCGACGATGGCACGCCAGTGCGAGGGCGCGGTACGGCACCACCACGGGCGCGGCAGGCAGCACGCACGGCAGGCACGTCTGGCAAGAGCCCGCAACCGTCGGGCGGTCACGATCGGGGGCCCCGCGAGGGGCCGGGCGGGATGGGACGTTCCCATGGCAGAGAAGCAACCCAATGAGAAGCTGACCACGTGGTTCGCCCGCAGCGGTTGGTCCAAGGGCGAGTTGGCGCGCCAGGTCAACCGACGGGCCCGGCAGATCGGCGCCCACCACGTGTCCACCGACACCTCCCGGGTGCGCCGCTGGCTCGACGGCGAGCAGCCGCGCGAGCCGATCCCCAAGATCATGTCCGAGCTCTTCTCCGAGCGCTTCGGCTCGGTGGTCTCGATCGAGGACCTCGGCCTGCGCGCCGCGATCCCGGTCTCCACCGTGGGCGGCGGCGTCGACCTGCCGTGGAGCGGTCCGCAGACCGTCCAGCTGATCAGTGACTACTCCCGCAGCGACCTGATGCTCAACCGCCGGGGCTTCCTCGGCACCTCGCTGGCGCTGACCGCCGGCGCCGCGCTGATCGAGCCGATGCAGCGCTGGCTGACCCCCGGCCCGACCGGCATCCCCACCCCGATCCTCACCGCGGCCAACGGCGGCGAGGCGTTCACCGGCCGGCTCTCCGAGCCCGAGCTGGAACTGCTGGAGCAGACCACGGTCATGTTCCGCCAGTGGGACGCCCAGAACGGCGGCGGGCTGCGCCGCAAGGCCGTCGTCGGCCAGCTGCACGAGGTCACCGACCTGCTCCAGGAGACGTACAACGAGGACACCACCCGGCGGCTGTTCCGGCTCACCGCCGAGCTCGCCCACCTGGCCGGGTGGATGTCGTACGACGTCGGGATGCACCCGAGCGCGCAGAAGTACTACGTGCTGGCCCTGCACGCGGCCAAGGAGGCCGGCGACCGCCCGTTCGGCGCGCTGATCCTCACCGACATGAGCCGCCAGATGATCCACCTCAACCGGGGCGAGGACGCCCTGGAGCTGATCCACCTGGCGCAGTACGGCAGCCGTGACACCGCCGGCCCGCGCCAGCAGTCCCTGCTGTACGCGATGGAGGCGCGGGCCTACGCCACCATCGGGGAGGTGAACCGCTGCGCCCGGGCGGTCCGGCTGGCCGAGGACACCTTCACCGACATCCGCGACGGCGACGACGAGCCGGACTGGCTGAAGTTCTTCTCGCCGGCCGAGCTGAACGCCGAGAACGCGCACTCCTTCCGCGACCTCGCGTACCACTCCGACAACGCCCAGCTGTACGCCTCGCTGTCGGCGCCGGTGATGGAGCGCGCGGTCGACCTGTTCCGCCGGGACGGCGACCACGTGCGCTCGTACGCCTTCAACCTGATCGGCATGGCCAGCGTGCACCTGCTGCAGAAGGAGGCCGAGCAGGCGGCGGTGATGGCCGAGCAGGCGGTGGACATCGCGACCAAGGTGCGCTCGGAGCGGCTGAACTCCCGGGTGCGCAAGACCACGGAGGCCGCGGCCGCCCGGTTCCAGGGCGTGGACGCGGTGAGCCGGCTCAAGGAGCGGGTCGTTCAGGACATCCCGGAGTACGTCTCGGTGGTCTGATCGGCGCACCTCCCGGGCACTTCCCGGACTCCACCGACCGTGCCGGCCGCCGCCGTCGCGGTCGGTGGTTCCCGCGTGGGCGGGGCCGGGCGCGCGGCGGCACGGTAGCCCGTCCGGGCGGTTCCGGGGCTGTGGTTCACGCAGCCGTAACCCGCGCGTCGCACGCGTCACGGTCGCGAAACAACCGGCCGCACTGGCCGAAACCAGCCTTCGGCACGCTCCTCTTCAACGCCGACACCCCGGGTGGCACGGGACAGGTACCCGGGTGCGGATCGGCTTGGACGCAGAGGAGACGCCGATGCCGGACGGCTTCAGCGCGGGCGACACCGCCTTCGTGCTCATCAGTGCAGCCCTGGTCATGCTCATGACCCCGGGCCTGGCCTTCTTCTACGGGGGCATGGTCAGGGCCAAGAGCACCCTGAACATGCTGGCGATGAGTTTCCTCTCGCTCGGCATCGTCACAGTGCTCTGGGTCCTCTACGGGTACTCGCTCAGCTTCGGGCCGGACTCCTTCGGCGGGCTGATCGGCAACCTGGACTTCCTGGGGATGCGCGGCATCGGCCTGAACGAGCTGACCGGGACCATCCCGGTCACCGCCTTCGCGATGTTCCAGCTGATGTTCGCGATCATCACCCCGGCGCTGATCAGCGGCGCCATCGCGGACCGCGCCAAGTTCGCCGCCTGGGGCCTGTTCATCGCGCTCTGGGTGACCGTCGTCTACTTCCCGGTCGCGCACTGGGTGTTCTTCTTCGACGGCGGCCACGGCGGCTGGCTGGGCGACCGGAACGGCGTGATCGACTTCGCCGGCGGCACGGCCGTGCACATCAACGCCGGTGTGGCGGGTCTGGCGCTCTGCCTGGTGCTGGGCAAGCGGGTCGGCTTCAAGAAGGACCCCATGCGCCCGCACAGCCTGCCGCTGGTGATGCTCGGCTCCGGCCTGCTGTGGTTCGGCTGGTTCGGCTTCAACGCGGGCTCGGCGCTGGCCGCCAACGGGGTCGCCGCGATGGCGATGGTCAACACGCAGGTCGCCACCGGCGCGGCGCTGGTCGGCTGGCTGGTCTTCGAGAAGCTCAAGCACGGCGCCTTCACCACGCTCGGCGCCGCCTCCGGCGCGGTGGCCGGACTGGTCGCGATCACCCCGGCCTGCGGCTCGGTCAGCCCGCTCGGCGCGGTCGCGATCGGTCTGGTCGCGGGCGCGGTCTGCGCCGCCGCCGTCTCGCTGAAGTACCGCTGGGGCTTCGACGACTCGCTCGACGTGGTGGGCGTGCACGCGGTGGGCGGGGCGATCGGCTCGCTGCTGGTCGGCCTGTTCGCCACCGGTGGGGTCGGCCAGACCGCCAAGGGCCTGTTCTACGGCGGCGGGCTGGGCCAGCTCGGCAAGCAGGCGATGGGTGTGGCCGTGGTCGCGGCGTACTCCTTCGTCCTCTCCTGGCTGCTGGCCAAGGCGGTCGACAAGCTGGTCGGCTTCCGGGTCGCCGAGGAGGTCGAGGTGGCCGGCATCGACCAGGCCGAACACGCCGAATCCGCCTACGATTTCAGCGCTGTCGGGGCGGGCCTGGCCCGCGCCCTGTCGGGTCCGGCCGCGGCCGCCGCGCCGGCCGGTCCGACCGGCGGTGCGTCCCTCGGTTCGACGGCCGGGTCGTCCGCCGCGAAGCCCGCGCCGACGGCAGCACCGAAGTCCGCCGAGAAGCCCACCGAGAAGGCCGCCGGAAAGGCCGCCGAGAAGACCGAGGTCGACGCCTGATGAAGCTCATCACCGCCGTGATCAAGCCGTACCGCCTGGACGAGGTGAAGGCCGCCCTGCAGGCCTTCGGGGTCCACGGCCTGACCGTCACCGAGGCCAGCGGCTACGGCCGCCAGCGCGGCCACACCGAGGTTTACCGGGGCGCCGAGTACACGGTGGACCTGGTACCGAAGGTCCGGATCGAGGTCCTGGTCGAGGACGAGGACGCCGACGACCTGATCGACGTCCTGGTGAAGGCCGCCCGGACCGGGAAGATCGGCGACGGCAAGGTCTGGAGCATCCCGGTCGACACCGCCGTACGGGTCCGCACCGGCGAGCGCGGCCCGGACGCCCTGTAGCCCCCGCCCGTCGGCGGGCCCGTGATCCCTCCGGGGGCCGCGGGCCCGCCGACGGCGTACCCCGCTCGGCCGAACCGCACCGCACCGGATGCCCGGCGCACCGCGGGACGGCTCACCCGCACGACGGACGGGACCCAGCGCATGACCACCGAGACCAGGCCCTCCGAGCCCGCCGACCACTCCGCCGCCCGGGCCGCGCTGCTCGCCGACCCAGGCCCGGTCGGCCGCCCCCGCCGCGAGGCGCTCGCCCGGCTCACCGACGACTGGCTGGCCGGGCTGCTCGCCGCCGCCGGAGCCCCGCCCGGCGTCGCCCTGGTCGCCGTCGGCGGGTACGGGCGCGGCGAGCTCTCCCCGCGCAGCGACCTGGACGTCCTGCTGCTGCACGACGGCCCGATCCCCCACGAGCTGCCCGAGCGGATCTGGTACCCGGTCTGGGACGCGGGCGCCAAGCTCGACCACTCAGTGCGCACCGTCGCCGAGGCCCGGGCGGTCGCCGCCGCCGACCTCAAGGCCCAGCTCGGCCTGCTGGACGCCCGCCACCTCGCCGGGGACCCGGCGCTCACCGCCGAGCTGCGCGCCGCGGTGTTCACCGACTGGCGCGCGAGCGCCCCCGCACGCCTGCCCGAGCTGCGCGAGCTGGCCCGCGAGCGGTCCGAACGCCACGGCGAGCTGTCCTTCCTGCTGGAGCCGGACCTCAAGGAGGCCCGCGGCGGCCTGCGCGACGTGGTCGCGCTCGACGCCGTCGCCGCCAGCTGGCTCGCCGACGCGCCCCGGGACGGCCTCGACGCCGCCGCGCTGCGCCTCGCCGACGTCCGCGACGCGCTGCACCTGGTCACCGGCCGGGCCACCGAGCGGCTGAGCCTGCAGGACCAGGACCAGGTCGCCGAACGGCTCGGCGTGCTGGACGCCGACACCCTGCTGCGCCAGGTCTACGAGGCCGCCCGGACCATCGCCTACGCGAGCGACGTCACCTGGCGGGCGGTCGAGCGGGTGCTCGCCGCCCGCAGCGGCCGGGGCCGGCGGGCCGTGCGGCGCGCCTTCCCGTTCGCCGCGCCGTTCACCGGAGTCGGCCGCGGCGCGGGCGCGGTGGCCCGGGGCGCGGTCGAGCGCCGCCCGCTCGCCGAGGGCGTGGTCGAACAGGACGGCGAGGCGGTGCTGGCCCAGGGCGCCCGCCCGGCCGCCGACCCGGTGCTGCCGCTGCGCGCCGCGGCCGCCGCCGCGCAGAACGGGCTGACCGTCTCGTACGCGACGGTGCGCCGGCTCGCCGCGGAGTGCCGTCCGCTGCCGGTGCCCTGGCCCGACGAGGCGCGCGAGCAGCTGGTCACCCTGCTGGGCGCGGGGGAGGCGGCCGTCCCGGTGTGGGAGGCGCTGGAGGCGGAGGGGCTGGTCACCCGGCTGCTGCCGGACTGGGAGCGGGTGCGCTGCCGTCCGCAGCGCAACGCCGTGCACCGCTGGACCGTGGACCGGCACCTGGTGGAGACGGCGGTGAAGGCCGCCGCGATGACCCGCCGGGTGGCCCGGCCCGACCTGCTGCTGGTCGCCGCGCTGCTGCACGACATCGGCAAGGGCTGGCCCGGGGACCACAGCGAGGCCGGCGAGGTGATCGTCCGCGACCTCGCCCCCCGGATGGGCTTCGGCCCCGAGGACACCGAGACCCTGGCGGTGCTGGTCCGCCACCACCTGACCCTGGTGGACACCGCCACCCGGCGCGACCCGGACGACCCGGCCACCGTCGAGGCGATCACCAAGGCGATCACCACCCTGCCGGAGCTGGAGCTGCTGCACGCGCTCACCGAGGCGGACGCACTGGCCACCGGCCCGGCCGCGTGGAGCAGCTGGCGGGCCTCGCTGGTCGGCGGCCTGGTGGCCCGGGCGGCCGCCCGGCTGGCCGGGGCCGGCACCGCGCCGGTGGAGGCGGCGCCCACCGCCGAGCAGGAGCGGCTCGCGGTCGAGGCGGCCCGCACCGGTGAGCCGGCACTGTCGCTGCACGCCCAGGCCGAGGGGGCGGACCCGGGCACCGAGCCGATGGGCGTCGAGCTGACCCTGGCCGTCCCCGACCGCCCCGGGCTGCTCGGCACCGCCGCCGGGGTGCTCGCGCTGCACCGGCTGACCGTCCGCTCGGCCGGACTGCGCGAGCTCGACCCGATCGGTGCCGGGCCCGTGCTGCTGCTGTCCTGGCGGGTGGCGGCCGAGTTCGGCGAGCTGCCCGAGGCGGCCCGGCTGCGGGCCGACCTGCGCCGGGCGCTGGACGGCTCGCTGGACGTCGAACGGCGCCTCGCCGAGCGGGACGCCGCCGCCCCGCGCCGCCGGGGCATCCCGACCCCGCCGCCGCTGGTCGCGGTGGCGCCCGCGGTGGCCTCGGCGACCGCGACCGTGCTGGAGGTCCGCGCGCACGACGCCCCCGGGCTGCTGCACCGGATCGGCCGGGCGCTGGACGGGGCGGGCGTCCGGGTGCGCACCGCGCACGTCTCCACGCTGGGCGCGGAGGCCGTCGACTCCTTCTACCTGACCGACGCGCAGGGCCGCCCGCTGGCCGCCCGGCGGGCCGGGGAGGTGGCGGCGGCGGTCCGGGCGGCGCTCGGCTGACGGGCGCCGGGAGCCGGGGTCGACGATGTCCGCGAACGGGGGTGGAGACCTCACCCGGGGCGGTTGGATACCCTGGGGGACGACGACCGTACCGATACCGATGCCGCAGAGGACCCGCGACGACGTGTTCGACACCCTTTCCGATCGCCTCGCAGCGACGTTCAAGAACCTCCGGGGCAAGGGCCGCCTCAGCGAGGCGGACATCGACGCCACCGCCCGCGAGATCCGCATCGCGCTGCTGGAGGCGGACGTCGCGCTGCCGGTCGTCCGGGCCTTCATCAAGCAGGTCAAGGACCGCGCCCTCGGTGCCGAGGTCTCCGGTGCGCTGAACCCGGCGCAGCAGATCATCAAGATCGTCAACGAGGAGCTCATCGCGATCCTCGGCGGCGAGACCCGCCGGGTGCGGTTCGCCAAGAGCGGCCCGACGGTCATCATGCTCGCCGGTCTGCAGGGTGCCGGTAAGACCACCCTCGCGGGCAAGCTCGGCCACTGGCTGAAGCAGCAGAAGCACACCCCGCTGCTGGTCGCCTGCGACCTCCAGCGCCCCAACGCGGTCAACCAGCTCCAGGTCGTCGCCGAGCGCGCCGGTGTGGCCTTCTACGGCCCGCAGCCGGGCAACGGCGTCGGCGACCCGGTGCAGGTGGCCAAGGACTCGATCGAGTACGCCAAGCAGAAGCAGTACGACGTCGTCGTCGTCGACACCGCCGGCCGCCTGGGCATCGACGCCGAGCTGATGCAGCAGGCCGCCGACATCCGCGCCGCGGTGAACCCGGACGAGGTCCTGTTCGTCGTCGACGCGATGATCGGCCAGGACGCGGTCACCACCGCGCAGGCCTTCCTCGACGGCGTCGACTTCACCGGTGTCGTGCTCTCCAAGCTCGACGGCGACGCCCGCGGCGGTGCCGCGCTGTCGGTCGCGCACGTCACCGGCCGGCAGATCATGTTCGCCTCCAACGGCGAGAAGGTCGACGACTTCGACGCCTTCCACCCGGACCGGATGGCCTCGCGCATCCTCGGCATGGGTGACGTCCTCTCGCTGATCGAGAAGGCCGAGCAGACCTTCTCGCAGGCCGAGGCCGAGAAGATCGCCGCCAAGCTGCGCGGCGGCCCGAAGCAGTTCACCCTGGACGACTTCCTGTCGCAGCTGGAGCAGGTCCAGAAGATGGGCTCGATCTCCAAGCTGCTCGGCATGCTGCCCGGCATGGGCCAGATCCGGGACCAGATCAACAACATCGACGACAAGGACGTCAACCGGGTCGGCGCCATCATCAAGTCGATGACCCCGACCGAGCGCGCCGAGCCGGAGCTGATCAACGGCTCCCGCCGGGCCCGCATCGCCAAGGGCTCGGGCGTCCAGGTCGGCGAGGTGAAGAACCTGGTCGAGCGGTTCTTCGAGGCCCGCAAGATGATGTCCGCGATGGCCTCCGGCAAGGGCATGCCCGGCATGCCGGGGATCCCGGGCATGGGTGGCGGCTCGAAGAAGTCCGGCAAGAAGGCCCCGCAGGCCAAGGGCAAGCGCAAGAGCGGCAACCCGCTGAAGCGGGCCCAGGAGGAGGCCGCGGCCGCCGAGCGCCGCGCGCTCGGCCCGGGCGCCGGCCAGCCGGCCGACGGCGGGGCGTTCGGCCTCGGCGCGGGCAAGGGCCCGGCCGACTTCGAGCTGCCCAAGGAGTTCAAGGACCTGCTGTAGGTCCCGACCGGTCCTGGATCCGTCCGGGACCGGTCCCGATCGGCCCCGGTCGGTCCTGGTCGGCCCGTCGTCCGGAGTTTCCGGGCGGCGGGCCGATCGTGTGTCCGATGATGGGGGCATGCGAGTGACGATCAGGGCCCCGAGGGCAGAAGACGCGGTTGTGTACGCCGACGCGGTCCGGCGGTCCGCCGACCACATCGGCCGGTGGAACCCGGTCGAGCCGGACGGGCTGCCCGAGCTGCTGGAGCGCCAGGGCGCGGGGCTGCGCACCTTCCTGATCCTCGACGGGGAGACCGGCGGGCTGGTCGGCAAGGTGAACGTCGCCAACATCGTGATGAGCCGGTTCTGCAACGCCACGCTGGGCTACGACGCGTACCTGCCGTTCGCCGGCACCGGGCGGATGACCGAGGGCATGCGGCTGGTCCTGGACCGCTGCTTCGCGCCGCAGTCGGCCGGCGGGCTGGGGCTGCACCGGCTGGAGATCAACGTGCAGCCCGACAACGAGCGCTCGGTCGCGATGGCCAAGCGGCTGGGCTTCCGGCACGAGGGCTTCTCGCCGCGGATGCTGTTCCTGCAGGGCGACTGGCGCGACCACGAGCGGTTCGCGCTGACCGCCGAGGAGTGGCCCGGCGCCGCGGCCTAGGCGTCGGTGGGGGCGCCCCGGCACAGCTGCCGGCGGGCAGGCGGAGCTGCTGGTGGGCAGGCGGAGCCGCTGGTGGAGGCGCCCGGCGCAGCGGCTGGTGGGAGGGGTTCGGGGCGGCCGCGCGGCCGGCTCCGGGCGCCCCCGGGCGGGCGCTCGGGCGCGGCGTTGCGGTTGGCCCGCCCGAGCACCTGTCCGTATCGTCCGGTGGGTGACCGAACCTGTGCCGCCGCGTCAGACCCCCGACCAGCCCTGGCGCTCCGAGGGCGCCCCGCCCCCGCCCCCGCCCCGACGGCGGATGCCCGGCGGCTGGACCGGTCTCGTCCTCACCGCCCTCGTGGTGTTCCTGATCTCCGACGTGCTGCTGTCCGTCTTCGGCAACGAGGGCGCCACCACGATCTCGTACACCGAGTTCAACAACCAGCTGAACAAGGGCAACATCACCAAGATCTACGCCAAGGGCGACGCGATCGAGGGCACCCTCAAGACCGCTCAGCCCAAGCCGGACGGCGGCAAGGGCGACTACACCGAGTTCGACACCCAGCGGCCCTCCTTCGCGAACGACAACCTGTGGGCCACGCTGCAGCAGCAGGGCGTCGAGGTCACCGCCACCTCGCCGGTCCAGCAGCGCAGCTTCCTCACCAACCTGCTGCTCTCGCTCGCCCCGATGCTGCTGCTGATCTTCATCTGGGTGCTGC
The DNA here is from genome assembly GCF_044767225.1 of Kitasatospora sp. NPDC101447. Lineage (NCBI taxonomy): Bacteria > Bacillati > Actinomycetota > Actinomycetes > Kitasatosporales > Streptomycetaceae > Kitasatospora > Kitasatospora sp. NPDC101447. The sequence continues at coordinate 47,317 of NZ_JBIWNL010000039.1, forward strand.
TCGCCCGCCGGATGGCCGGCGGCCTCGGCGCCGGACCGCTCGGGCGCAAGACGCCGCCCAAGCCGGTCACCGCCGAGCAGGGCAAGCGCACCACCTTCGCCGATGTGGCCGGCATCGACGAGGTCGAGGCCGAACTCACCGAGGTCGTCGACTACTTGAAGAACCCCGACCGGTACCGCAAGCTCGGCGCCAAGATGCCGCGCGGCGTGCTGCTGAGCGGGCCGCCCGGGACCGGCAAGACCCTGCTGGCCCGGGCCGTGGCCGGCGAGGCGGACGTGCCGTTCTTCTCCGCCTCCGCCTCCGAGTTCATCGAGATGATCGTCGGCGTCGGCGCCAGCCGGGTCCGCGAGCTGTTCGCCGAGGCCCGCAAGGTCGCCCCGGCGATCATCTTCATCGACGAGATCGACACCATCGGACGCCAGCGCGGCGCGGGCGGCGGCATGGGCGGGCACGACGAGCGCGAGCAGACGCTCAACCAGATCCTCACCGAGATGGACGGCTTCAGCGGCTCCGAGGGCGTCATCGTGATCGCCGCGACCAACCGGTCCGACGTGCTCGACCCGGCGCTGCTGCGCCCCGGCCGCTTCGACCGGCGGATCACCGTCAGCCCGCCCGACCGGGAGGGCCGCGCCGCCATCCTGCGCATCCACACCCGCACCGTCCCGCTGGCCGGCGGCACCGACCTCCGGCAGCTGGCGAAGGTCACCCCCGGGATGACCGGCGCGGAGCTCGCCAACCTGGTCAACGAGGCCGCCCTGCTGGCCGTCAAGCGCCAGCAGGACGCGGTCAACGAGCGGGACCTCTCGGACGCCCTGGAGAAGGTCCAACTGGGCGCCGTGCGACCGCTGGTGATGCCTCAGGAGGAGCGCGAGCGGACGGCGTACCACGAGAGCGGGCACGCGCTGCTGGGCATGCTCCAGCCCGGCGCGGACCCGGTCCGCAAGATCACCATCGTGCCGCGCGGTCGGGCGCTCGGCGTCACGCTCTCCACCCCGGAGAACGACCGCTACTCGTACACCGAGCCCTACCTGCGCGGCCGGATCATCGGCGCGCTCGGCGGCATGGCGGCCGAGCAGGTGGTCTACGGGGTGATCACCACCGGCGCGGAGAGCGACCTGGAACAGGTCACCAACATCGCCCGCGGGATGGCCGGGCGCTGGGGGATGAGCGAGCGGGTCGGCCGGCTCACCGCGGTGCCCTCGGACCCGCAGGGCGCGTACGGGCTCTCCGCCGCGCCGACCACCCTGGACGCGGTGGACGAGGAGGCCCGGCGGATCGTCTCCGAGTGCTACGACGACGCGGTCCGGCTGCTGACCGAGCAGCGGCACCGGCTGGACGCACTGGCGGCGGCGCTGCTGGAGGCGGAGACGCTGGACGAGGAGGCGGCGTACCGGGCGGCGGGGGTGCCGCGGGACGGGGCCGCCGAGGGGGCCGCCGAGGGGGTCGAGGGAGCCTCCGCGGGGTCCGCGGGGTCCGCGGGGGCCTCTGCGGGGGCCGAGAAGCGTGAGGGGCCTGAGGGGCCCGACGGGAAGTCGCTCGGCCGGGCGTGACGCCGGCTGCCGGGGGCGCTCGCCACTGCGGCGGGCGCCCCCGGTTCACGTCTCCTAGCGAGGCCGCTCGGCGACCAGGTAGCGGAACACGTTCTCCATCCGGACCGAGCCGTCGGCGCGCAGGTACGGCTGCAGCGCCTCCTCCAGCTCCTTGGCCACCAGCGAGGCGCCGGAGAACTCCTCAGCCGCCTCGAACAGGCCGGTGGAGAGCAGACCGCGGACCGCGCTGTCGAGGTCCGCGTAGGCGAACGGGCAGCTCACCCGGCCGCTGCCGGCCGGGCGCAGGCCGGCCGGGCCGAGCAGGTCCTCCAGGGCTCCGGGCGCGCTGAGCTCGAACGGGTCGCGCGAGGTGGTGCGGCCCGCCATCCGCCGGGCCACGTCCAGCACCGGGGCGCTCTCGCAGCGCTCCGGCGGGCCCCAGGCGGCGAGCACCACGTGCCCGCCCGGAAGGGTGAGCCGGGCGGCCTCGGCCACCACCGGGAGGGGATCGACGGCGCCGGGCAGCTGCTCGAAAACCGTCACCAGCGAATGGGCCGAGCGGGCGACGGCGGCGGTCGGCCGGGGCCCGGCGCACACCCGCAGCCGGCGGTCGCGGGCCAGCTCGCGCAGCTCGTCCCGCGGCTCCTGCCCGGCGACCTGTGCGCCCCGCCCGGCGGCCAGCAACAGGGCCAGTCCGGACCGGCAGCCCAGGCCCAGCACGCTGCTCGCCGGGCCGACCTCCAGCCGGTCGTAGACCGCCTCGTAGAGCGGCACCAGCATGCGTTCCTGGATCTCCGCCCAGTCGCGCGCCCGCGCGGGCCCGGCTGCCCCGGGCTGCGGGTGGTGCGCGCGTGCGCCTGTTGGTCGTACGGTCGTGCCGGTCGTCCGAGCTGAAGCCATCGCGGCCTCCCATCCGGTCCTTCGGTGTGCTGCTACGGCTCCCCCAAAGTCCCGCCCCACTCCAGCGAACAGCGGGTCGGGCCCGGCGTCCAGAGGGGTGCAGGGTGGTGCGCGCGTGTCGCGGTGGTGCGCCCCCCGCCCCGCGGGCCGGTCCGGCGCCGACCGCGGGCGTGACACCGACGCGGGTGTGAATCCGATTCGAAGTCAGGGGGTCGCTCCCCGTACCATTCGCCCCATGGCTAAGGCACCCGTTCTCACCCCTCAGGCGGAAGACTTCCCGCGCTGGTACCAGGACCTCATCAACAAGGCCGAGCTGGCCGACAACGGTCCGGTGCGCGGCACCATGGTCATCCGACCGTACGGCTACGGCCTGTGGGAGCGGATGCAGCAGGAGATGGACGCCCGGATCAAGAAGGCCGGCGCGCAGAACGCCTACTTCCCGATGTTCATCCCGCAGTCCTACCTGACCAAGGAAGCGGAGCACGTCGAGGGCTTCGCGCCCGAACTCGCGGTGGTCACCCACGGCGGCGGCAAGCAGCTGGAGGAGCCGGTCGTCGTCCGGCCCACCTCCGAGACGATCATCAACGAGTACTTCTCGAAGTGGGTGCAGAGCCACCGCGACCTGCCCCTGCTGATCAACCAGTGGGCCAACGTGGTCCGTTGGGAGCTGCGCCCGCGCGTCTTCCTGCGCACCACCGAGTTCCTCTGGCAGGAGGGCCACACCGCCCACGCCACGTACGAGGACGCCCGTGAGTACGCCTCGATGATCCACACCCAGGTCTACGGCGACTTCATGACCAACGTGCTCGGCATCGACGTCGTGCTGGGCCGCAAGACCGCCAAGGAGCGCTTCGCCGGCGCCATCAACACCCTCACCCTCGAAGGCATGATGGGTGACGGCAAGGCGCTGCAGATGGGCACCAGCCACGAGCTGGGCCAGAACTTCGCCAAGGCGTTCAACACCACCTACCAGCTCCAGGGTGCCGAGCGCGAGCACGTCTGGCAGACCTCCTGGGGCGTCTCGACCCGCATGGTCGGCGGCCTGATCATGTCCCACGGCGACGACAACGGCCTGCGGGTGCCCCCGCGTCTGGCCGCCGTCCAGGCCGTCGTGCTCGCGATCAAGGGCGACGACGCGGTCATCGCCAAGGTCCGCGAGATCGGCGCCCGGCTGGAGGCCGTCGGCGTCCGGGTCGTGGTCGACGACCGCACCGACACCCCGTTCGGCCGCCGCGCCGTCGACTGGGAGCTCAAGGGCGTTCCGCTGCGCATCGAGGTGGGCCCGCGCGACCTGGAGAACGGCACCGCGATGCTGGCCCGCCGCATCCCGGGCGGCAAGGAGCCGGTCTCCATCGACGCCCTGGCCGAGCTGGTCCCGGGCGTGCTGGAGGAGGACCAGGCGCTGCTGCTGCGCCAGTCCCGCGAGCGCCGCGAGTCCCGCACGGTCGACGTCAAGAGCATCGACGAGGCCGTCGAGGCCGCCGCGACCGGCTGGGGCCGCATCTCCTGGGCCGAGCTCGGCGCGGAGGGCGAGGCCAAGCTGGCCGAGCAGGGCGTCACGGTGCGCTGCATCGTCGCGGCCGACGGTTCGGTGCCGCTGGCGGATGACCAGGACGGCAACATCGCGATCGTCGCCCGCGCGTACTGAGATCGGCTCCACCTCCGTTCCGGGCCGTTCCAGGTCGTTCCGGGCCGTTTCGCGGCTCTTCCGCGATCCGGGGATGTCCGCCGGATGTGCGCCGGTTGTTCGTTACCCGCAGGTAATGACCCTCGGCGGCGACATTTGCCCGGAATGCGGATGGGTAAGAATCCGGTAACTCTTCCGGGGGACTCCCGACCGTGGACATCCCTACTGGCCGGTCAACTCCCGGTATTAACGGAATAGCGGTACGGTGTACGGCCCGTGGCCCTGTCAATCAGGCGGGACCACGGGCCGTACGTCCTGGGGGCGACAGCCCGCCCCCCGGGACGGAATTCACCAGGTCCGCCGACTCTGCGACGGGCCGAAACAGGCAGGGGGTTGGTCTTGCGTCAGATCCGGAGCGTGCAATTCGCGCGCGACCTGGCATTCCTGGGAGTTCCCTGTGAATTCCCGAAGAACGGGAACATGCGGAACATCGGCTCGCACTCCATCGTTGGTCTAGCGTGAGCACGACACAGCCCCTCGTTCTCGCGGCCGAACTGGCCGCCGCCTGGAGCGACATCCAGGCCTACCACCAGGACCTCCCCGACCTGGCCTCGCCCGAGGCCCTGATCGGCGAATCCTCCTCGGCCTGTGGCACGCGGCTCGGTTTCGAGCGGCTCCTCCACGAGGCTGCCCACGGTCTGGCCGCGGCCCGGGACATCCGGGACACCTCGCGGGCCGGCCGCTACCACAACCGGCGCTTCCTGATGCTCGCTTCCGAGCTGGGCCTGGCGCACCCGGTCGAGCCGCACGCGAGCAGCGGCTTCTCCCAGGTGACCATGCTCAAGGAGACCCAGGAGCGCTACGCCGGGACCATCGAGCGCCTGGACCGCGCCCTCGGCGCACACCAGGAAGCGGTGGCCGGCGACGGCTCGACGCGTGCCTTCCGCGGTCCTGCCGCCCGGCACGGCTCCTCCGGGGGCGGCGTCCGGGTCAAGGCGGTCTGCGGCTGCGGACGCAACGTCCGGGTCGTGCCGTCGGTGCTCGCGCAGGCGTCCATCGTCTGCGGCGCGTGCCAGCAGCCGTTCAAGATCGCGTAAGTGGTCGACGGCCCGGCGGGGCTGCTGTGCGGGCAGCGGTCCGGCCGGAGCGAGCGGTACGACGGGCGCGTGAGCGCGTACGCGCCGTGCGGCGGGACGGTCGCACGGCGGATCGGTACGACGGCAGGGCGGTGACCGGCGCTACGAGCGGATCGGCGGCCACGGGCGGAACAGCCGCCACGGGCGGCTCGACGGCCACGAGCGGGACAACAGCAGAGCAGTACGACGGTGACTTCGTGGGCTGGACCGGGAGCGGGGGCTCCCGGTCGAGCCCTGTTCCGTCTCCCGGCCCGTGTGCAGGCGGTTCGCGCCGGTATGGCAGAATGGACAGCTGAGTACTCGGCAGCCGAGCAGGACCCCTCTCTCCTACGGCTGGCGTGTCCCTTGAACGGTCCGCCCCGCAACCCCACGCGACGGCGCGCCCGCTCACCCACGTCAACACCAGGAGAATCCACTCCCGTGGCAGTCAAGATCAAGCTCAAGCGTCTCGGCAAGATTCGCTCCCCGCACTACCGCATCGTCGTCGCCGACGCCCGCACCAAGCGTGACGGCCGCGCGATCGAGGAGATCGGCATCTACCAGCCGACCTACAACCCCTCGAAGATCGAGGTCGACAGCGACCGCGCCCAGTACTGGCTGTCCGTCGGCGCCCAGCCGACCGAGCCGGTGCTCGCCATCCTGAAGCTGACCGGCGACTGGCAGAAGTTCAAGGGCCTGCCGGCTCCGGCCCCGCTGAAGGTCGCGGAGCCGAAGGTCGAGGACTTCTCGCACCTGTTCGCCAAGGCCGTCGCCGGCTTCGAGGACGCCACCACCGGCGTCGCCATCACCCCGAAGGCCAAGAAGTCGGACAAGGCCGAGGCTGAGGCCGACGCCGCCGCCGAGGCCTGATCGTGATCGAGGACGCCCTCGACCACCTGGTGAAGGGCATCGTCGAGCACCCCGACGAGGTGCAGGTGCGTTCGCGCAACCTGCGTCGGGGCAACACCATCGAGGTGCGAGTGCACCCCGATGACCTCGGCAAGGTGATCGGCCGGGGCGGCCGCACGGCACGCGCTCTGCGCACCGTGGTCGGCGCCCTCGGCGGTCGCAACGTCCGGGTCGACCTGGTCGACGTGGACAACATCCGCTGACGCAGCTGCTCGTTCAGCCGTCAGGGCTTGGGGCCGACCGGGACGCATGTCGTCCCGGTCGGCCTTTTCTCGTTTCCCGGCAGCGCCCCGCGGCGCCGCCCTCGCACCACCGCACCACCGCACCAGCCCATCGCACCATCGCACCAGCCCTGCGCACCGGCCCTTCGCATTGCGTCGGGCGTTCGTCTCGGCTCAGGAACTCCAGGAGAACGATCACCGTGCAGCTCGTCGTCGGCAAGATCGGCCGTGCCCACGGCATCAGGGGGGACGTCAGCGTCGAGGTCCGCACCGACGAGCCGGAGCTCCGGCTCGGCCCGGGCGCCGTCGTGCTCACCGACCCCGCGTCGGTCGGGCCGCTGACCGTCGAGTCCGGCCGGGTGCACAGCGGCCGGCTGCTGCTGCGCTTCGCCGGCGTCAAGGACCGCAACGCGGCCGAGGCGCTCCGGGGCACCCTGCTCATCTCCGAGGTCGACCCGGAGGAGCGTCCCGACGACCCGGAGGAGTACTACGACCACCAGCTGATCGGCCTGGACGTGGTGCTGCTCGACGGCACCCTCGTCGGTGAGCTGACCGAGGTCGTCCACCTCCCGTACCAGGACCTGCTCACGGTGAAGAAGGCCGACGGCACGGAGGTGCTGGTGCCCTTCGTCACCCAGATCGTGCCGACCATCGACCTGGAGAACCAGCGTGCGGTGATCACCCCGCCGGCCGGGCTGATCGACCCGGAGCAGGCCGACGTCGCCGGTACGTCCTCGGCGGAGCGCGCCGAGGATGCGGCCGAGGAGTCGGCTGAGGGCTCGACCGAGGGTGCGGCCGAGGGGCCGGAGGAGTCGCGGTGACCGTCGAGGAGAACGGTGCCGTGCAGGGCGACGCCGTGCCCGGCGGTGCTGCGCAGAGTGGTGCGGTGCAGGGTGGTGGCGTGCCTGGCGGTGGCGTGCAGGGTGGTGGCGTGCAGAGCGGGATGCGCATCGACGTCGTCACGATCTTCCCCGAGTACCTGGAGCCGCTGAACATCTCGCTGGTCGGCAAGGCCCGTGCGCGCGGCCAGCTGGACGTGCACGTCCACGACCTGCGCGAGTGGACCCACGACGTGCACCGCACGGTGGACGACAGCCCGTACGGCGGCGGGCCCGGCATGGTGATGAAGCCCGAGCCGTGGGGCGAGGCGCTGGACGCGGTGGTCGCCGGCGGGCCCGAGGGCGAACTGCCCACGCTGGTCGTCCCGACCCCGAGCGGGCGCCCGTTCACCCAGGAGCTCGCCCAGGAGCTGGCCGGCCGCCCCTGGCTGGCCTTCACCCCCGCCCGGTACGAGGGCATCGACCGCCGGGTGATCGAGGAGGCCGCCACCCGCATGCCGGTGGTCGAGGCCTCGATCGGCGACTACGTCCTGGCCGGCGGCGAGGTCGCCGTCCTGGTGATGGTCGAGGCGATCGCCCGGCTGCTGCCCGGGGTGCTCGGCAACGCCGAGTCCCACCGCGACGACTCCTTCGCGCCGGGTGCGATGGCGGACCTGCTGGAGGGCCCGGTCTACACCAAGCCCGCCGAGTGGCGCGGCCGGACCGTGCCGGACGTGCTGCTCAGCGGCAACCACGGCCGGATCGCCCGCTGGCGGCGCGAGCAGGCCTTTGCCCGCACCCTGGCGAACCGCCCCGACCTGGTCGAGCGCTGGCAGTACGGCGCCTTCGACAAGAAGGAGCGGGAGGCGCTCAGCATCCTCGGCCTGGCCTGGGACGAGCAGCTCGGCCGATTTCGGTCCGTGGCCGGTGGTGTGGAAGAATAGGCCGCTGCTGTCTGTCGTTGGTCCCCTCCCGTAGGGGGCACGTGGACCGGCGCCCCCGCCACGGGGGGATCGTCGTCAGCCGATGCGGCCCGCAGCAGACCCCATTGTGACGATATTCCGTGGGCGGCCCGTGGCGCCTGCGATGGAGAGCAACATGAGCAACAAGCTCGCTGCTGTCGACGCGGCCTCGCTGCGTTCCGACATCCCGGCCTTCCGCGCCGGTGACACCCTGAAGGTTCACGTCCGGGTCATCGAGGGCAACCGCTCCCGTGTCCAGGTCTTCCAGGGCGTCGTCATCCGTCGCCACGGCGCCGGCGTCGGTGAGACCTTCACCGTCCGCAAGGTCAGCTTCAACGTCGGCGTGGAGCGCACCTTCCCGGTGCACACCCCGGTCGTCGAGAAGATCGAGGTCGTGACCCGCGGTGCGGTTCGCCGCGCCAAGCTGTACTACCTGCGTGACCTCCGCGGCAAGGCCGCGAAGATCAAGGAGAAGCGCGACCGCTGATCCACCGGCCCCCGGCCTCGCCGGGGGATCGGAGCGCTCTCGGGGGTCGAACGACCGCAAGGTAAGCTCACCCCCCGATGAGCACGCACGAACCACCCGCGGACCGCGACGGCAGTCCCGCACCCACCGGTGCGGACTCGCTGTCGCGGTCCGCGGTCGTTCCCGGCGGAGTTCCGGGCGTCGTCTCCGATGACGCGGAGGCCGGTACGACTGCCGCCGCCCCCGCCGACACCGCCCGGGATGGCGCTGAGCAGGGGGGCGCCGGGGAGCCGGGCAAGGGCGCTGAGCCGGAGCACGCGGAGCGGGAGGACGGCGCAGAGCAGCAGGACGGCGCAGAGCGAGAGGACGGCGCCGAGCAGGAGGAGGAGCCGGGCCATTCGCGTTCGCGTGACCTGCTGCTCTTGGCGGGGATCTGCCTGGCGTTCCTGCTCCTGGTGAACGCCTTCGTCGCGCGTCCGTTCGCGGTGCCCTCCGGGTCGATGGAGGACACCCTGCGCACCGGCGACCGGCTGATCGCCAACCAGCTCGCGTACGCCTTCGGAGGCCACCCCCGGCGGGGCGACGTCGTGGTCTTCGACGGGACGGGATCCTTCCGGCCGGAGTCCGCGAAGCCGCAGGGCTTCTGGGCCGACGCGCGGTCGGTCGCGCTGGACCTCGGCCTGGCCCCGGCCGGGGACACCATCTACGTCAAGCGCGTGATCGGTGTCGGCGGTGACCGGGTGACCAGTACCGGGCCGGGCGCGCCGATCACCGTCAACGGAGTGCCGGTGGACGAGACCTCCTACCTGTCCCCGGGGGACGACCCGTCGAGCGTGGCCTTCGACGTGGTGGTGCCGGCCGGCGAGCTGTGGGTGATGGGAGACCATCGCAGTGCCTCCCGTGACTCCCGCGACCACCTGGGCGAGCCCGGGGGCGGTTTCGTGCCCGAGAAGAAGGTGATCGGCCGGGCGGACTGGGTGGTCTACCCGTTCTCGCGCTGGACCGGTCTGGACCGGCCCGCGGCCTTCGCCGCGACTGCGGGGACGGGTGGGCATGGGGACCAGAGGTAGGGGTCGGCTCGCCGACCGACCGGCCCGCGAGCCGGACGGCGGAGGTCCGGAGGGCGCCCGCCCGACCGGGACCCCGCCGGTGCGCGGCCGGGCCGACCGCCGCCGCAGTGCCCGCCGGGCGGCGAGCCGGCGCAAGCGGTCGCTGGTGCGCGAGATCCCGATGATCATCCTGGTGGCCCTGCTGGTGGCACTGGTGATGAAGACCTTCCTGGTCCAGGTGTTCGTGATCCCCTCGGGTTCGATGGAGCAGACCATCCTGGTCGGCGACCGGGTGCTGGTGGACAAGCTGACCCCCTGGTTCGGCAGTGAGCCGCAGCGCGGCGACGTGGTGGTGTTCAAGGACCCGGGCGGCTGGTTGGAGAGCGACCGCAAGCCCTCCGACGACGGCCCGGTGCTGGGTGCGGCCAAGCAGGTGCTGACCTTCGTCGGGCTGCTGCCGTCCGACAACGAGCAGGACCTGATCAAGCGGGTGATCGGTGTCGGAGGGGACACCGTCGAGTGCTGCGACGCGCAGGGGCGGCTCAGCGTCAACGGGCACCCGGTGGACGAGACGTACCTCGCACCCGGCAACCCGCCGTCCCGACAGCCCTTCAAGGTGAAGGTGCCGCAGGGCCGACTGTGGGTCATGGGCGACCACCGGGACGTCTCCGCGGACTCCCGGTTCCACATGGGCAACCCGGGCCAGGGCACGATCCCGCTGAGCGGCGTGGTGGGTCGCGCGTTCGTGATCGCCTGGCCGCTGGACCGCTTCCATCAACTCGACGTGCCGAGTTCACTCTCCTCTCTCGACCGGGCTCCGCAGGCCGGTGGAACTGCCGGGGAATCCGTGGGCGTTGGGCCGGTTCCTGTGGAACCCCCGCTCGTTATGGGTGTGTTGGGCATCCTTCCGCTCGTCGTTCGTCGGCGGGGGCGGCCTCCGGAGTGAGCCGCGCCGGCCGCCGACCGGCCGGGCCTCGCGTGTGGGACCGCGAGCCGGATGCCTTGGAGTGATAGAGAAGTGCAGGTGCGGCCGGGAGCGGTCCCGGTCGTGCGTCAGGCTGTGCTGGTGTCAGGGGAGCCCGTAGTGGGCAGTCCTGGGGCGGTCATGGTCGTGGCGAGCGTGGTGCCCGCTGTGCGGCACTCTGAGCGCGGGCGCGCGGGCGTCCGCACAGCAGGGAGGAGACGTTGTGGGGGATTTGGTGATCGGTGCCCGTTCGGGCGCCGGAGAGCCCGAGGGCCCAGGCCGTCGGGCGGCCCGGTCCGCCGAGCCCTCGGCACCCTCGGCCGCGGTCGACGACGCGGCGGCCCAGACCGCCGACGAGCAGGGCGCGGGGTCCGAGGAGTCGCCGGAACCCTCGCGCTCGGAGAGCGGATCGGCGGACGGGTCGGAGTCGGAGTCTCCGGCCACGCCGCGCAAGCCGCGCTCCTTCTGGAAGGAACTGCCGATCCTGATCGGCATCGCGCTGATCCTCGCGCTGGTGATCAAGACCTTCTTCGTCCAGGCGTTCTCCATTCCGTCGGAGTCGATGCAGAACACGCTCCAGGTGGGTGACCGCGTCCTGGTGGACAAGCTGACCCCTTGGTTCGGGGCCGAGCCCGAGCGCGGCGAGGTCGTGGTCTTCCACGACCCGGGCGGCTGGCTGAACGACGAGCCGTCCCAGCAGAGCAGCAACTCCTTCGTCCGCGGTGTGCAGGACGTGCTCAGTTTTGTCGGCCTGATGCCCTCCGCCAACGAGAAGGACCTGATCAAGCGGGTCATCGCGGTCGGGGGCGACACCGTCGAGTGCGAGGGCGAAGGACCGGTCAAGGTCAACGGGGTCGCGCTCAACGAGCCCTACATCTACCCGGGCAACACCCCGTGCGGTGACCACCCCTTCGGGCCGGTCAAGGTGCCGAAGGGACGGATCTGGGTGATGGGCGACCACCGCGCCAACTCGCTGGACTCCCGCTTCCACATGGACCAGCCCGGTGGTGGCACCGTCCCGGTGGACAACGTGATCGGGCGCGCCTTCGTGGTGGCCTGGCCGATCCCCCACTGGTCGACGCTTCCGGTGCCTGCCACCTTCGACCAGAAGGGCCTGGCGGCGGCCGCGCCGATGGCACCCCCCGCGGCCGGTGCGGTGGGGGCCGTCGCCCTGCTGCCGCTGGTGCGTCGGGTGCGGGGCCGGGCGGAGGACCGGAAGGGGTCCTGAGCTCCACCGGGTTGTCCCCGACTCTTGCGCGGGCCGTGGTACCGACGAGTAATCTGCTCGGACGTGCCACGGCCCGTCGGCGTTCCCGCCGGTGCCTCCGGCGTGCCAGTGTTCTCCGGTCGGCCAGAGGTGGACGGTGTCGATGAGCAGTGTCGTGGAGCAGACGGCCGACCGCCCGTCCGCGCCCGTCCGCGAGCGCCCGCGGCTCGCCGCGGTGCTGCAGGGCGTCGCGCTGGCGCTCGGGCTGGTGCTGATGATCGGCGGCTTCGCCCTCATCGCGGTCGACTACCGGCCGTACAACATCCCCACCGCGTCGATGCACCCGACGCTGCAGGTCGGGGACACCGTGCTCGCCCGCAAGGTCGGGGGCGCGGCTGTCGGGCGGGGCGACGTGGTGGTCTTCCGGGACGAGGCCTGGGGCGGCGAGCTCATGGTCAAGCGCGTGGTCGCGGTCGGCGGGGACACCGTCGCCACCAGCGGGGACGACCGACGGCTGACGGTCAACGGACAGCCGGTGGACGAGCCCTACCTCGCGACGCAGGGCCGGCAGGGCGAGTCGTTCAGCGTGACGGTGCCGCAGGGCCGGCTGTTCATGCTCGGCGACAACCGCGTCGGCTCGCTCGACTCCCGCACCCACCTGGAGGTCGACGGCGGCACCGTCCCGGCCACCGCCGTCGAAGCCAGGGTCGAGGCCACACTGAAGCCCTTCGGACGGGCCGGCCTGCTCGACCGCACCCCGGCCTTCGACGGTTTCGCGGGGCCGAGGGCGTCGCAGCCCGGCCCGCTGGAGCCCGCCGCGTACGCCACCGTCGCCGGTGCGGCACTGATCCTGGTGACCTCGGCGTTGGGCGGGGTGGCTGGCCTGGCCCGTCGGCTCCGCCGGGGGCGCAGCTCCTGAGCGGGGCCGTCGCGGCGCGGGCCGCTCTGCCGAACATCGCCCCGGACGGACGCGCCGGGTGGCAGGATCGGTAGCGCCACCGATGCGAACGGAAGGAGCGTGAAGAGCTGCCATGACGGCACAGCGTCGCAAGGCGGCGCGGATCCTGCTGCTGGACGGGCTGGACCGCATCCTCCTCTTCCTGGGCGCCGATCCGGCCGTTCCCGGGGAGACGTGGTGGTTCACGCCCGGGGGCGGCTTGGAAGCAGGGGAGGACGTGCGCGAGGCCGCCGAGCGGGAGCTCGCGGAGGAGACCGGCTTGCGGGGTGTGGACCTCGGGCCCTTGGTGGCGTACGGCACGGTGTCGTTCTCCTTTCGGGGACAGCGCTACGAACAGGAGCAGTGGTTCCACCTGGCCCGGACCACGGAGACGGGCCTTGACCGGTTCGGCACGGGCGCCGACGAGCACGCCCAACTGCTCGCGGCGCGCTGGTGGACGGTCGAGGAACTGAGGGGGACCGGCGAGACGGTCTATCCGGCCGGCCTGGCGGACTTCCTGGAACGGCTGCTGGTCGAGGGCCCGCCGGTGGACCCGGTACGGCTCTGACCGTGGGTGCGGTGGTCCACAATGGGTGGACGTGACAAATGAGGGGACGCCTGGATGAGTGCCGAAGATCTCGAAAAGTACGAGACCGAGATGGAGCTCAAGCTCTACCGGGAGTACCGGGACGTCGTCGGCCTGTTCAAGTACGTGATCGAGACCGAGCGACGGTTCTACCTCACCAACGACTACGAGCTGCAGGTGCACTCGGTCCAGGGCGAGGTGTTCTTCGAGGTGTCGATGGCGGATGCGTGGGTCTGGGACATGTACCGGCCGGCCCGGTTCGTCCGCAAGGTCCGGGTGCTGACCTTCAAGGACGTGAACATCGAGGAACTCGCGAAGAGCGATCTGGAGCTGCCCTCGGACGAGTCCGGCTTCGGGAACTGACGTTGAACGACTCCGCCCCGCGTTGTCCAGCCGAATTTCGCGGGGACGGGGCTTCTCACCCCTGCGGGTGACAGAAGTTGTCCACAGGCCCGAGTTATCCACAGGGAAACGTGATTTCCGGGCCTCGTGGTGCGCGGTGGTGCAGCCTCCTCGGCGGAGGTGGTCACCATGCAGCACACCGTCACGCAGGACCAGGCCGTACCGGACACGGCCGCGCTGGAGGCCGTACCGGACACGGCTGTTCCGGGTCCGGCCGTACCGGACACCGCCGCACCGGCCCCGGCCGGAGCCGGGAAGAAGCCGCGGGGAGCGTCGGACCGCAGCACCCGGACCGGGCTCGGCCGCTACGGGGAGCGGGTCGCCGCCCGCCGCCTGGCGGAGGCCGGGCTCCGCATCCTCGACCGCAACTGGCGCTGCGTCGAGGGCGAGCTGGACATCGTCGCCCTCGACGGCGACACCGTGGCGGTCTGCGAGGTGAAGACCCGCTCCGAGCGGGGGTTCCAGCAGCCCACCGAGGCCATCGACCGGGCCAAGGCCGCACGGCTGCAGCGCCTGGCCGAGCGCTGGATGGCCGAGCGCTGGCCCGGCCACTTCGCCCGGCTGGCCGGGGCCGACGACGACGTGGCGCCGACGGATCCGCACTGGCCGCCCGCCCCGCCGGGCGGGGTGCGGATCGACCTGGTCGCCGTGGTCAACCGGGCGCGGGGTGCGGCCCTGGTCGACCACCTGCGGGGGGTGGTCTGAGATGGCCTTCGCCCGTACCTGCTCCGTCGCGCTGGTCGGCGTCGACGGGGTGATCGTCGAGGTCCAGGCCGATCTGGAGCCCGGGGTGGCCGCGTTCACCCTGGTCGGCCTGCCCGACAAGGCGCTCACCGAGGCCCGTGACCGGGTCCGCGCCGCGGTGGTGAACAGCGGCGAGGCCTGGCCGCAGCGCAAGCTGACGGTCGGCCTCAGCCCCGCCTCGGTGCCCAAGAGCGGCAGCGGCTTCGACCTCGCGGTGGCCTGTGCCGTGCTGGCCGCCGCCGAGCGGCTCGACCCGTCGTCCATCGCCGAACTGCTGGTCATCGGCGAACTGGGGCTGGACGGCCGGGTGCGGCCGGTCCGCGGGGTGCTGCCCTCGGTGCTGGCCGCGGCCGACGCCGGATACGAACGGGTCGTGGTCGCCGAGCAGACCGCGCCCGAGGCCTCGCTCGTCCCCGGCGTGACGGTGATCGGAGTCCGCAGCCTGCGCCAGCTGGTCGCGATCCTCACCGGGGCGACGGCACCGGAGGAGCCGCCCGATCCGATCAGCGGCCGACCGGATCCGTTGATGGCCGGGCTGATGCTGCCCAGCGCCGGCGTGCGGGGCCTGCCCGACGACAGGGCGGCCCGCCTCGACATGGCCGACGTGGCCGGTCAGTACGAGGCACGGCGAGCCCTGGAGATCGCCGCCGCCGGAGGACACCACCTCTACCTGAAGGGGCCGCCGGGCGCGGGCAAGACCATGCTGGCGGAGCGGCTGCCCGCGCTGCTCCCGCCGCTGACCCAGAAGGAGGCCCTGGAGGTCACCGCCGTGCACTCGGTGGCGGGCCTGCTCCCGGTCGGGCGCCCGCTGATCGACACCGCGCCCTACTGCGCCCCGCACCACTCCACCACGATGCCCGCGATCGTCGGCGGCGGCAGCGGGCTGCCGAGGCCGGGAGCCGTCTCACTGGCCCACCGGGGCGTGCTGTTCCTGGACGAGGCGCCGGAGTTCCCGGTCCGGGTGCTCGACGCGCTGCGGCAGCCGCTGGAGTCGGGGCAGGTGGTGATCGCCCGATCGGCCGGGTCGCTCCGGCTCCCGGCCCGCTTCCTCCTCTGCCTGGCCGCCAATCCCTGCCCGTGCGGCCGGCACTCACGGCGGGGCGAGGGCTGCGAGTGCACCCCCACGATGGTCAGCCGCTACCAGGGGCGGCTCTCCGGGCCGTTGCTGGACCGGGTCGACCTCCAGGTCCAGGTCGCTCCGGTGACGAGGGCCGAACTCATGGAGCGGGACGCCTCGGCGGAGAACACCGAGACCGTCGCCGCCCGGGTGCTGGCCGCCCGGGAGCGTGCGGCGGCCCGGCTGGCGGAGACGCCGTGGCGGACGAACGCGGAGGTGCCGGGCCACGAGCTGCGCACGCGCTGGCAGCTCGCGCCCGGCGCGCTCAACGACGTCGCGCGCCAGCTGGAGCGGGGCATGCTGACCGCCCGGGGTCTGGACCGGGTGCTCCGGGTCGCCTGGACGGTCGCCGACCTCGCCGGCCGCGACCGGCCGGACCAGCGGGACGTGCGCACCGCCCTGGTCCTGCGCACGGGGGTGGAGCACGGGCTGCCACTGACCGAACGGATCTTCGGCCGCCTCGGGGGCATCCCGGCCCAGCGCGGCGGTCCGCCGGAGGACGGACCGCCGGGGCGGGGCAGCGAGCGGACCGGGAACGCGGAGGACGAGGCATGAACCAGCCGGTGCAGCACCCCCACGGCACGACCGGGGTCGAGGCCGACCCGGCCGTCGCCGCGACGGCGTCCGAACCCGAGCGCCTCGCCCGCGTCGTGCTCAGCCGGCTCAGCGAACCGGGCGACGCGGTGATCGGCCGCTGGCTCGGACAGCTCCCCGCCGTCGAGGTGGTCCGGGCGATCCGGGACGGTACGGTGCCCGACCACCCCGGGCTCGACTCCACCCGGCTGACCGGGTACCAGGCGAGGCTCCCGGGGCCGGACCCGGAGACGGACCTGAAACGGGTACGGCGCGTCGGTGGACGGTTCATCATTCCGGGGGACACGGAATGGCCCAGTCAACTCGACGACCTCGGGGACGGACGTCCCATCGGCCTCTGGACGACCGGCACCGGCTCGCTGCGGCTGCTCGCGCTCCGCTCGGTCGCGATGGTGGGCTCCCGCGCCTGCACGGCCTACGGCGCTCATGTCGCCGGAGAGCTGTCGGCCCAACTCGCCGAGCGCGGTTGGGTGGTGGTGTCCGGCGCCGCCTACGGGATCGACGCGGCCGCGCACCGCGGCGCACTCGCCGTCGGCGGGATGACAGTCGCGGTGCTCGCCTGCGGAGTCGACGTGGCCTATCCCAAGGGGAACGCCGAACTGATCCGACGGATCGGTGTCCAGGGCCTGCTGGTCAGTGAACTCCCGCCCGGGGAGCACCCGACGCGCTTCCGCTTCGTCCTCCGCAACCGGGTCATCGCGGCACTCACCCGGGGCACCGTGGTGGTGGAGGCGGCGGTCCGCAGTGGAGCCCTGAGCACGGCGAGACGCGCGCGCGACCTCAACCGCCACACCATGGGCGTCGCCGGCCCGGTGACCTCGGAGCTCTCGGCCGGTGTGCACGCCCTGATCCGCAGCGGCGGCGCCACCCTGGTCACCGACGCGGCCGAGATCACCGAGCTGATCGGGGCGATCGGGGACGACCTGGCCCCGCAGCGCAGCGGACCGGTGCTGCCGCGCGACCTGCTGGAGCCCGCGGTGGCCAGGGTCCTGGAGGCCGTGCCGGCGACGGCGGAGGGCGCGCCGGTGGAGCGGCTGGCCCGTAAGTCCGGGCTTCCGCCGGACGAAGTGCTCCAGCGGCTCTACGAGTTGGGCTCGCTCGGCTACGTCGAGCGACACGGCGCGCACTGGCGCATGGTGCGGAGGAGGTGACCGCCGGAGCGGAGAACACCCGTGCGCCGGGGGAGGGCGTGTCCGAACCGCCCGGCTGACCTGCTGATCCGGTTCTTCCGCTCGTGTGCCCGGATCCGGTGAGTGAACGCCACCGGATCGGGGGACGACCGAGTGGCGGTAGCGCTTTGCAGTGAGTCGGTCACGCTACGCTCCACATGCCTTCCCTATCAGCACATGACTCGGCAGAACGGCGCAGACCAACGCATGCCCACACACATTCCCGGACACAGAGTGACCGGTGGCGCTCGGTCCTCGGGAGGGCCGAGGACCGAGCGGCGCCCCTCGACCGAGTTCCCGTCCAAGTCGGCGGGGACGATGGGAGGCCTGTCGCGGCAGGGCGGCCGGCCGACGGTGGTGCCAGGCCAGCCCGCGGAGGCGACCCAGGGGGCCGAGGCGGTCCGTGCCGCCGACGTGCCGGTGGGCACTCCCGCCGACCCGCCCGGAGACACCGGGCAGGCCGGGCAGGCCGGCAGGGACGTCGCGGTCCGGGGCCGCAGCGCACTCGAAGAACTCTGGCGCTCCTACAAGGAGACCGGCGACCAGCGGCTGCGTGAGCAGCTGATCCTGCACTACTCACCGCTCGTCAAGTACGTGGCGGGGCGGGTCGGGGTCGGTCTGCCCTCCAACGTCGAGCAGGCGGACTTCGTCTCCTCCGGGGTCTTCGGGCTGATCGACGCGATCGAGAAGTTCGACATCGACCGCGCCATCAAGTTCGAGACCTACGCGATCAGCCGGATCCGCGGCGCGATCATCGACGAGCTGCGCGCCCTGGACTGGATCCCGCGCTCGGTGCGGCAGAAGGCGAAGGCGGTCGAGCGGACGTACGCGACGTTGGAGGCCCGGCTGCGCCGGACGCCGCACGACCCGGAGGTCGCGGCCGAGATGGGCATCGCGATCGAGGACCTGCACGCCATCTTCAGCCAGCTGTCGCTCGCCAACGTGGTGGCGCTGGACGAGCTGCTCCACCCGGTGGGGGAGGGCGGCGACCGGCTGAGCCTGGTGGACACCCTGGAGGACCACGGCGCGGACAACCCGGTCGAGGTGGCCGAGGACCGCGAGCTGCGCAGGTTGCTGGCCCAGGCCGTCAACACCCTGCCCGAGCGGGAGAAGACCGTGGTGACGCTCTACTACTACGAAGGTCTCACCCTCGCCGAGATCGGGCAGGTGCTGGGGGTGACGGAGAGTCGGGTGAGCCAGATCCACACCAAGTCCGTCCTCCAGCTGCGCGCCAAGCTCTCGGACGTCCGCTAGCGCGCGGATCCGGTCGCGCGCCCACTCGGCAGCGGGGCCGCCGCGGCCGCCGGACCTGCCCGGGACTGCCGCGGCCGCCGGGACTGCCGGACCTGCCGGGACTGCCCGGCTTACCAGGACTGCCGGCGTCGCCTGCGGCTGCCCGGGCCGGCTCCTCATGCGCGGCGCCTTATCGGCCGCGCGTAGGGCTCCGTACAGTGGGAGCGTGCCGAAGATCCGAGCGGCCACGGTGGCCGAGCATCGCCAGCTGCAGCGGGCAGCCCTCCTCGACGCTGCCCGCACCCTGCTCACCGAGGGCGGCAAGGAGGCCCTGACCTTCCCCGCGCTCGCCGCGCGCACCGGGCTGGCGCGCTCCTCGGTCTACGAGTACTTCCGCTCCCGGGCCGCCGTGGTCGAGGCGCTCTGCGAGGTGGACTTCCCGCTCTGGGCGGCCGAGATCGAGGCCGGGATGGAGAGCTGCGACACCGCCGCCGAGCGGATCGAGGCGTACGTCCGGGGCCAGCTGGCGCTGGCGGCCGACCCGCGTCACCGGGCGGTCGTGGCGATCTCGGCGCTGGAGCTCGACGAGGCCGCGCGCGAGCGGATCCGGGCGGCCCACGGACGGCTGGCCGGCCTGGTCGTCCGCGCGCTGGAGGATCTGGGCCACGAGCGGCCCCGGCTCGCTGCGGCGCTGCTGCAGGGGGTCGTGGAGTCGGCCGTCCGCCGAGCCGAGCAGCCGGCCACCGCGCGCACCGGTTGCCTGACCGAGAGCCCCGAGGAGATCGCGGACACCGCCGTCGCCCTCGCGCTGCACGGCCTCAGCCGGGCGTGACCGGCCGTTCGTCCTGCTGCGGCCCCGGGTGCAACGGCAGCAGCCGTGCCGCGCCCGCACCGAACAGGGCCAGCGGGTCCAGGTAGCGGCCACCGCGCAGCAGCCCCCAGTGCAGGCACGCACGCGCGGCACAGTGTCGCCCGTCCGGGGCGAGCCGACCGATCACTTCTCCGGCGGCCACCGCGGTGCCGGTCGGGAGGAGGCCGGTGACCGGCAGGTAGGTGGTCCGGAGCGGGGGAGTGCCCGAGCCCGGGTGGGTGACCGTGACCACGGGACGGCCCGCCACCAGTCCGGAGAACGTGACCACCCCGCCGGCCGCCGCCCGTACCTCCGCCCCGTTCTCGGCGGCGAGGTCCACCCCGCGGTGTCCGGCGGCCCAGGGTTTCGCGGGCGGATCGAAGCGCCCCAGGAGCGCCCCGGGCCCGCCCAGCGGCCACGCCCGCGTCCCGCGCGGACCGGAGCCGCCAGCCGAGTCACCTCCGGCGCCACCGACCGAGTCACCTCCGGAGCCACCGCCCGAGCCGCCCCCGGAG
Source organism: Kitasatospora sp. NPDC101447 (assembly GCF_044767225.1). NCBI lineage: Bacteria > Bacillati > Actinomycetota > Actinomycetes > Kitasatosporales > Streptomycetaceae > Kitasatospora > Kitasatospora sp. NPDC101447. The sequence continues at coordinate 67,231 of NZ_JBIWNL010000039.1, forward strand.
CCACCGCCCGAGAGCCCCACCGCGGGTCCCGCACCCACCGCCCCCACCACCCGCCCCGCTCCTGCCACCCGCCCCGCTCCTGCCGTCCTCACCCTCCCCACCGCCCCCGCCGTCGGCGTCCCGAGCACGCCCACCACCCCCAGCACCACCCCCACGGCGACCAGCCGCCGAACCCCGACGCACCATCTACGAGCAGTCATGCGCGAAGGCTCGCCGCCGGGCCGCCCCCGCGCCACCCGAATCCGGATTCCTGTGGACAAAACGCTCCCGCGACCGACCGACGTCCCCCAAACGGGTGTACGAACGCCGCCATCCGGTGTACAGGCGGCATATCCGCGACGGGCCGCGGGCAGGCGGTCGACCGGCGGGCACACCCGTTCCCGCGCCGCCGACTCAGCAACTGCCACCACCGCTGCCGGCACCGCCGCCGCCACCGCCGCGACCCCCGCCGCCACCGCCGCGACCCCCGCCGCCACCGCCACAGCACCGTCGTCACCGCCACCGCCGATACCGTCCGGCCCAGCCGCTCCCAGGCTCTTCCCAGGTGCTCGGCGGGCCTCCGGCCGCTCGTGAAGTCGCCCGCCGCTCGGCGCTTCCCGTACACTTCACACGCGACCCGGTCCGCCGGGTCGACTTCGCACGCCCCGCCACCGGCGGTCGGACGCGGTTCTTCCGCAGCCCCGCCAGGTGCGAGTGCCGCTCGGTCCGCCGAGCCCGATCGGTCTCCGGCCGAGCGGGTCGGAGCGGCTCGGCACGTTCGGGGCGTCAGGCGTGGCTGTCACCTGGCCGCCACGGACAAACCGAGACTGACCCGGCTGCGGGCGATCGCTGAGACCAGCTGCCGCCGCCGGGCCGTAACACCTGAGGAGCACGGCAATGGCCGTCGTCACGATGCGGGAGCTGCTGGAGAGCGGCGTCCACTTCGGTCACCAGACCCGCCGCTGGAACCCGAAGATGAAGCGCTTCATCATCACCGAGCGCAACGGCATCTACATCATCGACCTCCTGCAGTCGCTGAACTACATCGACCGCGCCTTCGAGTTCATCAAGGAGACCGTTGCCCACGGCGGCAGCGTCCTCTTCGTCGGCACGAAGAAGCAGGCCCAGGAGGCCATCGCCGAGCAGGCCACCCGCGTGGGCATGCCCTACGTGAACCAGCGCTGGCTCGGCGGCATGCTGACCAACTTCTCGACCGTCTACAAGCGCCTGCAGCGCCTGAAGGAGCTCGGCGAGCTGGACTTCTCGGACGTGGCCGGTTCCGGCCTCACCAAGAAGGAGCTCCTGGTCCTCCAGCGCGAGCACGACAAGCTGGAGAAGACCCTCGGCGGTATCCGCGACATGCAGCGCGTTCCCAGCGCCGTCTGGATCGTGGACACCAAGAAGGAGCACATCGCGGTCGGCGAGGCCCGGAAGCTCAACATCCCGGTCGTCGCCATCCTCGACACCAACTGTGACCCGGACGAGGTCGACTACAAGATCCCGGGCAACGACGACGCCATCCGCTCCGTCACCCTGCTGACCCGCGTGATCGCCGACGCCGTGGCCGAGGGCCTGAAGTCCCGCGCCGGTGTCGCCAAGGGCGACGCCAAGGCCGAGCCGGGCGCCGACCAGCCGCTGGCCGACTGGGAGAAGGACCTCATCGAGGGCGAGAAGAAGGCCGAGGAGGCCCCCGCCGCCGCCGAGGCTCCGGCCACCGAGGCCCCGGCCGCCGAGGCTCCGGCCGAGCAGGCCTGACGTACCAAGGGTGAGGGGCACCCGCCGGTACGACGCCGGCAGGTGCCCCTCTCTCCCGCGCCGGGGCCGAACCATCGGTCCCGGCGCCACTCCACGCAGACACGCGAGACGCGAGAAGAGATTCACACCATGGCGAACTTCACCGCCGCGGACGTCAAGAAGCTCCGTGAGCTCACCGGCGCCGGCATGATGGACTGCAAGAAGGCCCTGGACGAGGCCGAGGGCAACGTCGAGAAGGCCGTCGAGCTCCTTCGCATCAAGGGCCAGAAGGGCGTTGCCAAGCGCGAGGGCCGTGACGCCTCCAACGGCGCCGTCGCCGCGCTGATCGCCGAGGACAAGAAGTCCGGCGTCCTGGTCGAGCTCAACTGCGAGACCGACTTCGTCGCCAAGGGTGACAACTTCGTCAAGGTCGCCGACGCGATCGCCGCCCACGTCGCCAAGACCGCCCCGGCCGACCTGGACGCCGCCCTGGCCTCCGAGATCGAGGCCGGCAAGACCGTCCAGCAGTTCGTGGACGAGGCCAACGCGACCCTGGGCGAGAAGATCGTCTTCCGTCGCTTCGCCCAGTTCGACGGTGACGGCTTCGTCGCGGTCTACCTGCACAAGACCAGCCCCGACCTGCCGCCGGCCGTCGGCGTCCTGGTCGAGCTGGACAAGGAGAACGCCGAGGTCGCCAAGGACGTCGCGCAGCACATCGCCGCCTTCGCGCCGAAGTACCTGTCCCGCGAGGAGATCCCGGCCGAGGAGCTCGACAACGAGCGCCGCGTCGCCGAGGCCACCGCCCGCGAGGAGGGCAAGCCGGAGGCCGCCCTGCCGAAGATCGTCGAGGGTCGCGTCACCGGCTTCGTCAAGGAGAACTCCGTCCTGGAGCAGGCCTTCGCGAAGGACAACAAGAAGACCGTCGCCAAGGTCCTTGAGGAGAACGGCGTCGCCCTCAAGCGCTTCGCCCGCTTCCGCGTCGGCGCCTGAGCCACGTTCCACCGGGTTCCCGGCCCCCTTAGGCTGGGAACCGCCCCCGCCCGCTGACCAGGGCGGGACGCCGAACGGGCTCACCCAGCGCCATCCGCTTACGGGCGGGCTCGCGTCGGCACCATGAACGACGAGGAGGCCATTGCCGTGCAGGACACCGAACCGGTTCCCGCGGCAGTGGCCTCCTCGCGTGTACGCGCAGGCGGGGCATCCGCACACCCGCGCCTGTGACCAGTAGGTGCAAAAAGGAGAAGTCCATGCAGGAGACGCAGGAGACCGCGCAGGACCCCAAGGCCGGCACGAGCCGCCGGGTGCTGCTCAAGCTGTCCGGTGAGGCCTTCGCCGGTGGTGGCGGGCTCGGCGTCGACCCGGACGTCGTGCACGCGATCGCCCGGGAGATCGCCACGGTCGTCCGCGCCGGTACCGAGGTCGCGGTGGTCATCGGCGGCGGCAACTTCTTCCGGGGCGCCGAGCTGCAGGTCCGCGGCATGGACCGGGCCCGGTCCGACTACATGGGCATGCTCGGCACCGTCATGAACTGCCTGGCGCTGCAGGACTTCCTGGTCAAGGAGGGCATCGAGACCCGGGTCCAGACCGCCATCACCATGGGCCAGGTCGCCGAGCCGTACCTGCCGCTGCGCGCCGTCCGGCACCTGGAGAAGGGCCGCGTGGTGATCTTCGGCGCGGGTATGGGCATGCCCTACTTCTCCACCGACACCACGGCCGTCCAGCGCGCGCTGGAGATCCACGCCGACGTCCTGCTGATGGGCAAGAACGGCGTGGACGGCGTCTACGACTCCGACCCGCGGACCAACCCGGACGCGGTCAAGTTCGACGCGCTGGAGTACTCCGAGGTCATCGCGCGCGACCTCAAGGTCGCCGACCTCACCGCGATCACGCTGTGCAAGGACAACAACCTCCCGATGCTGGTCTTCGAACTGCTGGCGGAGGGCAATATCGCGCGCGCGGTGAAGAGTGAGAAGATCGGCACACTCATCAGCCAGGATTCTGTCCGGGCCTGAGCAGCAACCAGCCGTACGGGACGGTGCGGGAGCCGCGACCGGCCGCCGCTCCGACACCGGTCGGAACAACCGCAGATGAACCGGACAGGGAGACCACAGTGATCGAAGAGACCCTCCTCGAAGCCGAGGAGAAGATGGAGAAGGCCGTCGCCCACGCGAAGGACGACTTCGCGGCCATCCGCACCGGCCGTGCGCACCCGGCGATGTTCGCCAAGATCGTCGCCGAGTACTACGGCGCCAAGACGCCGATCAACCAGCTGGCCTCGTTCTCGGTGCCGGAGCCGCGGATGGCGGTCGTCTCGCCGTTCGACAAGACCGCGCTGAAGGCCATCGAGCAGGCGATCCGCGACTCCGACCTGGGTGTCAACCCGTCCAACGACGGTTCGATCATCCGCGTGGTGCTGCCGGAGCTCACCGAGGAGCGCCGCCGGGAGTTCATCAAGATCGCCCGCACCAAGGGCGAGGACGCCAAGGTCTCGATCCGTTCGGTGCGCCGTAAGGCCAAGGACGCCATCGACAAGCTGGTCAAGGACGGCGAGGTCGGCGAGGACGACGGCCGCCGTTCCGAGAAGGAGCTCGACGACACCACGGCCCGGTACGTGGCCCAGATCGACGAGCTGCTGAAGCACAAGGAATCCGAGCTGCTTGAGGTCTGATGAACGACGCCCCTGACGCCCCCGGCTACTGGGGCCCGTCCGACCAGCAGTTCCAGCCCTACCGCCCGGCGCCGCAGCCGCAGGCACCCCGTACCCCGGCCCACCCGGCGCCGGGGTACGGCGAGCAGCCCTCGGCGCCGGTCCGGGGACACCACCCCGACCACCCGGGCGGCCACGGCATGTCCCCGGGCGGGCCGGGTGCCGTCCCGGCGGACCAGGGCCTCCGTTCGGATCACTCGCAGCAGCCTCCGGTGTACTGGGGCGGTGACGCGGAGGAGACTCAGGTCATGCCTCCCGTACCGGCCGACCCCGGCCCGCTCCCGGGCGTGCCCGGCCTCGGCGGTCCGCTCGGCCACGGCCCGTCCGGCCACCGTCCGCCCGGTCGCGGTCCGGCCGGCCACCGTCCGCCCGGTCGCGGTCCGGCCGGCCACGGTCCGGCTGCGGGTCGGTCCGACGCCGGTGGTCCGGCCGACCCCGCCGAGGGCCCGGCCCGGGAGGCCGGCCGGCTGAGCGGCCCGCTCTTCCGGGACGAGCAGCCCGGGACCCCGCCGTCCGGCGTGACGGAGACGGTCGTGCTGCGCGCGATATCCGACGACGCCGCCCCAGCCCCCGGCCACGGCACCCCGCCGTACCCGGGGGCTCCGGTGCATCCCGCGCCGCCGCCCAGCCACCCGGCGGCCGGGCAGCCCCACTTCGTGCCGTCGTCCCACCCAGGGCAGGAGACACCCGTGGCCGCCCAGCCCGACCCGCAGCCGCAGCCGCGCAAGCAGCGCGGAGGCCGTAACCTCCAGGCCGCCATAGGCGTCGGGGTCGGCCTCGGCGCGGTGATCGTCGCCTCGCTGTTCGTGGTGAAGGCGCTGTTCCTGGTCGTCGTGATGGCCGCCGTCGCGGTCGGCGTCTGGGAGCTGACCAGCCGGCTCGCCGAGCGCAAGGAGATCAAGGCGCCGCTGATCCCGCTGGTCGCGGGCGGCATCGCCATGGTCGCCACCGGCTACTGGTCCGGGATCCAGTGGGCCGCGGCCTCGCTCGCACTGACCGGGCTGGCGGTGATGGTCTGGCGGATGGCCGAGCCGCCCGAGAACTACCTGCGGGACATAACGGCAGGGGTGTTCACCGCCTTCTACGTGCCGTTCCTGGCCACCTTCGTGGCGATGATGCTGGCGGCCGACGACGGCCCCCAGCGGATCGTGCTCTTCCTGATCGTCACGATCTGCAGCGACACCGGCGCCTACGCCGTCGGCTACAAGTTCGGCCGGACCAAGCTGGCCCCGACGATCAGCCCCGGCAAGACCCGCGAGGGCCTGGCCGGCGGCATCGGCCTGTCGATGCTGGCCGGCGCGCTGCTGATGCAGCTGATCATCGACGGCGGCAGCTGGTGGCAGGGCCTGATCCTGGGCGGCTGCGCGGCGGTCACCGCGACCCTGGGAGACCTGGGCGAGTCGATGATCAAGCGCGACCTCGGGATCAAGGACATGGGCACGCTGCTGCCCGGCCACGGCGGCATCATGGACCGGCTGGACTCGCTCCTGCCGACCGCGCCGGTGGTCTGGCTGCTCCTGGCGGCCTTCGTCGGCACCTGATCCGCGCAGTGCCCGCGAGGGCCCCGGACGCCCGGCGTCCGGGGCCCTCGCGCGTCTGCGACACTGGAACAACCATGCCTAAGCCCGGAGAACAGTGACGGGCTAAACGACAAAAGGCCCCCTACCAGCGGGTTTCCCGCCGATAGGGGGCCTTTGCGTTTGCCCTGGGCCGTCCCTGGGCCGTCAGGCCGCCGGTTCGCCCGGCAGGAACAGTCGGTCGACGGCCTTTCGGGCCCGGTCCTGGCTGTTCGGCATGAGGTGGGCGTACACCCGGAGCGTCAGGGCCGGGTCCGCGTGGCCGAGGTAGTCGCTCACGGCCCGGATGCTCTCCCCGGCGTCCAGCAGCACCGAGGCGTAGAAGTGCCGCAAGGCGTGCATCCCGTGCTCCCGTGCGGAGGCGTAGGCCTCGCCTGGGCGCGGGGTCGGGATGAGGCCGGCCGCAGCAATCGCGGGCTTCCACTCCTGGAGGTTGAAGTTGCTCCGCCAGACCAGCCCGTCGGCGGTGTTGGTGAACAGCAGCCGATAGGTCCTCTTCGGCCCGTCGGGGGTCTTCCACGGGAGCGTGACCGGTACGGGCTTGTACGCGTCCATGTGGGCGCGGATGGCAGCGGCGACCGAGCTGGGGAGCGGGACGTCGCGCTCCTTGCTGCACTTCGGGGGAGCGAACACCGCCTTCCCCCGGATCTGCTTCACCTGCCGGAGGACCCGCACGGTGCCCGTCTCGAAGTCGAGCGCGTCGTCCTCCGCGAGTCCGACGATCTCACCCTGGCGAAGCCCACATCCCGCGCCGAGGTCCGCCATTGCCTGGTAGCGCTCCGGCAGGGCCCCGCGAACCGCGAAGACCTGCTCAGGAAGCCAAGGCACGATGCGTCGGGCCTCGACGGCTGGCGGGCGGACCGACGCGGCACCGCACGGGTTGCGGTTCAGAAGACCGTCGTCCACGGCGGCCGAGAGCACCGCCCGCACATCCGAGTAGATGTTCCGGGCGTAGCTGCCCGAGATCGGGCTCTGCTCCAGCTCCTTGACCAGCTCCTGGATGTGGGACGGCCGGAACGAATCGAGCGGGCGCCGGCCGATCCGGGGGAACGCGTGCAGCCGCAAGCGCGTCTCCACCAGAACCTGGCTCGCCGGGTCGGTGGTCTGCGCCGCCAACCACCTCGCCGCGAACTGCTGGAACGTCGTCCGGGACGCCTTCGGGTCGACGTACTGGCCGCGGGACATGTCAGCCTCGGTGTCGATCAGCCAGATCTCGGCCAGGCGCTTCTGGCGGTCGGGGAAGCTCTTGCTCTTCTCGTTGCCATCGGGGCCGACGTAGCGGGCCCGGTAGCGCATCCCCTTGCCGTAGCGGTCGGTGCGGACTCGCCGCGGCTTGTCGTCGGGGCCGATCTCGGTCTTGTACCAGCGGTCCTGGATGTGTCCAGCCATGGGTCAGGCCGCCTCTCGGCTCTGGTCCGCCACCCACTGGGCGACGGCGTCGGGGTGGTAGCGGAGGTGCCGACCGACCCGGAATCCGGGCGGGCCGGTGCGCTTGCGGCGCCACTGGTAGACGGTCTCCAGCGGGACCTTGAACAGCTCGGCGACGTCCTCGGGTTCGAGGTAGCTGATCGGCAGGGGGCGGACGATCGAATCGGTGCCCGTGCTACGGCCCTTCAAGGGCATGGCGAAGCCTCCGACGGTGGGGGTGGAAAGGGTGGAAAGGGGTGCTAAGCCCGGTGACCTGGGCTTTTATGGCAAGAGGTGGGGGTGGAAAGGGGGGTGGAAAGGGGGTGGAAAGGGTCGGGCATCCGACCCCGGCGGGAGGGGCGGGGGGCTTTCCACCCCCCTTTCCACCCCCTTTCCACCCTCTCCGTGCTTCGTGTCTTCGCAGGTGGGAGGGCTTAGCACCCCTTTCCACCCTTTCCACCCCTCAGGTGGTGGGCGGGGCGTAGAGCAGGACGGTCGCGTGGCGGCCGGCGCCGGGCACCTGGGCACTGCCGTAGCCCTCGATCTGGAGCAGGGCGGCGACCAGGCGGTCCCGCTCGTCCTTGCTGGACTTCTTGAAGAGCCGGTAGACCTCATCGCCGGTCAGACCGCGGGCCCCGGCGGCGCGGACGGCGGCGGCGAGCTTGTCGAGCTTGCGGTCTCCGGTGGTGTGTTCGTCCATGCCGAGGACGTGGGCGGCGGAGGCCCGGGAGTAGTTCACGAGGGCATGGGCAGCCCGCAGGTGCTCCTCCTCGATCTGCCGTCGGCGGTCGAGCAGGGCGTAGACCATGGCCAGGCGCAGGGTGTAGGGGGCGGCGCGGGCGGTGAACTCGGCGAGGGGGCCGTCTCCGTCCTCGTCCCCGCACAGGGCCGGGTAGATGTCGTCTCGCCAGAGCTTGCGGGCGGGTTCGGCGAGGGTGACCTCTCCGGCCTGGCTGGCGTCGGCGAGGGCGGCGCGCCAGGTGGCGGCGAGGCTTTCCACCAGCCCGGGGTCGGCGCCGCGGGATTCGGCGAGGATCAGGTTGCGGTGGACGAAGATCGGCAGGTAGCGGTTGTAGGTGCCGCCGGCCATCTCGGAGTCCTGCATCTTGGCGCGCAGTTCGCGGGGGCTGATGTGGCCGATGATCGCGATGTGCGGGGCGGTGGCTTTGAGGGCTTCGCGGTTCATGACGCCGAGGTCTTCGCCGTTCCAGGCCTGGCGCAGGACGCCGCCGAGGGAGGATCCCTCGCGGCGGGCGCGGGCCATGGTGATGCCGTACTCGGACTCCACGATCAAGCGGCGCTTGTCGATGTGGCCGGGGTCGTCCTTCTTGGTCGGGTCGCCGTCGCGCACGGCCTCGATCAGGCCTTCGCCGGAGGACAGACCGGACAGGCAGTTGTCCTTGGCGAAGCCGGGGGCGGCGGCGGACAGGACCAGGCGGGCGGTGTTGGTGGCGGCGCCCTTGCGGCCGGCGGCGGTCGCGCCGATCGTCAGGCCCCAGATCAGGGCGGGGTGGCGGTCGTTGCCGATGCGCAGGTGCGGGCAGGAGTCGGCCTTGCCCGCGGCGCTGGGGCCGAGCAGCGCTCCGGCGCCGGAGAGCAGGTTAACCAGCACGCCGACCGGGTCGGCCTCCGTGGTCGGGTCCAGTTCCCGAACGGTGTGACCGGCCAGGCCCTGGAACACGGCCGGGTCGGGGACCGGGCCGGGGCGGGTGGGACGCTCCAGGCCGTCCACGTCGTCGTAGAAGGGGTTCTTCGCCTTCGTCTGTCGGGGTTTGGCGGGCATGAGGTCGGGGGCGTTCACTCGGCCTCCTGCCTGTTCCGGTCCCCGCCGGAGAAGCGCTTTTCCTGACGGGGTGAGGGGCGACGGTTGCTCATGCGGCCCGGCCCACCGATCCGGCGCCGCGGGCCAGGCCCTTGGCGATGGTGCGGCGGCACTCCGCCTCACCCAGCCCGGCCTTGCTCCCGGCGGCGAGCAGGGCGTCCGTGGCGTCGTGCTCGGGCAGGGTTCCGGCGGCGACCAGACGGCCGAGCGCGGCGCTGCTGGCGAACAGGGTGTGGTTCCTAACGCCCTCTCCGGCCCCGGCGACCTTGTCGCTCTCGCCGCGTACGGCGGCCTGCACGTAGGCCTGAAGGCGCCCGATCCGGGCTCGCACCGCAGCCGTGTCCAGTGCGGCGACCGGCGGCGCCTTGGGAGTGAGGAGGGTGGCGAGCCAGGCGGGCAGGGGCATCGGCTGGACGTCGAGGGCGAGCGTGTAGGGGCGTTTGGCGACGGTGCTGCCGGCGGCGACGACGTAGCCGCCGTGGGCGCGGGTGTCGACCTTCCAGCCGAGCCCCTGCCCCTTCTCGCCGGTCGTGTTGCGCAGGACGGTCCCGGGCGGCGCGGTGAAGTAGATGTGGGTGCCGCCGCGGCCAGTGCGCACGGTGAACGTGTCGTAGTGGCCGTAGGCGTCGTGCTTCTCGCACAGGGCGGCGAAGGTGTCGTGCCCGTCGGTGATGCCCTGTCCGGCCCACCGTGGGGGCGGGGTGTCGCCGGGGTGCTTGGGGGTGTCGAGGTCGACCACGACCAGGCTGGACGGGCCGCAGGCCACGCCGACGTTGTAGGGGCCGTGGGTCCAGGCCCGGCGGATCGCGTCCGGGTCGGTGGTGGCTCGGCGCTCCCACCCGAGGTGCCCGGCGGTGCAGGGGCCGGTGCGCGGGCAGCGCTCCTCGCTGTGCAGGGCGGGGTGCTTGGCGTTCGGGGCGAGCGGGAAGACGTGCCAGCCGCGGTCGGCGGCGGCCAGGGCGGCGGTGAGCGGGTCCGGGGACGGCCGATCGGTCATACGGGGTCCTCTCGGGTACGGCCGACCCGGGGCCCGAGAAGACGGGCCCCGGGCCCGCGAAGGGTCAGAGGTCGAAGAGGCTGTCCGGCTCGACGGCCGGGGCGGCGGCGTGCTGGGCCTTGGCGGTGGTGCGGCGGGTGGCGTCGTGACAGGCCGGGCACCACGCCGCCAGCGCCGCCTTGGGCAGGGCAGCGGCCTGGTGTGCGGGCAGCAGCAGGCCGTCCGGGTCAGCGGGGGCGGCGAGCAGACGGACGGGGCCGGTGCCGTGACGGAGGTAGGAACCGTGGACGGCGGGGCAGCGACCGCCGTCCTTGTCGTGCTTCTTGCCGCAGGTGCCTCGGCACTGGCAGCGCCCCGCGGCCGCCGCCATGACGCCCTGCCACAGGTCGGCACCGACCAGGGGCGGCACGCGCCCGCTCACGCGGCACCCTGCTTGTCGGTCGGAAGGGGGAGGCCGTACTCGCCGGCGTTCGCCGAGCGGCGCACGAGCGTGCCCTTCTTGGCGAGCCGGGAGCAGGTGTTTTCGACGGTCTTGCGCGCGACGCCGGTCATGTCGGTGATCTGGTCGAGGTGCAGGTAGCCCACTTCGAGACCCATGGGGTCGCGGCGCTCGTCCAGCACGGTGAGGATCTTCTCCTCGGCGGTGGGCTCCTTGACCAGGACCGGCGCGGCGGAGGCGGGCATCCACCCCGCCCCGCCGCCCGCGGCCTCCTCAGCGGCGGGCCCGACCGGAGTCGCGGCGATGGCGTCGCGGTCGGCCCAGCCGGGGAAGTCCGCCGGGTAGGCAACCCTGGCGGGGTTCCAGTGGCCGGCGGCGGATTCGAGGAGCCAGGCGCGCATCATCTCGGCTCGCTCGTCGGGCCCGACGACGTAGCCGACGCCGAAGGTGCGGCGCGGGTCGTCCTCCGGCACCGACGGGTCGTAGATCAGGTTCTCCTCGTCGCCCTTCCAGTAGGCGGGGATCTGGGAGGGGTCGATGCCGTCGAACGCGCGGGGCAGGTCGACACGGCCGGCCTGCGCGCTGTCGGAGCGCAGGAGGATCAGGGCGCCGCCGTAGAAGACGTTGTCCCTGATGGCGGCGCTGGCGCCCATCTGGTCGAGGTTCAAGATCTGCCCACACAGGACCAGCGGCATGCCCATGGAGCGGCCCAGCGAGGCGAGCGCCAGGACGATGAACGCGGCCTCCGCGCGGTGCGGGCTCTTGTCGCCGAGGGCCTGGGACATCTCGTCCAGGATCGTGACGACGTACGGGCGTTCGGGCGTGGGCTGGAAGTTCTTGGCCCGCAGGTCCCGGGACTCCTCGATCCGGTGGCACAGGATGGCGTAGGCCACCCGTAGGGCGCCGATCGCCCCGTCCAGGCCGCAGCCGGGGTAGGCGGCCATGTCCTCCACGTCCGGGTTGGAGCTGCCTTTGGGGTCGGCGTAGATGATCGCGGCCCCGTTGACGTGGTAGCTCAGGGCGAGGAGCTGGATGACGCCGCCCTTGCCGGCGCCGGTGACCCCGGTGAGCAGGACGTGGCGGGCGCCGCCTTCGGGGTCGTAGAGCTGGACCCGGGCGGGCTTGCCGCTCACACCGGTGCCGAGCTGCACGAACCCGTTCTTGTTGGCGAGCAGGGTCTCCGGGCCGGGCAGCGAGCGGCCGTCCTCCAGCGGGGAGCGGTCCATCATGCGGAAGACCGCCTTGCGGGGGTTGCCGGTGCGCTCGACCGAGACCAGCAGCGGCGTGGTGCGCAGGGCCCCGGCGATCGTGTACAGGTCGGGGATGGTGAGGGCGTCGGTGTCCTCGTCCGCCATGACCCACGCCGCGACACCGCCGGTGGCAGGGTCCTCGGTGATGTCTTCGAGGTGGGTGCCGGGCATGCAGCCGCCCTTGCGGGCCACGCGCTGGAGCCACAGGGCCTCCAGCGCGCTGTACTGGGGGCCGTCCTGTTCGGTGGGGGCGACCAGGCGCACGTGGATGCGCTTGGAGCTGTCGTGGTGGCCTTCGGTGATGGTGATCCAGGCGGCGGGGACGCGGTAGACGCCGGAGACGGTAGCCGAGGTGACGGTGACCGGGCGGCCGGGGGCGGCCTCGATGATGCCCTCCCACTCCTCGGGTCCGTGGCCGGTGAGCGTGAGGTGCTGGCCGGGGCAGGCGCCGTACTCGCCGGAGATGTGCGCGAACCAGAGCTGGAGCACCTTGGCGACCGCGGGCGGCAGCGTGGGTTCGGCCGGGGCCGCCGGGGCGGCGGGAGCCTTGGTCTTGGGCTTGCTGGAGCCGAGGACGCGGCGCAGGGAGAACGCGACCAGGCCGGTGGTGGCCCACCAGGCGGTGGAGACCAGCCCGGCGAGGGAGGGCATGGTCATCCATCCGGCGAGCAGGGCGTCGATGCCGGGCAGGCCCTGCACGGTGGCCGTGGCCGCGGCGGTCGCCGTGGCGACGGCGGACAGGGCGAACGGGCGGCGGTGGGCGCGCAGGACGTCGCCGCCGGGGACATCGTCCAGCAGCCGGTCCGACAGGAGACCGGCGGCGTTCGCCCCGGCGACCAGCACGGGTGCGGCGAGGAAGGTAGCGACGGTGCCGGCGGCCTGGCTGTCGAGGAACGGCGTCACCCCGGCGGCCAGCAGCGGGGCGGCGACCTGCGCGACGGCGAACCGCTTCTCAACAGCGGGGTTGGGGGCCTCGGCGGCGTGGGCGGTGTGAGGGATGGTCATCTCGGCTACTCCTGGGTGTACCACGTGCGGTCGGCCATGGGGACGCGGGAGGAGTCGACGGCCTGCTGGATGCCGTCGTGGTCGGTGTGGGCCTGCTGCTCGGCGGCCGCGGCCGTGCGGCCGGCCTCCTCGGCCGAGGAGGCGTAGGTGATCGCGGCGTTGGACAGGCCCTGCATGATCCGGGCGACCTCGTGGGTCTCGGCGACCGTGGCGGCGTCGACCTTGAGGGCGGCGATCTGCTCGGCGATCCGGCCGGTCTCCTTGGCGGCGTTGTCCTGGACGGTGGCCAGGGCCCGGAAGGCGGCGGTGTCCCGCCTCAGTTCGCGGGACAGCTCCCGGACCTGGCGCTTCAGCTCGCGGTAGGTGAGATCGGTTGCCATGTCAGCCTCCCTGCTGGTCGCGGTAGAACTGCCGCTCGGCGGGCGTGGTGAGCGGGCTGTCGACCACGGCCCGGAAGATCGGGCCGTGGCGGGTCTCGGCGTTGGCGGCCAGCACCGTGACGGCCTCCGCGCCACGTGCCGCGTACCACTCGGCGCTCTCAGCCCGGCCCTTCAGCTCCCTGGCGCTTTCGGCGAGCCGACGCAGCTTGTTGACGAGCGCGACGCCGCCCTTGACGTTCTTGGCGTCCTCGGCGAGCTGCTGGGCGCGGGCGGCGTGCAGTTCGGCGTGCTCACGGGCGGTCTTGCTGTCCTCGGCGATCCGCGTCAGCACGTCCCGCCTCTCGGTCAGGCGGGTCTCGAACTGGCGCAGTGTGCGCACCTCACCGCGGCTCATGGTGCGCGGGTTCCCGTCGTCGACTGCGCTGATCGGCGTGAACGTGACGGCGTCCTTGCCGACCGCGATGTCCCGCGGCGGGGTACCGGAGGGCTTCTCGTGCGGGGGCAGCCCCGGCGGGACGTTCGGCTCGTACGGTGCCGGCGGCGTCTTCAGCCGGCGCGGTGCGGGCACCGGGCCCGGGGCGACCGCGGCGGCGTCGGCGGGCGGCGCCTTGGCAAGGTCGGCGGTCGAACCGTGAACCGGCTCCATCCCGGGGGCCTCCGGCTTACGGGGCCCCGGGGTCTTCGGTTCGGGCATGGGCTTCTTCCTCTCGGGCTCGGGCGCGGGCACGTCGTCCGTGCCGGGCGGCGTCTTGGCGGGCGCCACCGGCCGGACGGGGTCCTGCCCGGCGGCCTCAGGTGCCGCGGGCTGCGGGGCCGGGGTCTTCTCGGGGGCCGGGGGCTTGGCGTCCTTGCCCGGTCCGCGGGGCGTGGCGGGCTGGGCGGGCTTCGTCTCCGGCTTCGCGCCGCCGGCCTGGTCCGCGAAGACCTTCGCGCCACCGAACTTGGTGTCCAGCCCCTTGTCACCCGTGCCCTTGACGGGCGCGTCCGGCGCCGGGGCGGACGGCTTCGGCCCGGACTCGCCGGACTTCCCGCCACCTTCAGTGCCCGGCTCAGCAGCGGGGGCGTCCTTGGGCCGCTTCAGCTTCCCGGCGCCGCCGTCGACGGGCTTCGGGGAACTGAGGTCCTTCGGGGTCTTCCCGTCCTTGCCGGTGCCGCCGGCCGCGGGCGGGGGCTTCGGGCCGCTGGTGTCGGCGGCCTTGGCCGGGGTGGCGCCCTTGGGAATGTCGGTCTTCGTGGAGCGGGTGTCGCGGTGATTCTTGTCGTCGCCGCTGGTCTTGGCCGAGGTGTCGGCCTTGGCGGCCTTGATGTCGGAACGGGTGTCGGCCGTCTTGTTGTCGGCGGCGGACTTGGTGTCGCGGCCAGTCTTCGACGCGGCCGAGGTGTCGGCCTTCGAGGCCTTGGTGTCGGCAGTCTTGGCGTCGGTGTCGGCCTTGGTGCGGTGGTCGCGGTTGGCGTGGTTCTTCGCGTCGTTGGTGTCGGCCTTCTTGTGGTCGCGCTGGTCGCGGCCCTGGTGCTGGTGCTGGTGGGTCTTGTTGTTCAAGTCGGCGGTCTTGGCGTCGCGCTGCGAGCGGTGCTGTCCGCTGTGCTCGTTCTTGGCGAGCCGATCGGACTTGTTGGTGTTGGTGGTGGTCGCCGAACTCCCGGAGACCCGGGTCTCCTTGACGTCGTGCTGGCGCTTGATGCTGGTCGTGGTGCCGGTGCGGCGCCACCGCTCGGCCAGCGCCCGCACCAGTGCCGAGAGCGCGCCCTCGCGGCCGCCGTCGACACCGGGCCCGGCCGTCCCGTCCTTGCCACCGGCCGCGGTCCTGCCGGTCGGGTCGGCGGGGGTATCGGGGGTCTGGGCGAGGGCGGTGGTGGTGCCGAGCGGCTCGGCGGGGCGGGCCGGACGCACGGGGGCGAGGATCTGCCGCAGCGTGCTCGGCGGGGCGGTGGCAGCGGTGCCCGGCCCCGCCGCGTCCCCCTCCGGAGAAGCCGGGGCGGGGTCCACGACGGGCGGCGCGGGCGGGTGCGGCGGGGGGAGCGGGATGCCGGATTCGGCGGGCATGGCCATCGCGATTCCTCACTCTCTGCAATCTCCCACCCACCCCCCACCCGAGAGGAAAACGCTCCCCCCACGCCTCTGAGCGGGCGGGAAGAGCGCTTCTCCGGATGGGGGGTGGGTGGGGGGAGATCACACACGGTTACGGACGGGAGAACTTCCGCTTCATCCAGCCGGCCGCCACCGCGGTCCCGGCGACGCCGAGGACGACCAGGCCGACGGTCGGCGTCGAGTCGCCGCCGGCCCCGTCGGCGACCGTGCGGGAGGTGTTGACCATCCCGGGCGCGTCCACGGCGGGGAAGACCTTGCCGCAGTCCGCGACCGCGTTGTAGGTGTTGCCGGCCTTGGCGACGCACGCCTGCACCGCCTCCCGGCGGGCCTTCTGCGCGGGGGTCTCCTGCTCGCTGGTCTTCGCGAGGTCGGCGGCCTGCTTCTGCTTCTCCAGCTCCACCTTGGAGGCGTCCAGGGCGATCTGGGCCTTGCGGACATCGGCGTCGGCCTGGGCCGAGGCGTAGTTCGAGTAGGCCACCATCCCGGCGGCGGCCAGCACGACCGCCCCGGCGCCGATACCGGCCAGGACGCGGGGGGACAGCCGGGCGTTCGGGGCGTAGGCGCCGTGCAGCGGCGGCGTCTGCTTCCAGGACGGGACGCTGCTGATGTCGTAGGCGGGGTCGTTGTAGACCGAGTCACGGTCGGCCATGACGTGCTCTCCTTCGTGAACCAAGCAGGGAAACACGGAAGTTGGGAGTCAGAGCCGGTACGGCTCCAGCGAGAAGAACAGGACCGAGGCGCCACCCAACTGGGGCTCGCGCTGCTCCAGCCACTCCCGGATGCCGACGTAGGCGTCCGCGCGGGGGCTCCCCGACGGGAAGGTCGAGGTGCCCGAGCGGGTGGCGACGGCGTAGCCGGTCGCGGTGGGGAACTGGAGGGTGATAAGCCAGGTGTGGGTGGGTTCGGCGCTGTGGGCGGCGGTTTCGGGCAGGGGCATGACAGTGCTCTCCTGAGACGGGTTGAAGGGGTGGAACCGGGGTGGGTTCAGGCCGCGAGGGCGGCGGGACCGGCGCAGGTCAGGCAGGTGCCGAGGTGCGCGGGGAGGACGTAGCCGGCGTCGTGCCCGCAGGCGGGGCAGGTGCGGCGCGCCCGGTTGGCCTTGGCGAGGGCGGCGGTCTTGGCGGGGGTCATTGGCCGCACCGGCTTGGCCAGGGCGAGGCGGTAGAGGTAGGCGGGGCGGGTGCCGCCGTAGCGGGAGCGCCGCATGATCTGTCCGGCGACGTCCTGGCCGCCGGGTCGCAGGCCCTTGGCGCGGAGCTGTCGGCGGGTGAAGTAGCCCGCCGGGGCCATGCGCCACGGGTAGGTGGGGGTGCCGCCGTGGCGGGTGCCGTCGGGGTCCCAGTGGCGGGGGCGGCTCACCGCTCGTCGTCCGCGTCGTGCGGGTAGAAGCCGTACAGCTCGACCGGGACGCCGCAGTGGGTGCCGGTGGCGATCAGCCACGCGGTCGTGCCGTGGTGCTTCTGCTCGATGGCGGCCGGGTCGAGGCCGAGGGCGGCCCGCCACTGCTCGAACTGGTCGAGGCCGTAGTGCAGGGCGGCGTACAGCCCCCACGTCCACTCGTAGGTGCCCGGCACCGCCGTCAGCTTCACGTGGACGTCCGGGGCGGGCAGGTTCGGGTGAGCGGTGAGGAGGGCGAGCAGGGCGCCGGCCGCGTTGACCTGGGCGCCGGCCATGGTGGTGGTGTTGGTGCTCATCGGTTCTCCCGGTTCTCAGGCAGCGGCCGGCGCGTCATCGGCGCCGTACTGCTCGTTGAGCCGCTTGTAGACGACGTTGACGTAGGAGGCGGCGCGGGTGGAGCGCTGGGCGGCCTGGCGCTGTGAGACGCCGTCGCGCCAGCACTGCTCGATCACGCGGGCGGCCTCGGCCTCGTCCAGCCGGGCGGGGGCCGACGCGGTGTTCACCTCGTTGGCGGAGGTGTTCACCTCGGGCTCCGGGGTGTTCACCGGGTCCGGACCGTCCGGGTACACCGGGCCGTCGATCACGTCGTCGGCGGCCTCCGGGGCCGGTTCGGGAGCGTCGGTCGGAGCGGGGTGAACGGGGGTGAGCGCCGGGTGAACGGGCTCGGTGTTCATCGCCTCGGCCGGACCCGCCGCGAGTGCCTCCCGGGGCTCCGTTCCGGGGTCGGGCGGCAGGGTGGTGGTGGGCTGCGGGGCGGGGGTGAACGGTGTCTGCGGGAGGGTGAACACCCTGCTGTTAACCACCTGCCGGGCGGCCTGCGGGATGGTCGCCGGGCGGGTGCGGAGCGGCGGTTGGGGCCGCTTTGCGAGGCTGGCGAGGGAGCGGCGGTAGGCCGGTCCGGCCTCGGCGACGAGCAGCAGCAGAAGCGGCGGGATCAGGTGGATCACGACGCCGACCAGGTCTTTTGCCAGGGCGGCGGCCCCGATGTTGAGCCAGACCGTGGCCAGCCCGGTGACCCACCGGAAGAGGGCCGGCCAGCGTCCGGCGCTCACCCCGAAGCGGGCCAGGGTGCTGTCCGCCTGGAGGCTCAGGATGAAGCACCCGTCGCCGGCGACCGCCATGACGGGGCCGGTGCCGTAGCCGGGTGAATGGGCGTCGATGAACGGGGCGGCGGTGGACATGCTCACCGCGACCACCGCCCCCGTGAGCACCCATGTGCCGGTGCTGATCACGAGCGAGGTGCGGCGGATCTGGGCCGGGGTGGGCACCTCGGTGAGCACCGGGTGAACACCCCCGCCGGGGCGGTGACCGTTCACCCGGCACCCCCGGCGTTCACCCGGGCCCGGTCGCGGGCCGCCCGCCGCAGCAGGCTGCCCCGCTCGCGCTCGTTCAGGCCGCCGAAGATGCCGTACGGCTCCCGGCACTCCAGCGCGTCGGCCAGGCACATCGACTTCACCGGGCATCCGGCGCACATCATCTTGGCGCGGCGCTCGGCCCACTCGGCGGCCTCGGCCCCCATCTCGTCGGGGTCCGGGAAGAACAGGTTCGTGTCGCTGCCCTTGCAGGCGGCGCCGCGCAGGTCGCTGTCCGGGTTCGGCCGGTACTCGGCGAGCACGGCGGCCGCCGAGCGGGCGCTCTGGTGCGGGTTGCGGATGGCGGTCATGAACCGCCGGCCCTTGAGGGTCATCAGGCCGCCACCTTCCAGGCCTGCACCCGGCGGCGCTCGGCCGTGCGCATCAGGGCGGACGCGAACCGGGCCGCCGGCGCGGGCAGGTCCCGCAGGACCTCTCGCGCAACGTCGAGCCGGGCCAGCCGGTCTTCGGCGCTCTCGTCCTCGACGCCGGTGAACAGCTCGGCGTCGATGCCGTAGCCGAAGGCGAGTTCCGCGAACTCCAGGGGCGTCAAGGCCTCCTGGTCTCCGACGTACAGTTTCATGGGGTCACCTCGTCAGATGGTGGGTGAGCCCGCAGGGCCGCCGCGCGAACCTTGGCCGGGAGCGCGGCGGCCCGACGCATGCGGGCACAGCTACTCGTCACATCGAGCAGCCATGACCCCCGACCCGACCGACGAGCGGACGGATCGGGGACCAAAGACACTCGAAACGCAGCGGACGTCACCCGGTCCGCGCGGGGACGGGGACGAACCCCGTCGTGAAAGCACTCTGTTGAGTTCTCAAGGGACAAGCACTGCCTTCGGGGGGCTGTCACCCCACCCCTCCAGGCGCGTTTGTGCAGGTCAGAGCAGCCCAAAGAAGGGCCAAGGGCTTCATTGTCTGCATTGTCTGAACAATGCTGCCCTCGGAGAAGACTGTGGCATCGGCCATGACGCCCCGTCAAGCGCATCGTTCGCATTGACTGGACAATGGCTCTGAGTGGGCGGTTTCATGGACCCATGGCAACCACGCGAGCTGGGCGACCCCCGATGTATCAGCAGATCGCAGGCGTGCTCCGGCAGCGGATCGCGAGCGGCGACCTTGTCGCGGGGGATCGCCTTCCAACCGAGGCCGAACTGAGTGCGGAGTACGGGGTAGGTCGAGGGACCGCGCGGGAGGCTCTCGGAACGTTGGTCAACGAAGGGCTGATCGTCTCGGCCCGCCCCCGCGGCTACTTCGTTCGCGAGCGCCGGCCGATGGTCTTCCGGCCGCAGAGCGAGTTCCGGGCCCGGCCGTACTCGGAGGAGATGGATGCCTTCGTCACCGAGCACTCAGCGGACGGGCGGGAGGCCAGCCAGAACATCGACGTGAGCATCGTGGAACCGCCGGTCAGCGTCGCCAAGCGCCTGAACCTGGAGCCCGGGCAGCTCGCGGCCGTGCGACAGCGGGTGCGATGGCTGGACGGGGAGCCGTTCAACCTGAACGACTCGTACTTCCCGCTGAGCATCGTGCAGGACTCCGAGATCATGCGCCCCGCGGACATCGTGCGCGGCGCCAACAAGGTGCTCGCCGAGTTGGGCTACCTCCAGGTCCGCGCGATCGATGAGCTGTACGTGAGGATGCCGACCCCGGAGGAGGTCAAGCGCCTTGAGCTGGGCGCCGGGACGCCGGTGGGGGAGCACATCCGCACCGGGTACACGGCCGAGGGCTTGCCTGTCCGGGTGGCCATCTCGATCCTGCCGGGGGACCGGCACGTGATCACCTACGAGCAGGAACGAGAGCAGCAGGATGCCGACGCGAACTGACCTGGAGATTCACCCCGCCCGGCGGGATCAGCTCGGAGACGTGGAGGCGCTGCTGATCGAGGCGAGCGAATGGCTTGCCTCACGAGGGAGCGACCAGTGGCAGTTCCCGCCTCGGCGGGACCGGCTCCTCAGTGCGATGGACCGCGGGGAGTGCTTCCTGGCGTACTGCGACGGCGAGCCCATAGCGACCCTGACCGTGGACGGGATGGCTGACCCGGAGTTCTGGGAGCCTGGGGACCGGCCTGACGAGGCTCTGTACGTTCACCGCATGGCGGTGGCCCGCAAGGCATCGGGCCGGGACGCGGGCGGGGCGCTGCTGAGCTGGGCCGTCGACCGCGCGGCGGCGGCGGGAAAGCGGTTCCTCCGGCTCGACGCCTGGAAGACGAACCCGGGCCTTCACCGCTACTACTTGAGCCAGGGCTTCTCCCTGGTCAGGGTCGTAGACCTGCCCCACCGGTCGTCGGGCGCCCTCTTCGAGCGGGCGGTTCGCGGCCGCCCCGACGGGTCGGGCCTTTGAGGTAGGGCTACCTCTCGGCGAGTGCCAGGACCTTCTGATTCTCAGCCACGTCCGCCGGCGTGAAGCACGAGGGGTTGTTCACAGTGATGTGGGCTGCGGTGACCAGGTCGGGACCAGCTTTGGACTGTAGGGCTAGCTGCGTCGAGACGTTGCCAGTGCGGAATTGCTGGACAAGCGCTGCCTTGATTTGGTCGGCAAGTGCTGCACGTTCCTTGGTCACCTGCGCGCAGCTCCCAGTAGTTCCGGCCGTGTCGGCGGTGCCGTCCGAGGCCGTCATTCGTCCGATGACGAAGCCGGCCGCCAGTGCAAGAGCCACAGCTCCGGTGCCGCAGAGAACCGCCGTACGCCGGGGAACAAGGTTGTGTCTCCGTGGAAGCGGCGGAGGATAGTAGATCTGCTGGGTGAATCCGGGGTTGGTTGAGTCAGCCATCTACTTGGGTCCCCAGTCGGATTAACGGATTGCGCTCGCGCGACCTCAGTGTGTCGGACTCGCGGGCAGCGTGGCAGGCGAACGCTGAGATCTTTGATGCCGCGAGGTGCGGCCCTCGGGCCGTCTGTGGGCCGTCCGGAGGCGGCCAACGATGACAGGTGATGGCCGAGGCTGAGGCGCGCACCCCTTGCGGGGCGGGGGCACGGGTTCCGCGTCTGCGACACTGGAACAACCATGCCTAAGCCCGGAGAACTCACCTTTGTCGCGCCGCGCGGCGCCAAGCCCCCGCGACACCTCGCCGACCTGAGCCCCGCCGAGCGCAAGGAGGCCGTCGCCGAGCTGGGCGAGCAGCCGTTCCGCGCGAAGCAGCTGTCCAACCACTACTTCGGCCGGATGTCGAACGACCCGGCGGGCTGGACGGACATCCCCGCCGCCAGCCGGGAGAAGCTCACCGGGAGCCTGCTGCCCGAGCTGATGTCGGTGGTGCGGCACGTCTCGTGCGACGACGACGCGACCCGCAAGACGCTGTGGAAGCTGTTCGACGGCACGCTGGTGGAGTCCGTGCTGATGCGCTACCCGGACCGGGTCACCATGTGCATCAGCTCCCAGGCCGGCTGCGGAATGAACTGCCCGTTCTGCGCCACCGGCCAGGCCGGGCTGACCCGCAACCTCTCCACCGCCGAGATCGTCGAGCAGATCGCCGCCGGGATGCGCTCGCTGAAGACCGGCGAGATCCCGGGCGGCGAGGCGCGGCTGTCCAACGTCGTCTTCATGGGTATGGGCGAGCCGCTGGCCAACTACAACCGGGTGCTGGCCGCGATCCGCCGGCTGACCGACCCGGCGCCGGACGGCTTCGGCCTGTCCCAGCGCGGCATCACCGTCTCCACCGTCGGGCTCGTCCCGGCGATGCACCGCTTCGCCGACGAGGGCCTCAGCTGCCGCCTGGCGCTGTCGCTGCACGCCCCGGACGACGAGCTGCGCGACGAGCTGGTGCCGGTGAACACCCGGTGGAAGGTCGCCGAGGTGCTGGACGCGGCCTGGAACTACGCGGAGAAGTCCGGCCGCCGGATCTCCATCGAGTACGCGCTGATCAAGGACATCAACGACCAGGCCTGGCGGGCCGACCTGCTCGGCCGGCTGATCAAGAACCACCGGGTGCACGTCAACCTGATCCCGCTGAACCCGACCCCGGGCTCCAAGTGGACCGCCTCCCGGCCCGAGGACGAGCGCGAGTTCGTCCGGCGGCTGCAGTCGCACGGCGTGCCGACGACCGTCCGCGACACCCGCGGCCAGGAGATCGACGGCGCCTGCGGCCAGCTCGCCGCGGCCGGCTAGTTGTTCTGGCCCGTGAGGTTGGGAACGCGGCTGGCGGGTGGTTTGCCTGCGAGTGCGGTGTGTCCGCGGTGGTGATTGTAGGTGTGGAGCCAGTCG
>NZ_JBIWNL010000040.1:0-77873 GCF_044767225.1 Kitasatospora sp. NPDC101447
CACACAGCGCCCCCCGGGGCTGGTGTTGGTTGGGGGGGGGGGGGGGGCGTCGCATAGAAAGTCGGGCTGGTCGACTTTCTGTGCGGGTGGTGGAGTCGGTTAGGCGCAGGGATATGCAGATCGGTCTACATATTTTCCCGGGGCGGGCAGGGGCGGGGCGGAGCGCGCGTAGGAAGTCGGGTGGGCCGACTTTTGGTGGGTCAGGGGGCGATGGTGTCGAGGGTGGTGCGGAGGCGGGTGAGGGCGGTGGGGAGGTCGGCGAGTGGGGGTGTGGCGAGGGCGAGGCGGAGGGCGTTGGGGTGGTGGGTGGTGGTGGCGAACGCATCGGCGGTGGAGATCAGGATGCCCTCGGCCGCGAGGGCGGCGGCCGCGTGGTCGGGGCGCTGGTGCGGTTCGAGGGTGAGCCAGAGGATGTAGGAGCTGGGGTGGGCGGTCGTGGTGAGGCCGTCGAGGGCGGCGCGGGCGATGGCCTGGCGCGCGGCGGCGTCCGTCCGGCGCTCGCGTTCCAGCCGGGCCACCGTGCCGTCCGCGAGCCAGCCGGTGGCGAGGGCGGTGATCAGGCCGGGTGCGCCCCAGGCCGCCGTGCGCAGCTGGGTGGTCGCCGGTCGCAGCAGGTGCTCGGGCAGGACGGCGAAGCCGAACCGCAGGCCCGGCGCCACGTTCTTGGACAGTCCGGCCACGTAGCAGGTGCGTTCGGGCGCGAGGGCGTGCAGGGGTGGTGGCGGCGCGGCCTCCAGGAAGGCGTACGTGCCGTCCTCGATCAGCGTGCAGCCGTGTTCGGCGGCGAGGCCGACCAGGCGTTCGCGCCGCGCCCGGTCGAGCACCCAGCCGAGCGGGTTGTGGACGGTTGGCATGGTGTACACCGCGCGTACCGGTCGGGCGTGGCAGAGCCGGTCGAGCGCGTCGAGGTCCGGGCCGGCGGGGGTGACGGGGACGGGTGCCAGGTCGAGCCCGTGCGCGGAGGCGAGCAGCTTGATGCCCGGGTAGCTGAGCGCGTCCACGGCCAGGACGTCCCCGGGGCGGGTGAGGGTGCGCAGGACGCAGTCCAGCGCCTGTTGCGCCCCGCTGGTGAGCAGCACGTTCTCCGGTGCCGTGTCGACGCCGCGGTCGAGCAGGTACCTGGCGACGGCCGCCCGGTCGTGCCGGTGGCCGCCCGGGGGGTGCTGGCGCAGCAGGGCTTCGGCGTCGCCCGAGGAGGCGAGGGCTCGCAGGGCCTGCCGTAGCAGGTCGCCCTGGTCGGGGGCGAGCGGCTGGTTGAAGGAGAGGTCCGCCAGCCGCGGCACCGGGAGCGTGCGGGAGGGTTCGAGGCCGTCGTAGCCGGAGCGCAGCCGGACGAAGGTGCCCCGGCCCTGTTCGCCCACCACCAGCCCGGCGGAGGCGAGTTCGGCGTAGACCCGGGTGGCGGTGGCGAGGGCGACCCGCCGTTCGCGGGCGAGGGCGCGGTGGGTCGGAAGTCGCGTGCCGGCGGGGAGCGCGCCGGAGCGGATGGCCGTCGCGTACTCGTCGACGATGGCCTTGTAGGAGGGCGGTCGCACCGGTCACCTGCCGTTCCTGGGCGTCATGCGCGTGGACGTGTATCCAGGACAATAACTGGATTGTCATGGGGTGGAGTTCCTAGCCTCGATCCGTCCGGCAGTGGAGCCGGGAAACCGAGCGGGGAAGCCGAGCGGGGAACCCGAGCCGGGAACGGAGCGCGCCCATGACCGTCCGCAGCGAGCGGGACCAGCACGTCGTCACCCTCACCATCGACCGGGAGAAGAAGCTCAACGCCCTCGACCACCCGACGATCGACGCGCTGCTCGCCGAGTTCGACCGGATCGACGCGGACGACACCGTCCGCGCGGTGGTCCTCACCGGCGCCGGGCGGCGGGCGTTCAGTGCGGGGGCCGACATCCCGTCCCTGGCGGCCGACATCGCGGGCGGGCCCGAGCGGGCGCTGCGCGAGTTCGTCCGGCGCGGCCACACCCTCACGCGGCGGATCGAGGAGTTCCCCAAGCCGATCATCGTGGCCGTCAACGGCCTTGCGTACGGTGGTGGTTGCGAGATCACCGAGGCGGCCCCGCTGGCCGTCGCCGCCGAGCACGCGACCTTCGCCAAGCCGGAGATCTCGCTCGGCTTCCCACCGCCCTTCGGTGGTTCGCAGCGGCTGCCGCGTCACGTCGGGCGCAAGCGCGGCCTGGAGATGATCCTGACCGGGGACCCGATCCCGGCCGCCCGGGCCGCCGAGCTGGGCCTGGTCAACTCGGTCGTCCCGGCAGGTGAACTGCTCGACGCGGCCCGGGACCTGGCCGACCGCATCACCCGGCACGCGCCGACGGCGGTGGCCGCCTGCCTCCGGGCGGTGACCCGCGGGATCAACCTCCCGATCGACGAGGGGCTCGCGGTCGAGGCGGCGGCCTTCGCGGCGACCGTGCCGACCGAGGGCGTCCGGGACGGGCTGCGGCGTTTCCTGGACCGCTCGTCCGGTTCCCGCTGACGGCGGTTCGGCAGGGCGCCGCGCTCCCGGGGCTGCGCTCCCGGTGCCGCGAGCCGAGAGACCGCCCGGGTCGCCAGGACTGGTGGAAGGCGCCAACGGGCGGGCAATGGAGAGGAATCGGGGGACGTCGGGCAAACCCGGGATCTGCTCGGGCGCCGGACGGGGACCTCGCGGGAGAACGTAGGGGCCGGGGCCGCCGGCGGCGTGCCGGTGGTCGCGGAGCACGGCGCGCGGGCGGTCGGGCAGTGGTGGTCAGGCGGTTCCCGGGTGCCGCGCCGGGAGGGTGGGCCCGGCGCCGCAGTGGGCGGCGACCGTGTCGGCGAAGGCGCGGGCCAGGGGGCACAGATTGGCCCAGTCACGGATGGCCCAGCCGGCGGTGAGGGCGGGCAGGTCGGGGAGCGGGAGCAGCCGCAGGCCGGGGTGGCCGGGGCCCTGCCACTGGGGGAGGGTGGGGACGACGGCGTGGCCGAGGCCGAGTTCGGCGAGCAGGATCGCGGTGTCCCAGTCCGCGACGCTGGTGTCGAAGACCGGTCGGATACCCGACTTCCCGAGCCAGGCGTCGAGTTGGGAACGGGCGACGGAGTTCTGCGGCAGCCCGATGAGCCGGGCGTCCTGGAGGTCGGCGGGTTCGATGCGGGCCCTGGTGGCGAGCGGGTCGCCCGCGGCGACGGCCAGGACCCACGGCAGGTCGACGACCGGCCGCTGGTCGATGCCGCGGACCGGGGTGCCGAGGGTGATCCAGGCCAGGTCGACCCGTCCGGCGGTGAGCGCCTCCAGGCAGCTGCGGCTGGAGACCTCCGTCTGGAACTCCAGGCTGACCTGGGGGAAGCGCCGCCGGAAGGCCACCACGGCCGCCGACATGAAGTGGCGGATACTGGTGGCGCCGGTGGTGATCCGGACGGATCCGCCCTCGCCGCGGGCGAGTTCGGCCACCCGGTGCAGTGCGTGGTCGATGCTGCCGAGGCCGGTGGAGACGGCCGCCTGGAGCAGGCGGCCCGCCTTGGTGGGCACCACCCCGCGCGAGTGGCGCTCGATCAGGGCGAGACCGAGCTCGCGTTCGAGCCGCTTCACGTGCTGGCTGACCGCGGACTGGGTGCAGTGGAGGTCGCGGGCGACGGCGCTGAGCGAGCCGGCCCGGCAGACCGCCGCGAAGACGCGGAGATCGTCGATGGTCACGGGGACCCAAGGTATCGCTTGGAGATGCCCCAGCAAACCGGCGGATTGACTTGGGGGTTCGGCGGGCTCGATCATCGATTCCGGGCCCAGGGCGGCAACCCGCCCGCTGTCCCCGCGGCGTTCCGGACGCACAGGCGGGGGCAGCGGGCGGGTGTCGACCCGCATCGAATCGCTACCTGCACGACGTGCACCACGTGGATGACCAGAAGGGGGAACGGAATGCGCTACGCCGACGGTCCGGGGACGGTCTGCGAGATCTTCGTCCAGGCACCGGTGGAACGGGTGTGGGAACTGGTGACGGACATCGACCTGCCCACCCGGCTCAGCCCGGAGCTCCAGCGCGTCGCCTGGCTGGACGGCGCGGACGGACCGGCGCCGGGCGCCCGATTCGAGGGCCACAACCGCCGTGAGGGCCTGCCCGACTGGCGGACGGTCTCCGAGGTGACCGAGCTGACCGAGCCGGCAGGGGTAACCGAGCCGACCGAGCCGGCCGTTTCCGTCGACCCCACCCGCCCCCGCGCCTTCGCCTGGGCCGTGATGGACGCCGACGGCTGCTACGGCGAGCCGGTGTCCGAGCCGGCCGGTGCGCTGGCGCGCTGGCGCTTCGACCTGACCCCCGAGGACGGCGGCACCCGGCTGCGCCAGTCGGTGGTGATCGGCCCGGGCCGCAGCGGCATGAGCCGCATCATCGACGCCAGGCCCGAGATCGAGGAGAAGGTCGTCGACTTCCGGCTGGGCGAGCTGCGCACGGCCATGACGGCCACCCTCGAAGGCATCAAGTCGCTGGCCGAGCAGGGGGAGTAGTCCCCGTCCGACGATCGATCCGGGCTGTCCGGGCTGTCGAGGCTATCCGGGTGCCCGGGCCGCCCCGGCCGGGTGAGACGGGCGTGGGTTCGCCGAAGGAGCGGTGCGGTGGCACGGGTGGCGTGGGCGGGCTCCGAGGTCCGCTGGATCGGGCAGCTCGGCCGACGACTCGTCGTGGTGCGGGAGGTGGACGGTCAGCGGATCCTGCAGGTCGACGACTGGTCCACCGTGGTCGACGAGCGGACCGCCGTCCACCACCGCTAGCGCGTAGCCGGTGGCCCGCAGCTGGAACAGGCCTGCGATCAGCACCGCGAAGCCGACCGTGACCAGCACCGGCACGGCGGTCGAGGCGGTGCGCCGGACGGCGGTCGGCGCGCTCTCCCGGGCCACCAGGCCGGTGGCGCCGCGGAGCCCGGACAGCGGCCACCAGACGGCGCGGACGACCGGCGGGACCATCGCGGGCAGGAGCAGGGCGAGGCCGACGATCGGCGCCATGGCCGCGTGGAGGGCGTTGTTGATCATGCTGTCGGACGCGCTGTCGGCCGCTCACGACCCGTTGCAGAGGCTGAGCCCCAAGGAGCAGGAGGTGCTCGGGCTAATCGCCGAGGGCCGCTCCAACGCGGCCATCGCCCGGCGCCTGGTGGTCACGGAGGCCACGGTGTCCAAGCGGATCGCGAGCATCTTCACCGAGCTCGACCTGCCCCAGGCGCCGGACGACCACCGGCGGGTGCTGGCGGTGCTGCGGTACCTGGCGGCCTGGAGGGGCGTCCGGCCTCCCTGCGCGGGGTCAGCGGCCTTTGCCCGGGCGGGGGTTGCGAGGTTGTCCTTCGGCCTCGCCCTCGGCCTCGGCCTCGCCCTCGGCCTCGGCCTCGCGGAGCGCTGCAGCGATGGCGTGGAAGCCGCGGCGCTCGGCGTGGGCGCGGGCGGTGGTGCCGTCGGCGTCGGGAAGGAGGGGGTCGGCGCCGTGGGCGAGGAGGATGCCGACGATCTCGCGGTGGGCGGCACCGCCGTCGCCGAGCAGGACGGCTTCCAGGAGGGCCGTCCAGCCGAGGTCGTTGACGTGGTCGACGTCGATCGCGGTCTCGGTGAGCACCGCGCGGACGTAGGCGACGTGGCCGCGTTCGGCGGCGGGGATGACCGACACTCCGCCGTAGCGGTTGCGGCGGGTGAGGTCGGGCCGACCGGGAAGCAGGGCGCGCATCATCGGGACGCTGCCGGTGATGCCGGTGACCAGCCAGGGGCTGTTCAGCGCGCGGTCCTGCGCGTTGACGTCGGCGCCGGCCCCGACCAGCAGCCGGGCGACGGCGACCCGGTCGGCGAAGGCGGCCCGCAGCAGCGCGGTGCGGCCCTCGGCGTCCCGCGCGTCGACGGCCGCGCCCGCGGCCAGCGCCGCGCCGGCGGCGTCGAGGTCGCCGCGCTCGGCGGCCTCCAGCAGCGACCGGTCGGCGGGGGAGAGCGGGCGGTCGGTCATGGCGGGGGTTCCTCCACGGGGTCGGCGGTCGGCGGGTGCTTCCAGCCTGACCTCTGCGGCACGTTCCGGCGTCGGCGGGGCGGTCGGTCGAGTCGGGCGGAACGGAGGACGGCCGGGTCATCCGATCGGATGACCCGGCCGTCGGCGATCACCGCGACAGGGTGAGCGGGTGGTCGTGCGGCCTGGGCCTGCTGGCCTGCGGTCACATGCAGGCGTGCGGTCGTGCGGTTTGCGAGGCCCTGTGCGCGGTCACCAGGACAGCGGGTAGCGGACCGGGTGACCGCCGATCCGGCCGGGCAGCAGGCCGATGACGACCAGCAGCCCGGTCGCCAGTGCCAGCAGGGGCAGGAACGGCACGGGATGCGGCGCCTGTAGGACCACGATCACGGCGGTGGCCGCCGCCGGGGAGTGCGAGAGGTGGGTGAGCATCATCGCGCCCAGCGAGAGCCCGGCGGCGATGGCCGCGCCCCAGGCGGTGCTGCCGGTGACGGCGAGGGTGGCGTAGCCGATCAGGGCCGACATCAGCTGACCGCCGACCAGGTTGCGGGGCTGCGAGATCGGCAGGCCGGGCGCGCCGTGCACCAGTGCCGCGCTGGCCGCCAACGGAGGGATCAGAAGGGGCTGGCGGAGCAGCACACCCACCGCGACGAGCAGGAGCAGGGCGCCGATGGCGAAGACGGTGGCCCGCAGGGCGTGCAGTCGGTGTGGTCCGGGCGTGGCGGCGGGCGAGGGCGTGGGCATGCGTGAGTGCTCCGGATGGGGGATACGGACCCGGAGATGATAAACAGACTGTTGAGGAAAAGGTGGGATGTTTTGCCTGGTGGGCAAGATCGTCCCCGAGTCGACCGGGGTCGCCTTGCCCCCCACCGGCGGTTCGCGCCGGGCGACCCCGGCGCGCCGGGTCAGCCCGCGCTGATCAGCGTCGTCGGGAGGTAGCCGGAGGTTATGCCCAGCTCCCACCCGTGGGCCTGGACGGCGAGCGCGGCGAGGGCGATCGGGACGACCGGGAGCAGTGTCCGGGGCCAGGCCGTCGAGGGCGTGCTGTTGCGGTGCCGGGCCAGGCGGGCGGTGAGGGCCTCCTCGAAGGCCGCCCGGTCGTCGTCCAGCAGGACCCGCAGCAACTGCTGGTCCTGGCTCAACCCCTCCGGCGCCGCCTCGCCGGCGGCGTCCAGGGCCCGGGCGGCGGCCGCGCGCCCGTCGGCGTCCGGCTTGCGCAGTGGCACGGGCCCGGGGGCGATCCACGGCGACCGCTCCGTCGGGACGACGAAGAGGTACGAGCGGAGCGCCTCCATCTCGGCGAGGGCGGCGGGGTCGGAGACCGAGGTGAGGTCCGAGTGCGGCAGGCCGTCGCGGACCGCGGGCGCGTAGTCGTCGGTGAGCAGCGGGCCGAGCATCCGCTCCCGGTTCCGGATCAGTCCGCTGATCACGCACATCGCGAAGGCCTCCACCCACGTCGCGGCAGTGGGTGCGAAGTCGACGGTGGCGCCGAAGCGGATGTCCTCGCTGTCCAGCGTCGTGCCGATGTACGGGAAGGGGACGTCGAAGTCGCCCCGGGGGAAGCAGCCGAGCTGGAGCACCCCGAGGGCGCACTCCGCGGCCGTCCGCAGGGCCGCGCGGGCGTCGGCGCCGGCGAGCGTCGGGTCCTCCAGGGTGAGGGCGCCGAGGTGGTCGAGCAGCTCCTCGCCCATCGAGCGGACGGACCCGATGGTCAACTCGTCCTCGATGTCGTACCAGTGGCCGAGGACCCGCCCTCGGATGTCCCCCAACGCGTCGCGGATCCGCTGGTGGACCACCGTGTGGCACGTCACTTCCACCACTTGCTGCTACCTCCCCGTCGGCGGCGCGGCACTCGTTCCGCGACCCGTAGCTGATGGAGAGGGACGCTAACAGCGACCACTGACAAGGCCTGGAGTACGGAGGAGGCGGGTCGCACGGGCCAGGTGCGGAAGGAGGTGGAGGTGGAGACGCACGGGTGGTCGGCGGCCAGGGCCGGGCTGCCGGGGTCCGTGGCCGCCGTGCGGTTGTCAGATGATCGGATAGGGATGTGACGCGACGTCAGGCGTCAAGCGGCCGGAATTGAGGCCTCGGGCGCCGGGCGCCGGACGCCTGACGCCGGTCGTCGGCGTTTCAGGTGGAGTGGACGAACTGCTGGTAGCAGGCGACGTCGTACTGGGAGGGCGCGCCCGCATTGCTGTAGGCCTGTCCACCCTTGCCACCGTTCGGTTGGCTGCCGAAGCCCGGCTCGTCGAAGGGGGAGCCGGGGGAGGAACTGGTGTGTCCCGGAGTGTGTCCGCCGGCCGCCAGGAAGTCCTGGCAGGTCTGGTTCGGCGGCCCCGGCTGGTTCGGGGTCGGGTTCGCGAACGCGACGGACGCGCCACCCAGGCAGAGGAGTCCGGCGAGCAGCCCGGTGGCCGCGGTACGGAGCATCGTGCCTCCTCGGTCGGGCACGTACGCGGGACCGGGCGGCCCCGCGCCCCCGTTCAGGGGTACGGAGCGGGATTGCCAGGTGTTCAGACCCGCGGTGGCCGGTCGGCTGATGCGCCGCCGGGTGTGACGGGGGTGCCTGCCGAAGTGGTGGTGCTCGCCGTGGAACCCCCCTGCCACTACCAGATTATCGCCCCCCAGGGGGCTTGCGGCAAGGCCCCGGTCGTCCCGCAGAATCGACGGCTGTAAGGCCATGACCTGCGGAAACGGAGTCGTGAGATGCGTGTGTTGTTGACGACGTGGGGCTCGCGCGGAGATGTCGAACCGCTGGCGGGGCTGGCGGCGGCGTTGCTGGGGCTCGGGGCGGACGTGCGGGTGTGCGCGCCGCCGGACGAGGAGTTCGTGGACCTGCTGGCCCGGATCGGGGTGCCGCTGGTGCCGCTCGGCCCGACGGTGCGCTCGGTGGTCGCCGGCCCGAAGCCGCCGACCATGCAGGACGCGTTCCGGCTCGCCCCCGAGCTGGTCGCCGCGCGGTTCGAGGTGCTCACCGCCGCGGCCGAGGGCTGCGACGTCATCCTGGCCACCGGTCTGATGCCGGCCGGCGCCCGGGACGTGGCCGAGCACCTCGGCATCCGCTACGTGCTCGCCTGCTTCCACACCCTGGGACTGCCCTCGCGGCACTTCCGGCCCGGAGCCCGGCCCGGCACGCCGTCCCCCGAGGGCGAGACCGACCACCGGGTGCTGTGGGAGCAGGACGCCCAGCGGGTGAACGGGCTGTACGGCGAGGCGCTCAACCGGCACCGGGCGGCGCTCGGCCTGCCGCCGGTCGACAACGTCCGCGACCACGTCCTCACCGACCGGCCGTGGCTGGCGGCGGACCCGGTGCTCTGTCCGTCGCAGGGCATGACGGAGCTCGACCCGGTGCAGACCGGGGCGTGGATCCTGCCCGACGACCGTCCGCTGCCGGCCGAGGTGGAGGCGTTCCTGGAGGCCGGCGAACCGCCCGTGTACGTGGGCTTCGGCAGCATGGCCGCCCACGCTCCGGAAGGCATCGCCCGGATCGCGATCGACGCGGCCCGCGCCCACGGCCGCCGGGTGATCCTGGCCCGGGGCTGGGCCGGCCTGGCCCCGGTCGATGACGGGGACGACTGCTTCGCCGTCGGCGAGGTCAACCAGCAGGCGCTGTTCCGCCGGGTCGCCGCCGTCGTCCACCACGGCGGCGCGGGCACCACCACCACGGCCGCCCGGGCGGGCGCGCCCCAGCTGGTCGTGCCCCGGATCGCCGACCAGCCGTACTGGGCCGCCCGCGTGGCCGAGCTGGGCATCGGCGCGGCCCACCTCGACCCCGCGCCCACCGTCGATTCCCTGTCCGCCGCGCTGGCCACGGCCCTGGCCCCCGAGACCCGTACCCGCGCGCTGGCCGTGGCCGGGACCATCCGCGCCGACGGGGCGACGGTGGCCGCGAAGCTGCTGTTCGAGGCCGCGGCCGCCCAGGAGGAGCCGTACGGCGCCGGGTGAACCGGACGGCGCCCGCGTCGGTGCGAACGGGCCTGCCGGACCGGTGAGTTCCGCGATCGGACCACCGCCCCGACGCCCGGTCGGCGGCGGGAGCCGGCCCACGCCGGGCCCTGATCCGGCACCGTTCCGGCGACCGGGCTCCGGCCGTCGGCGGTGTCGGTTAGGGTGCCCACCGGCGCGCCCGGCCACCGCAGGCCGGCGCGAGGGGAGGGCGGCATGACCGACGGAACGCGCGAGGGAGCCGGGAGGGACGGCGACGGCATCCAGTGGCTCGCGGACGTCGGTCGGCCGGACGCCGGTCGGCCGGGCACCGGACTGCCGGGAACGGGCGGGCCCGACGCGGACGGCGAGGTCGGCGGTGTGGTGTTCGCCCGGGGGATCCCGCCGGAGGAACTCGCCCGCCGGATGGGCGCCGACCCGACCGCCGGGACCGTGCCGATCAGCGGCGCCGAGATCCGGGCCCTGGACATCGACGTCTACCGCCCGGGCGACGACGGCGACGGCGTGGTCCGCGTCGGCGAGTGCGGCGGCTGGTCGTTCGCGATCGAGTACGGCGACTCCACCGGCGGCGAGCTGCTCACCGAGATAGCGCGCGACGGCGTCGAGGTCGTCCACTTCCGCCTGATGCCGGAACAGCCGCCGGCGCTGCTCGACTACGCCCGGGACGGCGCCGTGCTGTGCGGCTTCGGCCTCGGCGAGGAGCGCTGGCGCTGGGGCCAGGAGCCCGACCTGCTGGTGCCGGACCTGGTCGCCGCGTGCGTCCTGGAGGCGGACGGCGTCACCCCCTGCGGCCCCGAGGGCGAAGGCCCGGCCGCCCGCCGCACCCTCGCCGCCGTCGAGCGGCGCTTCGGTCTGAGCCTGCCCCGGACCGCCTTCGACGGGCTGCGCCTGCGTGCGTACGCCGTCCGCGGCACGCCGGGGATGGAACCGGGGTGAGCCGCGGGTGCGAGCCGTGCGGGCCCCGGTGGTGACGGCCGTGACCGGGGCCGCGGCGAACGCGACGCAGACAGCGCTGAGCGCGGCGATCGCGAACACCGGGAACAGGATGGACATCGCGGTCATGGCTGCCTCCTCTCCGGGCCCCGACGGCGGGCCCCGACGACCGTCATCGTTGCGCGCTTCCGGCCCTCCGCACATGTGCCGATCGGGAGGTTCCTGGGCCGGGATTCCCGGTGTGCCCCTGCCGATCGGCAGGGGCAGTAGGGCTGGGAAAGACGGGGTGAGCCGGTGGGGCCAGGAGGCCGGTCGGAGGGGCCGGGCCGCCTGAGACCCTGGGACAGGGCGTGAGCCGGCGCTGACGCCGAGGCCGGCGACCCTCGCCGGGATCCGGACGCACGGCCGGGAACACCTCGGCCGCACCGCACGGCCGGGAACACCTCGGCCGCACCGGCCAGTTGGCACCCGCCCCGGCTGCCCCCGTTACCCCACCGGCGGCTCGCCCGGCTGCCGCGGGCGCCAGGCGGCGAGGTGGGCGGTGAGGACGGCGGCCGGGTCGGGGGTGGTGTCGCGGAGGGCGACCATCGCCGCGGTGATCACGTCGCAGAGCTCGCCCTGCAGGTCGGCCAGGGTGTGGCTGACGCCCTTGCGGGGATTGGCGCCGAGGACGCCGAGCAGGGCCTCGGCGACCTCCCCGGCCTCCTCCTGGACCTTGACCACCTGGAGCGTCAGCAGCGGCTGACCGATGCCCGCCCGGTGTTCGGAGAGGTGGCGGTGGACGGCGTCGATCACGGCCCAGTCCCCGGCGCGGGAGGCGGGCCGGGGGCCGGTGTCCCGCTCGTCGTCTCGCAGGCGGGGCAGGACCTCCCGGCGGGTGTCGGTGACGAAGACGTCCACGCCGTCGGAGTCGGTGCGGTCGTCCTCGTCCGGTGCGGTGGTGTCGCTGCTCAACTCGCCCTCCGTGGCACGGTTCCGGCGCCCGGTGCGGCCGGACGGCGGTAAGGGTGCCACCGGGTGGGGCGGTTGAACCCTCACCCGGGCGGCCGGTGGCAGGACGGGCGGCGCGCGCCCCCGTCCGGAGGCTTCGGGCGGGTTGTGCCGGGTCGCGGCGCCTAGGGTCCATGGTGACCGGCCGACCCGAGAGGTGGACCCACCCCATGCACACCGCCGTCCGCGGCGCCGGAGCGCTCGGCCTGACCGCGCTGCTGCTCGCCGCCGCCACCGGATGCCAGGGTGAGGGGTCGTCCGCCGCCGAGCCCGCGCCCACCTCCCCGGCCATCGGCGCCTCGGCGACCGCCACCGGGCTCGCCGCCCAGCGACTGGACTGGCACGCCTGCGCCGCCCCGAGCGCCGCCCAGGGCGGCGGCACCGCACCCGCCGCGGACTGGCAGTGCGCCACCCTCAAGGCCCCGCTCGACCACGGCCGGCCGGACGGACCGACGATCGACCTCGCGCTGATCCGCAGCAAGGCCAAGGACGAGCAGCACCGGATCGGCTCGCTGCTCTTCAACTTCGGCGGCCCCGGCGCCTCCGGCGTGGCGACCCTGCCCGCCCTCGCCCCGAGCTACGCCTCCCTCAACAGCCGCTACGACCTGGTGAGTTTCGACCCGCGCGGGGTGGGCGCCAGCGCCGGGGTGACCTGCCTGGACGACCGGGCGCTGGACGCCTCCGCGACCGTCGACAGCACCCCCGGCGACCCGGCCGCCGTGAAGGCCCTCGACGACAGCAACGCCCGGTTCGTCGCCGCCTGCGAGCACAACTCGGGCGCGGTGCTGCCGTACGTGGACACCGAGAGCGCCGCCCAGGACATGGACCTGATGCGGCAGGTGCTGGGCGACCGGCAGCTCTCCTACTTCGGCATCAGCTACGGCACCCAGCTCGGCGGCGTGTACGCGCACCTGTTCCCGCAGCAGGTCGGTCGGATGGTGCTGGACTCCGTGGTCGACCCGACCAAGGACCCGCAGCAGTCCGCGCTCGGCCAGGCCCAGGGCTTCCAACTCGCCCTCGACGACTTCATGAAGGCCTGCGCGGCCCGGGTCGGCGCCTCCTGCCCGACCGGCGCGGGCGGTGCCGAGGGGACGGCGAAGGTCACCGCGCTGGTGCAGCAGTTGGAGCGGTCGCCGCTCCCCACCGCGGACGGGCGGCAGCTGACCGAGACCCTGGGCGTCACCGGCATCGCCGGCGCCCTGTACAGCCAGGAGACCTGGCCGGTGCTGGCGGCCGGGCTCACCGAGGCGATGGAGCAGGGCACCGGCACCACGCTGCTCCAGCTCGCCGACGGCCTGAACGGGCGTGACGCGCAGGGGCACTACAGCAACCTGAACGCCGCGAACCGGGCGGTCGGCTGCGTGGACTCGCGGCAGCGCTACTCCGACCAGGACGTCCAGCAGCAGCTGCCGCAGTTCCAGGCCGCGTCCCCGGTGTTCGGCGCGTTCACCGCCTGGGGCCTGACCGGCTGCACCGGTTGGCCGGTGCCGGGCAAGGGCGACCACCCGGAGGTCGCCGCCGCGGGCGCGGCCCCGATCCTGGTGGTCGGCACCACCGGCGACCCGGCCACCCCGGTCGAGGGCGCCCACGCGATGGCGCAGCAGCTCGGCCCGGGCGTCGGCGTCACCGTCACCCTGCACGGCGAGGGCCACGGCGGCTACAACACCGGCAACCCCTGCCTGAAGCAGACCGTGGACGCCTACCTGCTGGACGGTACGGTGCCGGCGGACGGGACGACCTGCAGCTGAGGAGGGGTCGTCGGGAGAAGTGGCCCAATGGAATCGGTGATGATTGGCTCTGTTGAGTGGTCCACTTCGCCGTTAGGCTCATCGACGTGACGAACAACGCGACCCACGTGACCGACGCTTCCAACGCTTCCGATGTTTCCGACGTTTCCCTTGCTTCCGGTGTTTCCGAGGTTTCCGGGGTTTCCGAACTGACCGACGGCCGGCCGGGGACCACCAAGGTCGACTTCTACTTCGACCCCGTCTGCCCGTTCGCCTGGATCACCTCCCGGTGGATCCTGGAGGTCGACCGCCACCGCGAGCTCGACCTCACCTTCCGGGTGATGAGCCTGTCCGTCCTCAACGAGGGCCGCACCGACCTTCCCGAGCGCTACCAGCGGCTGATGACCACCGGCTGGGGCCCCGTGCGGGTCTGCATCGCGGCCGCCGAGAAGCACGGCCAGCACGTGCTGCGCGACCTCTACACCGAGCTCGGCACCCGCCTGCACGACCAGGACCGGCCCGCCGACGACGCCGTCATCCGGGAGGCCCTGGTCGCGGCCGGGCTGCCCGAGGAGCTGGCCGACGCGGCGAACAGCACCCAGTACGACATCGCCCTGCGCAAGAGCCACCACGAGGGCATGGACCCGGTCGGCGAGGAGGTCGGCACGCCGACCATCCACGTGGACGGCGTCGCCTTCTTCGGGCCGGTGCTGACCGCGATACCCCGCGGGGAGGACGCCGTGCGGGTCTTCGAGGGCGTCCGGCTGCTGTCCGGCTACCCGAAGTTCTTCGAGCTCAAGCGGACCCGGACGGGCTCGCTCGACTTCTCCTGACCCCGCCGGGGGCCGCGGCCGGCTCGGCCGGGGACCGCGGACCCGGTGCCCGACGGGGGTGGGCGCCGGGTCCGGGGTTTCGGGACAGCCCCTCTTCGGGCTCCCGTCCTGGCGCGGAGCGTCCGACCATGGAGACGGAGGCTCCGTGGCCCCGAGAGGCGGTGAGCGTGGATGATCGCACGAATCCGGCTGCGCGCCGGCCGGAACCCCGCGACACCGCCGGACTCCGATCCCCGACCCGAACCGGGACCCGGACCAGCGCCCGAAGTCGAACCGGGACCCGGACCCGGTCCGACGGGCGAGCGCGGCCCCGGGCCCGGTCCGACGGGCAAGCGAGGCCCCGGCCAGGGCCCCGGCTGGAATCCCGGCCCGGGGCGGAACCCAGGCCCGGGGCGGCCCGGCCAGGGCCCCGGGGACGGCCCGCCCAAGCCGCCGCCGCCCTCGTGGCGCCGCTGGCTGCTGCCGGTCGCCGTCCTGGTGACGCTGCTCCTCCTGGTGCTGTTCTCCAAGCCCGGCACGCCCGGCAACCGCTACGCCTACACCGACTTCGTCAACCGCGTCGACACCGGACAGGTGCAGACGGTGATCGTCAGCGACACCGGAGCGGTGAGCGGCACGCTCAAGGACGGCACCCGCTTCACCAGCCAGATCCCGACCGCCCTGGACACCTCCCACCTCAGCCAGGCGCTCGGTGACCAGCACGTCACCGTCACCGGCACCCGTTCCGGCG
Source organism: Kitasatospora sp. NPDC101447 (assembly GCF_044767225.1). Taxonomy (NCBI): domain Bacteria; kingdom Bacillati; phylum Actinomycetota; class Actinomycetes; order Kitasatosporales; family Streptomycetaceae; genus Kitasatospora; species Kitasatospora sp. NPDC101447. The sequence goes on from NZ_JBIWNL010000040.1 coordinate 15,083, forward strand.
GCAGCTCGATCTGGTCCACCCTGCTGCTGTTCCTGCCGCTGCTGCTCTTCGGCGGCCTCTTCCTCTGGTCGGGCCGGATGGCCGCCCGGTCGCTGGGCGGCGGGCTGAGCGCCATCGGCCGCTCCCGGGCGAAGATCATCGAAGCCGAGCGGCCGGCCACCGGGTTCGCCGACGTCGCCGGGTACGAGGGGGTGAAGCAGGAGGTCAGCGAGGTGGTCGACTTCCTGCGCAGCCCGGAGCGGTACGCCGCCGCCGGGGCCAAGGGGCCGCGCGGGGTGATCATGGTGGGGCCGCCGGGTACCGGCAAGACCCTCCTGGCCCGGGCCGTCGCGGGGGAGGCCGAGGTGCCGTTCCTGTCCGTGACCGGCTCCGGGTTCGTCGAGATGTTCGTCGGCGTCGGCGCCTCCCGGGTCCGCGACCTCTTCGAGGAGGCCCGCAAGCGCGCGCCGTCGATCGTCTTCATCGACGAGATCGACGCCGTCGGCGCCCGCCGGGCGGGCGGCACCCGGATCGGCGGCAACGACGAGCGGGAGCAGACCCTGAACCAGCTGCTCGCCGAGATGGACGGCTTCGACCAGAGCACCGGAATCGTCGTCATCGCCGCCACCAACCGGCCCGACGCCCTCGACCCGGCGCTGCTGCGCCCCGGCCGCTTCGACCGGCAGGTCACCGTGCCGCTGCCCAACCAGGCCGAGCGGGCGGCCATCCTCACCGTGCACACCCGGGGCAAGACCCTCGCCCCGGACGCCGACCTGGACCGGATCGCCCGCGGCACCCCCGGTTTCTCCGGCGCCGACCTCGCCAACCTGGTCAACGAGGCCGCCATCAACGCCGTCCGCGCCGACCGCGCCACCCTCACCGCCGACGACCTCGACGCCGCCCGCGACCGGGTGCTGCTCGGCCGCCGGGAGTCCTCCAACGCGCTGCTGCCCGAGGAGCGGCACGCCGTCGCCGTGCACGAGTCCGGGCACGCCCTGATGGCCGCGCTGTGCGAGCACGCCGATCCGGTCGCCAAGGTGACCATCCTCCCGGCCGGGGTCGCCCTCGGTGCCACCGAGCAGCTGCCGGAGGCGGAGCGGCACCTCTACAGCGAGGGCTACCTCACCGACCTGCTCACCGTCCAACTCGGTGGCAGGGCAGCCGAGTTGGTGGTGTTCGGCGAGGGCTCCACGGGCGCCGCCAACGACCTCGCGAACGCCACCACGGTGGCCACCCGGATGGTCCGCGAGTTCGGCCTCTCCCCGGAGCTCGGCCCGGTCGGCTATTCCAGCGGCAGTCCGCACTACCTCGGTGACAGCCCCGAGGACCTGCTGCGCCGCCCGTACTCCGAGCAGACCCAGCGCGCCGTGGACGAGGCGGTCGCGGGCCTGCTGCGGCAGGCCGAGCGTCGGGCCGTCGGCCTGCTGACCGAACACCGGCACCACCTGGACGAGCTGGCGAGCCTGCTGGTCGCCCAGGAGACCGTGGACGGCCGCCTGGTCCTGGAGATCCTGAAGCACCCGGGGAAGCGCCCGGCGGAGCCGGCGCGCCCGGCCGGGCCGACGCGCCCGGTGTCACTGACCAAGGCGGAGGAGCCTCAGGCGGACGGGGACCGAGGCGCGGACGGGGACTGAGACAGGGACCGGGTCGCGGACGGGGACTGAGACGCGGGCGGGGACTGGGTCGCGGGCGGTCGCTCGAAGAAGGTCTCCAGCACGACGGTCGCCTGCGTCCCGCTCACGCCCTCGATCGCGTAGAGCCTGCGCAGCACGTCCTGGAGCTGCTCGGTGGTCGCCGTCCGCACCTTGACCAGCACCGAGGCGCTGCCCGCGATGACGTGCGCCTCCACGATCTCGGGGATCGCGGCGAAGGCCTGCGCGGAGTCCCCCATCCAGGCCGAGGAGTCCACCATCACGAAGGAGAGCACCCCCAGCCCGAGGCCCTTCGGGTCCACCTCCACCGTGGTGCGGCGGACCACGCCGCGCTCGCGCAGCTTGCGCACCCGCTCGTGCGCCGCCGCCGCGGAGAGCCCCACGGCCCGGCCCAGGGCCGCGTAGGCCTGCCCGGCGTCCTGCTGCAACAGGGTGAGCAACGCGCGGTCGGTGTCGTCGAGATGATCGATGGTCATGGTGGGACCATACCCTGTTCTGGCATACTCCGGATCACCGGAACGACATTCGGCGAATCACGACATGAGGTGAACGATGTCTGGCTCCATCGAGTTCGGGCTGTACGAGGTACTGGACGAGAGGTTCCGTCGCTGCGCCAACGGTGACGTCCGACTGGAGAAGCTGTACGGCGACTGCCGCTGGGCCGAGGGCCCGGTCTACCTGCCCGCCTGGCGCCAGGTCGTCTGGAGCGACATCCCCAACGACCGCCTGCTGCGCTGGGACGAGGCCTCCGGAACGGTCGGCGTCTTCCGCTCCCCGGCCGGCCACCCCAACGGCAACACCCTCGACCGCGAGGGCCGGCTGATCAGCTGCGAGCAGGGCAACCGCCGGGTCACCCGCACCGAGCACGACGGCCGGATCACCGTCCTCGCCGACCGCTACCAGGGCAAGCGGCTCAACTCGCCCAACGACGCGGTGGTCCGCTCGGACGGCGCGATCTGGTTCTCCGACCCGGACTTCGGCATCACCAGCGACTACGAGGGCCACCGCGCCGAATCCGAGATCGGTGCCCGCAACGTCTACCGGATCGACCCGCACAGCGGTGAGGTCCGGCTCGCCGCCGAAGGCTTCGACGGGCCCAACGGGCTGGTCCTCTCGCTCGACGAGCGGCAGCTCTACGTCAACGACAGCCGGGCCGGGCACATCAGGGTCTTCGACATCGGTGAGGACGGCGACCTCAGCGGCGACCGGATCTTCGTCAAGGGCGAGGGCCGCCGGTTCGACAACATCCGCTTCGACCTCGACGGGCGGCTCTGGGCGGCGGCCTTCGGCGACGGCGTCCACTGCTACGCCCCCGACGCCACCCTCATCGGCCGTATCCTCGTCCCCGAACCCGTCTCGAACATCACCTTCGGCGGCCCGAAGAACAACCGCCTGTTCATCACCGCCACCACCTCGCTGTACTCGCTGGTGACGTCGATGACGGGCACCCACCGCGTCGCCTTCCGCGCGGGGCGCGCCGCCCGGCCCGAGGAGGCGCAATGAGCGAGGAATCGCCGTGACCGAGGAATCGCCGTAACCGAGGAGTCGCCATGACCGAGCCCCTGACCGCCGACCTCCAGCGGGAGATCGGCCGCGCGCTCGGGGTCGCGCCCGTCCCCGACCCGCTGCGGGAGGCCGAGCGCCGGGCGGCGTTCCTCGCGGAGCAGCTCCGGGCCGCGGGCGCCCGCACCCTGGTGCTGGGGATCAGCGGCGGGGTGGACTCCACCACCGCCGGGCGGCTCTGCCGGCTCGCCGTGGACCGGCTGCGCGCCGACGGGTACGCGGCGGCCTTCTGCGCGATGCGGCTGCCGTACGGGGTGCAGGCGGACGAGGAGGACGCCCGGCGGGCGGTCGCCTTCATCGAGCCGGACGAGCTGCTGACCGTCGACGTCAAGCCCGCGACCGACGCCGCCCTGGACGCCCTGCTCGCCGCCGGGCTGACCTTCACCGACCACGCCCACGAGGACTTCGTCCGAGGCAACGTCAAGGCCCGCCAGCGGATGGTGGTCCAGTACGCGGCGGCGGGTGCCAACGGCGGACTGGTCGTCGGCACCGACCACGCGGCCGAGGCCGCCGTCGGCTTCTTCACCAAGTACGGTGACGGCGCGGCCGACGTGATGCCGCTGTCCGGCCTGACGAAGCGGCAGGTGCGGTCGATGGCGGAGGCGCTGGGGGCGCCGGCCGAGCTGGTCAAGAAGACCCCGACCGCCGATCTGGAGAACCTGGCCCCCGGCCGCCCCGACGAGGAGGCCCTCGGCGTCACCTACGACGCCCTGGACGACTTCCTGGAGGGCCGCCCGGTCGACGAGGAGGCCGCTGCCACCGTCCTCGGCCACTACCGCCGCACCGCGCACAAGCGCGCCCTGCCGACCGTCCCGGACCCGGCGTGACGTCGGAGCACCGCGGGCCGTCGGCCCGGACCGACGCCGCGGCGGAACTCCTGGACCTGGCCGCCCGGTTGGCGGCCTGGCGGGCTCGGTAGTCAGCCCGTGACGACCAGTGCCGGGTGGTGCCGCCGCATGGCGGTGACGACCGCTTCGGGGCCGACGGGGAGGGTGGTCGTGGAGATGTTCGCCGGGCCGAAGCCCATCCGGCGGTTGGCCGCGGCGGTCGTCCGGACGGTTCGCGGGGCCCGGGCCAGGTAGCGGGCGGGGTCGGTCAGGACCAGCTCGACCATGCGCTGGGTGGCGCCCCTGACGGTGATCACCCGGATGCCGACGGCGGCGATCTCGTGCCAGGCGATCCGCCCGAGCTGCACGTGGTCCAGCCCGGCCGCGTCCAGCACCAGCTCGGGCCGGCCCCGGACGAGCCGGTTGGCGCACATCAGGGCGCACAGGCCGAAGAACAGCACGCCGGCCCCGCCGACGAGCCGGTTCTTTACCGACCCGTCCCCCGTCGCGAGGTCCGCGCCGAGCGCCACGAAGGCCACCGCGCCGATCAGGACGAGGAGCATCCGGAGCGGGGAGGAGCGGTACACGGTCGGCGGCACGGCCGCGGTCTGATCGGTCACGCCGGACAAGCTACCGGGCGCTCTCCGGCCCCCGCGGCCGGGGCTCCGCCTGCGGGGTCGGGCCCGGGGGCCCCGGCGGCAGCGCCCGGAGGGGCCTACGAGCGACCCCGGCAGGGCCGCGAAGAGGACCGGGGTGGCCAGGACGAGTGCGGAGTTCACCGCGTCGCGCTGCCTGTTCGCGGCCTGCGCGCCGTTCCGGAAGGACGACAGCAGCCACCCGTCGATCGTCGCCGTCAGGCCGCCCAGCACGGCGGCGAGGACCGCGTCGTGCGTCTCCTGTCCCCGGCCCTTGATACCGGTCCCCGTCACGGTGTCCCGTCCCCCCGGTGTCGACCCGCTCACGCGCCTCGCTACGGTACAGGGGAGCGGTTCGGAACCGAAGGGCCAGTGAGGCCCCGGATCGAACCGCGCCGACAGGCGTACGAGAGGGGACGAAGTGACGGGGGAACAGCTCGCGGTGGTGTCCGGCGGGGGCACCGGGATCGGCCGGGCGATCGCGGCCCGACTGGCCGGGGACGGATACCGGGTGGTGATCCTCGGGCGCCGGGCCGACGTGCTGGAGCGGGCCCGCGAGGAGATCGAGTGGACGGTGGGGCCCGACCGGATCGTCCCGCTGACGGTCGACCTGACCGACCCGGAGGCGGTCGAGGAGGTGGCCCGCCGGATCGGCGAACTCGGGCCGGTGGACGCGCTGGTGAACAACGCGGGCGCCTCCGTACCGGTGCCCGAGGACGGCAGCCTGGCGGCCCTGGCGCGCTCCTGGCGGCACGGCCTGGAATCCAACCTGCTCACCGCCGTCCTGCTGACCACCGCCCTGCAGAGCCGGTTGCGCCGGCCCGGCGGACGGCTGGTCGTGATCAGCTCGACGGCGGCCCAGCGCGGCGGCGCGGGCCCGTACTCGGCCGGCACGTACGCCGCCGCGAAGGCCGCGCTGCACGGCTGGGCCTTCGGCCTGGCACGGGAGTTGGGTTCGGAGGGGATCACGGTCAACGTGCTCGCGCCCGGCTACATCGAGGAGACCGAGATCTTCGGCTCCTGGTGGAGCGAGGAGTTCCACGCCCGGAAGATCGCCGACACCCTGGTCGGTCGGGCCGGCACCCCCACTGATGTGGCCGACGCCGTCGGCTACCTGGTCTCCCCGGCGGCCGGGTACGTCACCGGGCAGGTCATCGGTGTCAACGGTGGAGCGGTGCTCGGGCGCTGACGCGTTCATCGATCGTCAACCGGGCGTCCCTACGGTGGGTCCGACCACGAACCGCAGCACCCACCACAGGAGCCTCCGCTGTCCAGGATCATCACCACCGCCCTGCCCGCCCACGGCCACACCGGCCCGCTGCTGGCCGTCTCCGCCGACCTCGCCGCCCGCGGGCACGAGGTGGTGTTCCTCGGCGGCTCGCGGTTCGCCGGGGCGGCGGAGCGGGCGGGGGCGCGGTTCGTCGCGCTGCCCGCCGGGGCGGACTTCGACGACCGCGACCTCGACGCGAGCTTCCCGGGACGGTCGAGCCTGCCGCCCGGCCCGGAGCGGCTCGCCTTCGACGCCCGGCACGTGTTCATCGCGCCGATCCCCGTCCAGTACCGGGCGCTGCTCGCGCTGCTGGCGGACTTCCCGGCCGACGCCGTGATCGCGGACGCCTTCCTGCAGGGCGTGCTGCCGCTGGCGCTGAGCCGCCCCCGGTCGCAGCGCCCGTTGCTGATCGGCGTCGGCGTCACCCCGGCCATGCTGCCGAGCGTGGACACCGCGCCCTTCGGGTCCGGCCTGCCGCCCTTGCCGGGGGAGGAGGGCCGGGCCCGAAACCGGGCGCTCGGGGAGGAGGCGGCCCGGCGCGGCGAACCGCTGCGCCGGTACGCCGAGGAGGTGCACGCGGAGCTGGGCGTCCGGCTGCCGGAGGGCCCGCGCGGGCTGGCCGCGGTCACGGTGCCGGACCACTTCCTGCAGCTGACCGTGCCGGGCTTCGAGTACCCGCGCAGCGACGCCCCGGCCGGCTTCCGGCTGATCGGCGCGCTGCCCGGGCCGGTCGGGGGCGAGCAGCCGCTGCCGTCGTGGTGGGGGGAGGTGACCGGCGGGCGGCCGGTCGTCGTGGTGACCCAGGGGACGCTCGCCAACCGCGACCTCGGGGAACTCGTCGCGCCGGCCGTCAGCGCCCTGGCGGAGCGCGACGTGCTGGTCGTGGCCGCCACCGGCCGCCCGGACGGGCCGCAGGCGCTCGCCGAGCTGCTCGGCGGCGCCCTGCCGGGGAACGTGCGCGCCGCCGACTACGTCCCGTTCGAGCGGCTGCTGCCGCACACCGACGTGCTGGTGAGCAACGGCGGCTACGGCGGGGTGCAGACGGCGCTGCGGCACGGGGTGCCGCTGGTGGTGGCCGGGGCGACCGAGGACAAGCCGGAGGTGGCGGCCCGGGTGCAGTGGTCGGGGGCGGGGCTGGACCTGCGGACGGGCCGGCCGGCGGCGGAGGAGGTCGGGCGGGCGGTCGACCGGGTGCTCGGCGAGGGCCGGTTCCGGGAGCGGGCCCGTGCGCTGGGCGCGGAGTTCGCGCGGTACCGGCCGTTCGACACCATCGCCGAGCTGGTGGAGACGGACGGGCGTTGAGCCGCCCCGCCGGCGGGCCGGGAGGACCCGTCGGCGGAACGATTCCTCAGCGTTCGTCAGCGCCCCGTCGGCGTCGGCAGCCCGTCAGTCCCGTCGGAGTCGGTCTCGCAGCCGTCAGTCCCCGTCGGCGTCGGCCTCGGCGGTCGGCGTGCCGCCGGACCTGATGCCGAGCTTGACCTCGGCCGTCGTCCAGTCGGTCGCGATCGCCTGCTGGGCGGCGGCGAGGGTGACCTGGCCCTTGCAGATCGCGGTGTGCAGGTGCGTCTCCACCGAGTCCTTGGGGTTGTTCGGGCCCTTGCCCGGGACGTGGCCGGGGGAGGGCGGCTGGATCCACAGGTTGCGCGCGTCGTTGGGGTCGCCGCCGAGCTGCAGGCTGATCAGGTGGTCGTACTCGGCGTCGCCCATCGGGCCGGTGTAGCCGTAGGACTTGGCGTTGTCGGCCTTCTCCTTGCCCGTCAGGTTCGACGGCGGGCGGATGGTCGAGGTGTACCCGCCCGGCTTGCAGATGGTGTCCTTGAGGTTGTCCTGGGTGACCGCAGGGCTGATCGCGCCGGGGGTGCAGGTCGGGTCGGGCAGCGGCTGCTTGTCCGCCGTGTAGCGGAAGTGGCAGCTGCCGGGCGCGGGCTGCGGCTGGGCGTCGTAGGAGCTCTTGGGGCCGGGCCCGGTCACGATCGCGGCCGGTGCGGGCTGGGCGGCGTCACCGCCCGCGGCCGGGGCGGAACTCCGGCCGCTGCTCCCCTTGGCGGTGTGGCCGCCGCCGGGCGAGCAGCCTGCGGCGGTGGCGAGCAGGACGGCCGCGGCCACGGCCAGGACGCGGCGGGCGGGAGCCGACACGGGGGTTCCTCCATCTGGGTGTGCGTGAGCTGCGGTCACCCGGATGGCGGGGGCCGCGCCAGCGGACACTACCGTGTCGACAGGGCCGAAGGGGTGATGCCACGTCCGGGCGGGGGAAGCCTTTGCCGGGCGCGAGGAACCGTTTCCGCACCCATGACCGTCCGCCCGCCCCGGGAGCGAGCCGGGCGCCATCCCGGGAGTGACCCGGGCGCCCCGGGAACGAGCCGCCCGCCCCGGGAGCGAGCCGGGCGCCGCTCGCCCCGGGTGGGCCGGGCCGGTCGGCTACTGCGCCGCCGCGATCCAGTCCGAGACCAGCTCGTCCAGCACCCCCAGCGGCAGGCTGCCGTGCCCGATCAGCTGGTGGTGGAACTCCCGGACGTCGAACCGGGCACCGAGCGCCGCCTGCGCCCGCTGACGGTGCCGGACCAGCTCCCGACGGCCGATCAGGTAGGCGGTCGCCTGGCCCGGCCAGGCGAGGTAGCGGTCGATCTCGTTGCGGACGTTGGCCTCCTGGGTGGCCGTGTTGTCCCGCATGAAGGCCATCGCCCGCTCCCGGGACCAGCCGTAGTGGTGCATCCCGGTGTCCACCACCAGGCGCACCGCCCGCAGCGCGTCCATCGAGAGCATGCCGAAGCGGGCGAGGTCCGAGCTGTACAGCCCCATCTCGTCCGCGAGCCGCTCGGTGTACAGGCCCCAGCCCTCGACGTGGGCGGTCAGCTGGCCGCTCGGCTTCTGCCGGAACCGCGGCAGGTGGTGCAGGGTCTGCGCGACGGCGATCTGCAGGTGGTGGCCGGGCACGCTCTCGTGGAAGGCGATCGCCTCGTACTCGTACCTGAACCGGGTCCGCGGGTGCAGCGTGTTGATCCAGTGGGTGCCGGGCACCCCGCCCGGGCCCGGCGGCTGGTAGTAGGCCAGCGGGGCGCCCTCCGCCTCGATCGGGTCGATCTCCTTGGTCACGCAGTCGGCGATCGGGTACGGGCGGAACCAGTCCGGGCCGGCGCGGCGGGCCCGTTCCAGGGCGCCGTCCACCAGGGCGATGATCTCGTCGGCACTGTCGAAGCGGAGCGAGGGGTCCTCGCGCAGCGCGGTCAGCACGCCCGCGGCGTCGGTGATGCCGAGCACCTTGCCGCCCAGCTCGGCGAACTCCTCGCGCAGTGCCGCGACCGTGTCCAGCCCGATCCGGTGGATCTCCTCCGGGGTGAGGCCGGGCCGGGTGAAGCGGGCGACGGCGTCGGCGTAGCCCTCGGCGCCGCCCGGCACGTGGCAGACGCCGGCCCGGTCGTCGGGGCGGGCGTCCGGCGCCAACTGCCGGGCCAGCCCGTCCCGGTAGCGGGCCACCGCCGGGTGGACGGCGTCGCGCACGATCTCCCGGGCACGCTCGTACTCCGGCCGGCCCCGCAGCGGGCGCAGCAGCGTGGACTCCTCCGGGGCGGCGGTGAGGTGGCCCGCCAGCTGGGTGACCGCGGCGTCCACCCCGCTGCGCAGCGGTCGGCGGCCCTCGGCGGCGGCGTCCAGGGCCAGGCGCAGGGCGGCGTCGAGGTAGGCGGGCAGGCCGGCGAGCCGCTCCAGGTAGGCGTCGGCGCCCTCGTGGTCGACGGGGGTCATCGCGAGAGCGCCGAAGGCCTCGTTGTGCGCGGCGACGATGGTCGCCGAGACGCTGAACTCCTCCAGCCCGTGGGTGAGTCGGCCGATGCCGTTGTCGATCAGCCGGGCCAGGACCCGGTGGGTGGTCCGGTCCTCGTCGGCCAGCCCGTCGAGCGGGATCGCGGCGAGCCGGCCGCCGAAGCCCCGCAGGGCCTCGCGGTGCCGCAGCGCGGCGTCGCGGGAGGGGTCGGGCAGCAGGTGCGCGTAGCCCTCGACGCCGCTGAGGGTCGCGTCGAACGGGTTGTGGGTGTTCTCGGCGTCGAAGTACTCGTCGGCCAGTGCGGCGAGTTCGTTGTGCGGTGGCTGCTCGATCACGGGTCCCCCTGGTCCGGTGCAGTGCAGTGCGGTGCGCTTCGGTGCAGTGCAGTGCAGTGCGCTTCGGTGAGTGCTCGGTGCGATCAGGGGCTCGTCGGCGGGCCCCTGATCCCCGGCCCGCGTTCCCCCGATCCCGCCCGATTATTCGGAGCGGCCGGCGGCGTGGTCAATACGCGGCGGAGGGAGGGTAGTTCAACTGCCGCCTGGTGTCGGCCGCGCCGCCGGTGCGGTCCGGAGGGTCAGCGGTACGCCTCCGGGGCGGCCGGCTTCCCGGCGTCCTGCACCTCGACCAGGTAGCGCCAGCAGTCCGGGCGGCTGCCGTCCCGGTCGGTGAAGCCGTACTCCCGGGCGAGGTGCCCGCTGGACGTCGAGCGGCTGTTCCAGCGGGCGACCCCGGGGTCGGCGGCCAGCGCCGCGACCGCCCGGCCGACGAAGTACGGGGACTCGGAGATGCCGAAGTGCGGCTCGTGGGCCAGGGCGTCGCGCCAGGTCTCCTCGGTGACGCCGAAGTGTTCCAGCATGATCTCGGAACGCATCCAGCCCGGGGTGAGCGCGACGGCGGTGGCACCGCGCGGGCCCAGCTCGTGTCCGAGCGAGAAGGCCATCCGCAGCACCGAGGACTTGGCCAGGTCGTAGAAGAAGGAGTTGCGGTAGGTGTCGCGGTTGTACTCGGCGGTGCCGTCCGTCATCTCCACGACCAGGCCGCCCGGGTGCTTCAGCAGCAGCGGGAGCACGTGGTGGCTGGTGACGGCGTGCGTCTCGACCGCCAGGCTCAGCAGCCGCAGGCCGTCGTCCAGGTCGTGCTCCCAGACCGGGACGTTCCAGCCGAACAGCTTCTCGGCGCCCCAGATGTCGTTGACCAGGACGTCCAGCCGGCCCTGCTCGGCGTCGATCCGCTCCACCAGGGCGGCCACCTGGGCCGGGACGAGGTGGTCGGTCGGCACGGCGATGCCCCGGCCGCCCGCCGCGGTGACCAGTTCGGCGGTGTCCTCGATCGTCTCGGGCCGGTCGTACTCGGAGCGGTGCTCCCGGGTGCTGCGGCCGGTGACGTACACCGTCGCGCCGGCCGCGCCGAGCTCGACGGCGATGCCGCGCCCGGCGCCCCGTGTCCCGCCCGCGACCAGCGCGATCCGCCCCTCCAGCGTTCCTGCCATCCGTACGCCTCCCTGTTCGCCGGCCCTGGCACGACTGTGCCGACGCCCGTGGGAACGGACGTCGGCACCATCGTTGCGCAGGGGTCCGACAATCGGCGCCGACGTGCGGGCGCCGGAGTGCCGGAGCCGTGGGCCGCCGGGCCGCCGGAACGGCGGCGGAGCGGGGCCGGGGCAGCGGGGCCCGGGCCGGGGGTCAGCGGGCCTGGGCGGCCTTCGCCTCCTTGGCGGCCTTGGCGGCGGCCTCCTTCTCCTGCTTCTCCTTGATCCGCACGGCCTCCTTGCGGACGTCGACCTGGTTGGCGCGCTCGTGCTGCAGCCAGAGCGGGTTCTCGGCCTTGATCGCCTCGATCTCCTCGGTGGTGAGCGCGTCGGTCACGCCGCCGCGGGCCAGGCCGGAGATCGAGATGCCGAGCTTGGCGGCGACCACCGGGCGCGGGTGCGGGCCGTCCTTGCGCAGCTCCAGGAGCCACTGCGGCGGCTCGGCCTGCAGCGCGTTGAGCTCCTCGCGGGAGACCACGCCCTCCTGGAAGTCGGTCGGCGCCGCGGCGAGGTAGATCCCCAGCTTCTTGGCCGCCGTGGCCGGCTTCATGGTCTGGCTGGTCTTCTGCTTGAGCGATGTCATGGAGACAAGGGTAAGGGAGTGCGCGGCCTCCTCCGGTCACGGTCGGTAGCCTTGCCCTGTGACAGACATGCAGGTGAACCCCTCCTTCCGGCTCGTGTACGTCCCCGGCGTGACCCCCGGCAAATGGGCCCGGGTCTGGGGCGAGCGGCTCCCGGACGTGCCGCTCGACCTCCTCGCGGTCCCGTTCGGCGACGGCGAGCGGACCCTGCGGGAGGGCGGCGCGGACGCCGGGCTGGTCCGGCTGCCGGTCGACAAGGACGTGCTGAGCGCGATCCCGCTGTACACCGAGACCACCGTCGTGGTCTTCCCCAAGGACCACTGGCTCGCCGCCGCCGAGGAGGTCACCCTCGACGACCTCGCCGAGGAGGTGGTGTTCCACCCGCTCGACGACACCCTCGGCTTCACCGCCGAGACCCTGCCCGGGCAGCCCGCGATCGCCCGCCCGGACTCCACGGCCGACGCGATCGAGCTGGTGGCGGCGAACGTCGGCGTGCTCCTGGTGCCGCAGTCCCTCGCCCGGCTGCACCACCGCCGGGACCTCACCTTCCGGCCGATGACGGAGGCGCCGCAGTCGCAGGTGGCGCTGTCCTGGCCGCAGGAGCGGACGACCGACCTGGTGGAGGAGTTCATCGGGATCGTCCGGGGTCGTACGGTCAACAGCTCGCGCGGCCGCGGGGCCGCGCCGGCGGCGGCCGAGGCGGCGCCGAAGAAGGCGGCGGACGGGCAGCGCAAGCCGCAGCAGCAGAAGCCGGGCGGGGCCAGGGGGGGAGCGGCGAAGGCCGGCGGCCAGAAGGCCGGTGCGCCGAGGGCGGGCGGGCAGAAGCCGAAGCCGTCGGCCGGCGGGCGGGGCGCGGCGGCGGCCCGGCGCGGCAAGCCGAAGCGCCGGTCGTAGGCTCCCGTGGCGTAGCGTCGGCCCCGTTCCGTCGCGTCGTGGTGGGAGGAGCGGGGCCATGTGGCAGCACCTGGCGGTCATCCAGATGTCGATCGCCGAGAAGATCATCCGCACGGTCGCGGTCTACGCGCTGATCCTGATCCTGTTCCGGATCGCCGGGAAGCGCGGGCTGGCGCAGCTGAACACCTTCGACATGGTGGTCGTCTTCCTGCTCTCCAACGTGGTGCAGAACGCCATCATCGGCAACGACAACAGCCTCTTCGGCGGCGTGATCGGGGCGGTCACGCTGGTCGCGGTGAACTCGGCCGTCACCCGCTGGCTCGCCCGGGACCCGCGGGCGGCCCGGCTCCTGGAGGGCACGCCCACCACCGTCGTCCAGGACGGCAAGCTGGTGCCCGGCGCGCTGCACGGCCTGGCGCTGCGGGCGTCCGAGCTGGAGCACGCCATCCGGATCCAGAACGGCGACAACGTGACCGACGTCGCCCGGGCCCGGCTGGAGCCGGACGGCCAGCTGCTGGTCACCCTCAGGCCGAGCGAGCAGAACGCGACCCGGGGTGACGTCGAGGACCTGCAGCGGCGGTTGGAGAGGATCGAGCGGCTGCTCGCCGACCTCGCGGACGGGCGGCGGCCGTCGCGCTGACGGGGTGTCGTCCCCGTCGTCGGCCGCTGACGGGGTGGCGCTCCCGTCGTCGGCTGCTGACGGGGTGTCGCTCCCGTCGTCGGCCGCGGAGGGTCACGGGTGGGCGTCCGCCGGGGCCAGGGCGTCGGCCCTTCGGCGGCGGGAGGCCAGCGCGGCCGCGGCGCCGGCCAGGGCGAAGCCGAGCGCGGCCGAGAGCAGGTGGCCGACGGTGGTGAAGTCCGGTAGCGGGCCGGGCCATTCGCCGTCGCCGGAGAGCGGCCAGGCGAGCACGAAGGCGGCCCAGGGGAGGCGGGCCCAGCGGGGCAGGGCGAGGGTGGCGAACGCGAGGCAGGTCTGGGCGCCGTAGCTGATGCCGTAGTCGGAGTCCTGGCGCACGCTCTCCGGGTACCAGCCGTGCCGCAGGGCGACCAGGATGACGACGGCGGTGATCAGGGTGGCGCCGATGTGCCCGCCGAGGAGGACGGCGGTGGCGCGCAGTTTGCCGTAGCGGTGTTCCGCCCAGGCGAGGCAGCAGCAGATGCCGAGGCCGAGGGTGATCAGGGTGCCGACGAAGCCGGTGGAGGCGATGTCGGTGAGCGTGCCGTCGTAGAGCAGCGCACTGCCGAACAGCGCGGTGAGCGGGTGGTCGTGCAGGTTGTCCAGGTTGGTGCTGATGTAGGCGCGCAGGGCGTCCGCCCGGTCCGCGGAGAGGAAGCCGTCGACCCAGACGTGGCCCAGGACGAGCAGGGCGACGTAGCAGAGCGTCAGCGGCGAGCGGCGCGGGTACCGGAGCACGGCGCGCAGCAGCCGGGCCGGGAGCCCCCGTGGTGATCGAGCGTTCATGTGTCTGGTGCTGTCCCCGTCGAGCCGATAGTCCGACCGGCGCAACCCCGCCGGCCCCCGCCGCGACAGTACCGTCCCTGCCGGACGGGTGCTCACGGCCGCGTGCCTGTGCCCGTGTTCGTGCCCGTCTTCGTGCTTGCGTTCGCGGGCGGGGGCCGGCGGCGGGGCCGTCGGGAAGGCGCCGCCCCGCGGCGGCTACCGGCGGGTCAGGGTCGCCGTGAAGGGGCGCGGGGAGAGCGAGAGACCGCGGACGGGGCGGACGGGCCGGCCGGGCGCGGGGGTGATGGTCCAGCGGGCGGCGATGGTGGCGATGGCGAGGACGGCTTCGGTGGTGCCGAAGGTGTCGCCGAGGCAGCTCCGGGCGCCGAGGCCGAAGGGGGCGTAGGTGCCGGCGGCGGGCCGGGCGGTGGTGAGCCAGCGGTCGGGGTCGAATCGGCCGGGGCAGGGGAAGACGTCGGCCCGGCGGTGCAGCAGGTACGGGCTGACCAGGACGGTGGCGCCCGCCGGGACACGGTGGCCGCCGAGCCGGGTGTCGGCGGTGAGGGTGCGGCTGAGGAGCCAGACCGGCGGGTAGAGCCGCAGGGTCTCGCTGACGATCCGGGCGGTGAGCGGGAGGGCGGGCAGGTCCTCGTGGCGGGCGGGGCGGCCGTCGAGGACCGTGTCGAGCTCGGCGTGCAGGCGCTCGCGGACGGCGGGGTTGGCGGCGAGCAGGGTCCAGGCCCAGGAGAGGGTGGCGGCGGTGGTCTCCGTGCCGGCCAGCAGGAAGGTGACCACCTGGTCGTGGATCTCGGCGTCGGAGAGGCCCTGCCCGTCCTCGTCCACCGCGCCGAGCAGCACGGAGAGCAGGTCGTGGTGGTCGGTGCCGGCGGCGCGGTAGTCGGCGATCAGCCGCCCGGTGACGTCCCGGAGGTCCTGCCGGGCGCGCCGGTAGCGGCGGTTGCCGGGCGTGGGGAGGCGGCCGGCGCCGGGCAGCGGCATCATGACGCGGCGGCCGGCGCCGCGGACGATGGCGTCCATGCTCGCCTGCCCCGGCAACGCGCCGGCCCGGTCGTGCGCGGCGAACAGGCAGCGGGCGGTGACGGCGGTGGTGAGGCGGTACATCGCGGCGGGGACGTCGATCACGTCGCCGTCGCGCCAGGGGGCGGTGGTTCCGGCGATCTCCTCGGCCGTCATCGCGGCGTAGCCGGGCAGCCGGTCGCGGTGGAACGCGGGCTGCAGCATGCGTTGTCGGCGCCGGTGGGCGGTGGCGGGGCAGGCGGCGAGGCCGTCGCCGGGGGCCTCGCGGGCGCTGTCGGGGACGGGCCCGCCCCCGTCGTGCGCGTGGTCCTCGTCGAGCAGTCGGCGGACCAGTTCGGGGTGGCAGGCGACGTAGGCGTCGAGCGGGCCGAGCCGCAGCCGGACGAGGTCGCCGTGGGCGGCCAGCCCGGCCACGAAGTCGAACGGGCGCCGCAGGAGGGCGGGGGCGTGGCCGAGCAGCGGGAGACCGCCGGGGGCGGTGGCCGCGGTGAACCGGGTGGTCGGGAAGGAGTGGATCGGCACGGGCGTCACCTTGGGTCGGGTGGGAAGGACCGGAACGGTTCGTGCCCGGTGGTCTTTCCCGGCGGCCGCGCGTGAAACGATCGTGGACCGGCGGGTGGGGTGGGCGCGGGGGCGCACGCCGAATGTCCGTGCGCCCTCGAAGATTTGACGGATCGTTTACCAACCGGGCGCACGAGTGACTGGTGCTGCGCCGATCGGCGCATAGACTCGGGGTCTTGCGAGATTACCGGTCAGTAGGGCCGGGCGGCACCACCGGTCGGTGTGACGACCGGACGGCAGGAAGCCCGGCGGGGAGTGGGGAGTTCGGATGACCGACGAGCGGGTGCACGCGTTCACCGACGACGCCCTCGGCACGCACGACGCGGTGGCGCTGGCCGCCCTGGTGCGGGCCGGCGCGGTCAACCCCCGGGAGCTGGTCGCCGCGGCCGTCGCGCGCGCCGCGCGGGTCGACGGCCGGCTGCTGCCGGTCGCCCACGCCTCGTACGACAAGCCGCAGATCAGCCGGGAGGGCATCGGCGGGCCGTTGTGGGGCGTGCCGACCTACCTCAAGGACAACGTCGACCTGCGCGGCCTGCCGACCGCGATGGGCAGCGAGGCCTTCCGCGCCCAACCGGCCCGCCGCAACGCGCGCTTCACCGACCAGTTCCTCTCCACCGGCCTGGCCGTCCTCGGCAAGACCCGGCTGCCCGAGTTCGGCCTCAACGCCTCCACCGAGTTCGCCAACGCCCAGCCGGTGCGCAACCCCTGGAAGCCCTCGCACTCGGCCGGCGCCTCCTCCGGCGGCGCGGCGGCCCTGGTGGCCTCCGGCGTCGTGCCGATCGCGCACGCCAACGACGGCGGCGGCTCGATCCGCATCCCGGCGGCCTGCTGCGGCCTGGTCGGACTCAAGCCCACCCGGGGCCGGCTGGTCGCCAACTCGCAGGGCGCCAAACTGCCGATCGACCTGGTCACCGACGGCGTCCTGACCCGCTCGGTGCGCGACACCGCCGCCTTCTTCGCGGCCGCCGAGCGCCACCGCCGCAACCCCAAGCTGCCCCCGCTCGGCCTGGTCGAGGGCCCGGGGGAGCAGCGGCTGCGGATCGGGCTGGTGGTCGACTCGCCGATCGCCAAGACCGACGAGCCGACCCGCAGGGTGGTCGAGGAGACCGCCGCGCGACTGGAGGCCATGGGCCACCGGGTCGAACCGACCGCCCTGCCGTTCGGCGAGGAGTTCTCCCGCGACTTCGTCTCCTACTGGGGCTACATCGCCTGGGCGATCGCCTTCACCGGCCGGGTGCTGATCGATCCGAGCTTCCGCGCCGACAAGCTGGACGGCCTGACCACCGGGCTGCGCCGGCAGTTCCAGGCGGAGTTCCCGCACACCCCGGGCGTGCTGCGGCGGCTGCGCCGGGCCGAGGGGGTGTACCACCGGGTCTTCCGCCACCACGACGTGATCCTCTCCCCGGTGCTGGCCCACACCGCCCCGCCGATCGGGCACCTCAGCCCGAACGTCGACTTCGAGGAGCTGATGGACCGGCTGATGCGCTACGTGGCGTTCACCCCGGTCAACAACGTGACCGGCGGCCCGGGCCTCGCCCTGCCGGCCGGTACGGCGCCCGGCGGGCTGCCCGTCGGCGTGCACCTGTCGGCGGCGCACGGGCAGGAGCGGGTGCTACTGGAGCTGGCCTTCGCGCTGGAGGCGGACCGGCCCTGGCGGCGGATCGAGGACTGACCGGGGGCTCTCCGTCAGCGGCCAGGGGGCGCACCGCGGCGGCCCGGGGGCCGTCGGCGGCGGTGGCAACTACGGCGCCGGCGTGGCCACCGACCGGGCCGCGTGCACCTCGTGATGCAGTCGGGCCAGCGCACAGTCCGGTGCCAGCGTGGCCGACACCGCCTCCGGCAGCGGCCGGCCGGTGCGCAGCGACTCGGCGAGGTCGGTCAGCTCGCGGGTCACGGTTCCGACCTCGGCCGGGGTCGGGACGGGCGCGCCGTGTTCGATCCGCACCCGGGTGGCGGTCGTGGCGTCCACGATCCGCTCGACGGCGATCACCACCGGCCACAGGGCCTCCGCCCTGGTCCCGACCGGCGGCGGTTCGGTGAGCGCCCGCTGGAACTCGCTGCGGACCGCCGAGAGGTCCCGGTAGAGCCGCCGCCGGTACCGGGCCCGCGCCGGCTCGTCCCGCCCCGGCGCGGTGGTGAACGCCAGCGACACGTACGAGGCGGTGTCCTGGACGGCTTCGGCGAGGCGGTCGCCGACCCGGGTGTGCCAGGACTCCGGCCACAGCAGGTAGCCGGCCAGCAGGGAGATGGCGCAGCCGATCAGCGAGTCGTAGAGCCGGGGCAGCACCAGGTCGAACCCCCGGTGGTTGAGCAGGTCCGACAGCAGCAGGATCACCGGGGTGATCGCCGCGGTCTGGAAGGCGTAGCCCTTGGTCGACAGGGCGGGGATCAGCGCCGCCAGCACCGCCATCACCGGTACGTCCCACCAGCCGCGCGGCACCTCGGCGAGCACGGGGACGGCGATCAGCAGCCCGGCCGCGGTGCCGAGTGCGCGCAGCACGGCGCGCGAGAACACCGAGCCGAAGTCCGGTTTCATCACGAAGGTCACGGTCAGCGCCACCCAGTACGAGCGGGGCACCGCGATCACCGAGACCAGCACCTGCGCGAGGCCGATGCACAGGGCCAGCCGCAGCCCGTACCGCCAGGACGGGCCGGACAACAGCAGGGCGCGGGTCGCCCGCCGGGCCCGGACCCCCAGGCCCGCGGGCCGGCCGAGCCGGTCGTCGACGGCGTACGGGTCCGGCGCGGGCTCGGACACGACGGCGGCGGCGTGCCCGATGGCCTCGACCAGTGCCCGGGTGGACGGCCCGGCGGGGACGGGCAGGTCGGGCGAGGGGGCGGGACCGGTGCGGCCCTGCTCGACGGCGTCGGCCAGGGCGCGGACGGCGGCCGGGTAGGCCGCGGGCAGCGGGCCGTACCCGGGCGGCCGCAGGTGCGCCGCCGCGGCCCCCTCCACTACCGGGATCACCGCGTTGAGCTGGGCCAGCAGCCGTACCAGGGTGGGGGAGCGGCCGTGCCGCCGGGCCCGCCGGGCGAGCAGCAGGTCGTAGGAGTGGTTGAGCGACTGGGTGAGCTCGCGGCGCCGGGCGTCGTACTCCGGGGTGCCGGCGGCCGCCAGCACCTCGGCGGCCGAGCGGTAGGTGCCGGCGACCACCGCGCGTTCGGGGACGCCGAGGCGTAGCGGCCAGGCGAGCAGGGTCAGGGCGAGCACCTCCAGGCCGCCGAGCAGCAGCAGTCCGGGCGGCAGCCACCACGGGGAGGGCATCGGCAGGCCCGCTCCGACCACGGCGTTGAGCAGCAGGAGCAGGCCGGAGACGGAGGCGACCGCGCCGATCGAGGAGATCATGCCGGAGACCAGCGCGATGACGGTCAGCACCAGGACGGCCCACCATCCCGTACCGAACACCAGGGTGCCGAGCAGGACCCCGAGGGCGCCGAACAGCTGCGGGACGGCGATGTTGAAGATCCGCATCCGGTAGGCGTCGGCGGTGTCCCCGATCACCCCGGACAGCGCGCCCATCGACACCAGCGCCCCGTAGGCGGGCCGCCCGGTAGCGGTGCCCACCGCGAGCGGGGCGGAGAGCGCGACCGAGGCGCGAACCACCGCGGCCCGGGGAATCGGCGCGGCCAGGGGCCGCAGGCTCGCGGTCAGCCAGCTGGGCGGGGCGAGCCGGGCGGCTCCTCGGCGTGGCACGCTCCCAACCTATGGCGGCCGGGCTCCGCCGGCCCGGCGTAACACGCGGCGTGGAACACGGCGCGGCGAACGGCGCGGCGCACGGCGGCCCGGCGTCACGCCCCTACGCATGCCCCCGGCGGCCCGTAACGGTTCGCGGGGTTGCCGGGGTTCAATCCGGCGGTTATGTCAATTCCCGAAACATACCCCGGCTTATGTCCGCCTGCGAAACATAAAGCGAACCGCGAGAGGCGTCATGAGCTGCGCCGAATTCCCAATCGGCAACCCGCGGGAAAGGGTTGACACCATTAGTTGGTCTAGTCCAATGTGTGGGGGGCGTGGTTCGGCAGAGCCTGAGGCGGGGTGAGAGGCCTTGTCGGACAGGCGAGTTGGCCCCCTGACGCGGCGCCGGTGCGCGCTCGGGGGTCGAGCCGCGAAGGAGTGTGTGCGGACCGCCGCCGGCCCGCAGGGGTAATTACCGATCCGGTCCCGGGGCCGGTCGAGTGGCCCGCCGCGCCCGCGCCGCCCGCCGAATCAAGCGCTGCGTCGACTACGAACCGTGGAGTGACTGCCCATGCCGAGCCCAGACGGACAGGCCGAGGAGTATCTGTACCGCGCCGCCTCGCAGCGCCCCTACTTCAGCGCGGACACCGAGAGCTACCTGGCCCGCACGGCGCTGCGCGAGATCCGCAAGCAGCACCCGCTGCGCGTGCTCTCCGAGGAGGACCACGCGTTCTGGCAGACCTACGGCTACGTCGTCGTCAAGCAGGCCGTCCCCGCCGAGGCCGCGCGGCGCCTGCTCGACTTCACCTGGGAGTTCCAGGGCCTGTCGCCCGACCGCCCCGAGGACTGGTATCGCGAGCGCGAGTACCGCGACGAACTCGACCAGCACCTGCACATCTACGGCTTCGTCGAGGCCTACCACCACCAACTCCTTTGGGACAGCCGCCAGTCGCAGCGCGTCTACGACGCCTTCGTGGACGTCTGGGACTGCGAGGAGCTGTGGGTCACCCTGGACCGGCTCAACCTCAACCCGCCGAACGTCCGCAACCGCGACCGCGCGCTGATCGAGCCCACCGACCGCGGCTTCGACATCGAGCTGCACTGGGACGTCGACACCACCCGGGGCGTGCTGCCGCAGCGCGTCCAGGGCATCATCGCGCTCAACGACACCGCCCCCGACCTCGGCGGCTTCCAGTGCAACCCGGAGCTGTTCCGCCGCTTCAACGAGTGGCAGGCCGCCCAGCCGGCCGACCGGGACCCGATCCGCCCGGCCGTCGACCGGGACGAGTTCCCCGTCGTACGGCCAGAGTTGGCGGCCGGCGACCTCCTGATCTGGAACGGCCTGCTCGCCCACGGCGTCGAGCGCAACACCTCCGAACGCGGCGTGCGCGCGGTGCAGTACCTGTCGATGATGCCCGCGCTGGAGGAGGCCGAGAAGCTGCGCCGCTCCCGGGTGGAGTCCTGGCGCACGCTCGCCACCCCGGACTGGAACCGCACCCTCGTCGGCGACGCCGACCGGCCCGAGTCCCAGCGCTACCGGACCGCCGAACTCACCGAACTGGGGGAGAAGTTGCTCGGACTGCGGTCCTGGAGCGGCAAGCGCCTCGACGAGCCGAACGCCACCGGGGAGCGGGCATGCGCGACGTCTGCCTGACCCTGCCCACCAACCGCGAGTGCGCCGACACCATCACCGCGGTCGGCGCCGAAGCCGCCTACGCCGTACGGCGGTTCGGCGTCCGGGTGCACCTGCTGGTGCTGGACTCCGCCGACCCCGCCGCACGCGGCCGGCACGCCGCCGCGGCCGCCGCCCTGCCCGCCGTCGACGGCCTGACCGTCCACCACCTGGACGAGGACGCGCAACGCGCCTTCCTGCGCGAGGTGATCGACCGCTCGGGCGTCGCCGGCCCCGACAAGCTGCTCGACCTGATGCTGCCCGACACCGTCTCCTACGGAGCCTGCACCAACCGGGCGTTCCTGCTCGCCGCCGCCCTCGGCTGCGCCTCGGTGCACCGCCGCGACTCCGACAGCCGCTACCAATGGCTCGACGGCGAACCGGTGTTCCCCGTCGAGCACGAACTGGCCACCCTCGGCCTCAAGGCCGCCGACGCGGCCGCCGCCGTCACCGAGAACACCCTCGACCCGGCGCACGCGGACAAGCCCGTCGCCCTGGTCGGAGCCTCCTTCGTCGGCGAACTCTCCGTCGACCTCGGCGAGATCCTCGCCCTCGACCCCGAGGTCTACCACGACGTCGTCGCACTCTGGGCGCCCACCGGAGCGAGCGAGCAGGAGCGGCGCGAGCTCGTCGCCGAATCGTTCACCGGCGGCGGCACCGAACCCTTCACCGCCGACCACGCCGTCCTCGGCCGGCCCGACATCTGGCGCATCGACATGTGCAACATCGCCCTCGACCGCGAGGTGTACGAACGCGTGCCGCTGCCGCCCGCCACCGACACCATCGGCAGCGACTACTTCCTGCACCACGTCGTGCACGACGCCACCCTGCCCGGCGTCACCCACAACCGGCACATCGTCAACTACTACACCCCCGAGCGGCGCACCGGCCCCGGCTTCACCGCCTACCAGCTGCGCTACGCCAAGTTCCTGCTCTCCATGCTCTACCTCCACCCGGTCTACGCCGAGATGGCGGCCGCCGGCGGGGCCCTGCTGGACGAGCACCACCACCTGCGCCCCCGGCCGATCGCCGACGCCGCCCGCCGCAGCGCCGCGACCGGCCGGGCGGAGAACCACCGCAGACTCGCCGAACTCGACCGCTGCTACCGGCGACTGGGCGGCAAGTACGCCGAGTTCGCCGACCACCTGGCGCCCCGACGGGCGCGCCTGCTCGACCGAGCACAGTCGGACATCGAGGACTTCGCCCTGCTGATCGACGCGTGGGGCCCGCTGGTGCGGGCGAGCAGGACCACCCCCGCCGACCGGCTGCCGCGCTAGCCGGAGGACCGGGAGCTCTACGTGACACGCCAGACAAGCAGCCAGCCGGCACACCGGGCACGGAACCCGGTACCCGCCCACCGTGCCCCGACCGTCACCGCGGTCCACAGCGGCGCACCCCGCCCCGACCGGTACGGCCTGCACGACCAGACCGCGTTGCGGGCCGCTCTTGCGGCTGCGACCGATGACCGGATCATCTACGACCTGGACGGCATCGGCCGTCAGTACGCCGCGTTGTGCGCCGAACTGCCGGGTGTCGCGGTGCGGTTCGCGATGAAGGCCTGTCCGGTGGACGAGGTCCTCGGCCACCTCGCCGCACTCGGCTCCGGCTTCGACGCGGCAAGCCCCCAGGAGATCGCCCAGGCACTGCGCACCGGCGTGGCGCCCGAACTGATCCACTACGGCAACACCGTCAAGTCCGACCGCCACATCGCCCAGGCCTACCGGCTGGGCGTGCGCGACTTCGCCACCGACAGCCCCCAGGACCTCGCCGCCATCGCCGAACACGCCCCCGGCTCACGGGTGTTCTGCCGGATCGCGACCAGCGGCGAAGGCGCCCTGTGGGGCCTGAACCACAAGTTCGGCTGCTCACCCGAGGACGCCCTGCGCCTGCTCGACCAAGCCCGAACCGCCGGACTCCTCCCCTCCGGCCTGTCCGTCCACGTCGGCTCCCAGCAGATGACCGCCGAAGCCTGGAGCGCCGCCCTGGACTCCCTCGCCGCCGTCCTGGAAGCCCTCAACTGGCGCGGCATCACCCCCCGGCGCATCAACCTCGGCGGCGGACTGCCCGCCCTCGGCGTCCTCGACCGCCACGGCAACCCCCTCGACCCCCCACTCGACAAGATGTTCACCGTCATCCGCGAAGGCACCGACCGGCTGCGCGCCGTCAACGCCGGACCATTGGAGTTCCTCGTCGAACCCGGACGCCACCTGGTCGCCGACCACGGCGCGATCCGCGCCCACGTCGCCCGCCTCACCACCCGCCACCGCCTCGACGGCACCCGCGAGGACTGGCTCTACCTCAGCTGCGGCAAGTTCAACGGCCTCTACGAGATGGACCAGCTCCAGTACCGCCTGGAGTTCCCCGGCCACCCCGGCGGCCAGTTCGTCAACGCCGTCGTCGCCGGCCCCACCTGCGACAGCGACGACGCCTACACCCACGACGGCGCCCCCGTCCGCGTCCCCCACGCCGTCGCCTCCGGCGACCCCGTCTGGATCCACTCCTGCGGCGCCTACGCCACCGCCTACACCACCCAGGGCTTCAACGGCTTCACCCCCCTGCCCCACACCAGCATCGGCGGCGCCCGGACCCCGAACGGAGACACCCCATGACCGACCCCCGGATCCGACTCCTGCGCGCCGACGACTGGGACACCGTCGTCGCACTCGAAGAACGCGCCTACGCCACCAGCGGCCTCTCCGAAGGCCGCGACGCACTCCAGTCCCGACACCGCACCTCACCCTCCACCTGCTTCGTCCTCGACCACGCAGGCCACGTCGGCGGCTACCTCCTCGCCCTGCCCTACCCCCTCCACCACTGCCCCGACCTCCACCACACCGAAAACACCACCAGCGCCGAACAGCCACCCACCACCAACCTGCACGCCCACGACCTCGTCATCGCCGAACACCTCCGCGGCCACGGCCACGCCCACCGCATGCTGCGCCACCTGGAGGCCACCGCCAGGGCGGCCGGCTACCGGACCCTCTCCCTGGTCGCCGTCCGCGGTTCGCACGTGCTGTGGACCCCACTGGGCTACCGCGCGCGGCCCGAGACCGAGCTGCCCGCGAGCTACGGCGACGAGGCCGTCTACATGACGATGAGTCTGACAACTCGTCAGGAGCCGCTTCGGGTAACGGATTCCCGCGTCCCGGACAGGGCGCTGCCGCTGCCGCACTCCACCGACCCGATCCCCGGGCCCCGCCCCAGAGCCGAAGTGGGCTGATACGCATGTCCCCCGTTCGCGACGACTACCGCCGCTCCCAACTGGCCATCGGCGCACTGTTCTTCGTCCTCGGATTCCAGTACGCGACCTGGGTCTCCCGGGTGCCCGCGCTCAAGGCCGAGCTCGGCCTGGGCGAGGCCCGGATCGGCCTGCTGCTGATGACCTGCGGGATCGGTGCGGCGGTGTCCTTCCCGCTGGTGGCGGTGCTGATGCGGCGGCTCGGCTCCCGCCTGCTCTCGATGCTGTCGGCGCTCGCCCTCGGCGTGATCCTGCTCGCCCTGTCGGTGGTGCCCGACTACCCCGTCACCGTGCTGGTGCTGTTCTGCGACGGTGTCGCGGTCGGCTGCCTGAACGTCGCCATGAACGCCCAGGGCGCCGCCCTGGAGGCCCGGTTCGAACGGGCCACCATGTCCCGGCTGCACGCCACGTTCAGCGCCGGCTCCCTCCTCGCCGCGCTGCTGGCCTCCGCCGTCAACGCCTTCACCGGCACCCTGGCCGTGCACTTCGGGCTGGCCGCCGCACTGCTCGCGGCCGTGGTCGCCGCCGCCCGGCCGGGCCTGCTGGCCGACGAGCCGCAGCAGACCGCCGCCGAGGAGGAGAAGGAGGACCGCCGCGGTTTCGTCCTGCCGACCGTCGCGACGCTCTGGATGGGCCTCGCGATGGTGTTCGGCACCGTCACCGAGGGCGCCATGAACGACTGGTCGGCGCTCTACCTCAAGGACGTCGTGCACGCGGGCGCCGGCCTCGCCCCGCTGGGCATCGCCGTCGTCTCGGTGATGATGGTGTGCGCCCGGATCTTCGCCGACGGCTGGCGCACCCGCTTCGGCGACGGCCGCATCGTTCGCACCGGCAGCCTGCTGGCCGGCCTCGGCCTCGCCCTCGCCCTGCTGGTCGGCGGCGTGCTGCCGACCCTCCTCGGCTTCGCCTGCGTCGGCCTCGGCGTCGCGGCGGTCACCCCCTGCGTCTACGTCGCCGCCGCCCGCCGCGGCGCCGACGCGCTCTCCCTGGTCGCCGCCATGGGCACCACCGGCCTGCTCGCCGGCCCCGCCGTGATCGGCTTCGTCGCCGGCGCCACCAGCCTCGTCTGGGGCATGGCCGCCGTCGCCACCTCCGCCGCCCTCGTCTCCCTCTGCGCCACCCGCATCACCTGGCCGTCCACCGGCGCCCGGGACACCCCCACCCGGGAAGCACCCGCCACCACCTGACCCACCCCCACCCCCACCCCCAGTCCTCGCCCGGCACCTCGCGCCCTCCCCCGCGCAACGTGCCGGGCGAGCCCGATCCGCGCTCCGCCCCCGTCCACCCGAGAGCCCGCTCGCTCAGGCGGACGGGACGTCCGCGCCGTTGGTGGCGATGTGGTGGGCGAGCTTGGTGCGGAGGTCGGTGAGGCGGGCGATCTCTGCGTCGAGGGTGGCCAGGCGGGCGCGGACGACGGGGGCGTAGGTCTCCGGGCCCGGGTCGGCCGTGCAGCGGCGCGGCGGGTCCTCGGCGAGCAGGTCCAGCCGGTGCGGACGACTGGCCAGGTCGTCCACCGTCAGCCCCACGGCGAGGAGCCGGCGGATCACCCGGACCCGGGCGATCTCGGCCGGGCCGTACTCCCGCTGGCCGGAGGCGGACCGGGCGGGCGGGCGCAGCAGCCCGCGCTGTTCGTAGAAGCGCAGTGCCCTGGGGGTGGTGCCCGCCGCTGCCGCCGCGTCCCCGATCCGCATACCCGCCCCTCCCGTCGTCAGAGCTCCACGATGGTCGCCCCGAAGGTGTCCCCGGTGAACACTCGGGACAACGCCTGCGGGGCCCGATCGATGCCCGCGACCGGTGTCCACGGAAAGGTGAGTTCCCCGCTGCGCAACCAGGCACCGAGGCGTTCGCGCCACTCGGCCTCCAGGCCCGGGTGGTCGAGCAGGGTGAAGCCGCGCACGCTGAGGCCGAGGGTGACGATCCGGAAGCTGTCGACCACCGCGGGCGAGTTGCCGCCGGAGAGCCCCGGGTCGAGCTGCCCGGACACCGCGCCGACCACGGCGAACCGGGCGCCCCGCCGGGCCGCGTCCACCGCGGCGGTCAGCTGCTCACCGCCGACCAGGTCCAGGACGACGTCGAGCCCGTCCGGTGCCGCCTCGGCCAGGAGCTCGGCGAACGGCCGCTCGCCGGTCACCAGCACGGCGTCGTAGCCGAGTTCGGCGGTCAGCCGCTCCGCCTTGGCGGGTGAGCGGGTGGTGCCGATCACCCGCGCGGCGCCGAGCAGTCGGGCGACCTGCCCGGCCAGGGAGCCGACCGCGCCCGCCGCACCGGTCACCAGCACCACGTCGCCCGGGTGCACCTCGGCGCAGCGGGTCAGTCCGCCGTAGCCGGCCGAGGCGGCGGAGACCAGGGCGAGCGGGTCCGGGAAGTCCGGCGGGACCGGGGTGAAGCCGGCGGCGTCCGCCACCGCGTGGTCCCGCCACCCGTGCAGGTGGGTCACCAGGTCGCCCGGGCGCAGCGGCCCGTGCTCCGGCGCGGCGAGCACCTCCCCGAGGGCGGGCCCGAACAGCGCGTCCCCGGGCTCGACGTGGGGCACCAGCAGGCCGGTGCCGGCGCCGCTGATCACCGTGCGCAGCGCGGGGAAGACCAGGAAGGCCCGGTTGCGGACCAGCACCTGCCCGGGCCCGGGCTCCGGCAGCGGCTCCTCGGCCACGGTGAAGTCCTCGGGGGCGGGCAGCCCGCGCGGCCGGGTGGTCAGTCGGACGACTCGGGTGGTGGTGGGCAGGGGCACGGCAGCGCTCCTCGTGAGAAGGGGAAGCCCGTCGATGGGGCGCCCGGACGCTAACCCCTGACGCCTGCGTCAGGGGCAAGCGCAGCGGTCGATCAGGTGTCTGACGGTGTGTGAGGGGCGGAAGTCTTCTAGAGTCACCGGCGGTACGACCGTACGACCGTGAGCCGGACCGAGAGGGAAGAGCAGCATGACCGAGCAGGCCCCCGCGCCCTTCGAGCACGTGGACGAGGACTGGCAGACGGCGCTGGCGATCGTCGCCCACCCCGACGACATGGAGTACGGCGGCGCCGCGGCCGTCGCCCGCTGGACCTCGCAGGGCAAGAAGGTCGTCTACGTGATGGTCACCAGCGGCGAGGCGGGCATCGACTCGCTGGACCCCGCCGAGTGCGGGCCGCTGCGGGAGGCCGAGCAGCTCGCCTCGGCGCGCGTGGTCGGCGTGGACACCGTCGAGTTCCTCGGCCACCCGGACGGCGTGGTGGAGTACGGGCTGCCGCTGCGCCGGGACATCGCCCGCGCGGTGCGCCGGCACCGCCCGGACGTCGTGATCACCAGCAACTTCCGGGAGACCTACGGTGGGGTGTTCCTCAACCAGGCCGATCACATCGCGGTCGGCCGGGCGACCCTGGACGGCGTCCGGGACGCCGGGAACCGCTGGGTGTTCCGCGAACTGGTGGCGGAGGGCCACGAGCCGTGGAACGGCGTGCGGCAGATCTGGGCGGCGGCCTCGCCGGAGGCGAAGCACGCGGTGGACACCACCGACACCTTCGACCGGGGCGTGGCCTCGCTGGAGGAGCACAAGGCGTACCTGGCCGGGCTCGGCGGGCAGATGGCGGACGCCCGGGAGTTCCTGGAGGGCTTCGGCCGGGGCGCGGGCAGCCGGCTGGGGACGCGCTTCGCGGTGCCGTTCGAGGTGTTCCCGCTGAGCTAGTCGGACGGTTCGTCGGACTCGGGTCCGGGATCGGCCGCGGAGTCGGTCCCGGAGTCGGTCGTGGTACCGGCCGCGGAGTCGGTCGCGGTACCGGAGCCCGCTGCGGTTCCGGTGTCGGCCGTGGCCTCGGTGCCGTCCGGCGTCCCCGTGTCGGCTGCGCCCTCGGCGTCGGCGCCCTCGCGGCGCCGGCGCCGGTAGCGCAGCACCTGCCGCAGCAGGAGGGCGGCGACCAGCACCCCGAGGCCGATCGCGAACCAGAGCTGGTAGCGGATCGCCGTCCGGTACACCGCGCCGATGTTGGCGCCGGCCAGGTAGCCGAAGGTGCCCCAGACGGCCGTCCACAGCACCGCGCCGAGGATGTTGAACGGCAGGAACCGGCGCCAGGGCATCCCGGTGGTCCCGGCGATGATGCCGTTGGTCTGGCGCAGCACGTCCACGAAGCGGGCGACCGTGACGACCTTGCCGCCGTTGCGTTCGAAGAAGCCGTCCGCGCGCTCCATCCGGCCCGGGGTGAGCAGGACGTAGCGGCCCCACCGGTGGACGAAGGCGCGGCCGCCGGTGCGGCCGATCAGGTAGCCGAGGCTGTTGCCGAGGGTGGCGGCGACCGCTGCGATCACCAGGACGGCGGCGAAGTCCAGGTGCCCGGCGCCGGCGTACACCGAGGCGAGGACCAGGATGGTCTGCCCGGGCACCGGGATGCCGCAGTTGTCGAGCAGCACGAGCAGCGCCACCGCGAGGTACCCGTAGTGGTCCAGCAGTGGCGCGAGCCCGGCGAGTGCCCCGGGCAGCGGGGTGGTGGGGGCGGACACCGCTCCTCACCACCTCGCGCGGTCGGGGCGCGGGGTGGCAGGGGCGTCGGTCAGCGTCCCGCCTGACGCGTTTCGATGTTGCAGTCGGGGCCGGGGTAGATCAGACCCTCGTGGCCGTCCTCGAAGCGGACCATGTACGGCGGCTGGCCGTCGGCGCCGCGCACCTCGATGATCTCGCCCTTCTGGTCCACCATGCCCACCGACCTGCTGTGGATGTGGAGCTGGTCACCTACCGCTGCGTGCATGGTCTGCTCCTCGGGTCGTGGAGGCCGCCTCCGCGGCCGTTCCGCTATCCACTGTGCTGCGGGGGCGGCGGGCTCGCAACGCCTCGGGCGGACGGGACGCGGGGGGAACCCCGGGCCGGGCGTCAGCGGGCGGGCAGCTGTTGCACGAGGTAGCCGCGGACCAACCGCTTGCACTCGGCGATCAGTGTGGGATCACCGTCCGGGTCCCCGCGGAAGGCCAGTTTGAGCACCGCGTCGGCCGCCTCCAGGGCGACCCGCAGGGTCAGTGTGGTGGCCGCCGGGTCGCCGGCCCGGAAGAGTTCGCCGCCGAGTGCCTGCAGGCGCAGGGCGACGGCGGTGTTGTTGTCCACGCCCGTGTCCAGCAGGTGCCGGTCGTCGCGGACCCCGGCGGGGACGACGGGCCCGGCCAGGCCGAAGTCGACCTGGCCGAAACCGGGCACCGTGCGCTTCATCGCCACGAACTCCTCCACCGCGAGGTCGGTGAAGACCGCCGGATCGACCGGGGCCGCGGCGGTCAGCCGGGCGTCGAGGCGCTGGAGGTAGCGGTCGAGGTTGCGGCCGGCGAGCGCGGCCAGCAGGTCCTCCTTGCCGGCGAAGAACTGGTAGAGGGTGCCGATCGGCACTTGCGCGCGGTGGGCGACCTCCTTGGTGGTGAGCGCGGTCGCCCCGACCTCGTCCAGCAGCCCGGCGCAGGCGTCCAGGATGCGGCCGTACCGCTCCTGGCTGCGCTGCTGGACCGGGCGCCGCCGGGCCGACGGGGCCGTCCGTCCCGCCGGCTCGTGACGCCGGGTGCCCACGAACGCACCCGCCTCGCTGCCCTCGGCGGCCGCGTCGCGCAACGCGCACCGTTCGATTGGCTCGCTCCGCTCGCTCATGGGCTCACTCTGCCGCATTCGCCGTGGTGGCGGCGAATCACCGGGGCCGGAGCGGCCCGGAGTGCTCCGTGGGGGAGGAATCGACTGGTGGCCGGAGCTGAACGGCACGGTGGCGGGAAGGTGTCCACGAGTTGGCTTTGGTCTTGTCGTGGACGCGAAGACCGGTTCATACTCCTGGGGCGGACTACCTTGTGTGATCGGCCCGTGTCTCTTCGTGGTGATCGCGATTCGGTCGTGGCCGCCGTGACGACCGCGGCCGCCGTGACGGCCGTGACGGCCGTGGCGGCCAGGGCGACTGTGGCGACCGTGACGACTGTGACGGCCGTGACGGGCGTTCCGCCGGCGCCGCAGGTCCGGATCACCCCGTGTGCCGCCTGACTCGTGCCACGTCCCGTTGCTCGTCCCGTCGAACGGAAGGAGGGGGTCGGCCCGGTGACGCTGTCCCAGGGAGGGCGTGAGGCCCTCGACACCGCGAACCGCCGGCAGTTCCTGGAGTCCGGGTACCTGGTCCTGCCCGGCCTGCTGCCGGAAGCACTGCGCGAACGACTCGTCCCCGAGGTGGACCGGTGGGTGGACGAGGGGCTGCGGGCCCGCTCCATCGCGGCCTGCGCCGACCCCGCCCGGAACGGCCCGCCCCCGCTGCTGGAACTGGAGTTGCCGGCGCACGGCGAACTCCTCACCCACCCGCCGTTGTTGGGCGCCCTGACCCGCCTGCTCGGGCCGTCCTTCGTCTTCCACCACCTGCACAGCGACCGCCAGGCCCCGGACATCCCCGGCAAGCCCTGGCACCACGACTGCGAGCCCAACGACCGCGCCGACCCGTCGCTGCTGATGGTCCACGCGCTGCACTACCTCGGCGGCCTGGACGAGAAGGTCGGCAGCCTGGCCGTGCTGCCCGGCTCGCACCGCGGCACCGCCGACAGGTCCGCCTTCGCCCACCGCGGCACCGCGGAACTGCCCGGCGAGGTGGTCATCGACCGGCTGCCGCCCGGCTCGACCGTACTGCTCAACTCGGCGCTGTTCCACACCCGCAGGCCGGCGCCCGACGGGCCGGGCCGGAACCGGTACTTCATCGACGCCTCCTACTGCCAGGTGGGCGCGCGCTGGCGCCCGGTGAAGCCGTACTGGCGGCAGATGCTCGCCCGCGCCCGAGAACTGGACCTGGCCGACGGCCAGTGGCCCGAGCTGTTCGCGGAACGGCACTTCACCGAGTACACCGGAACCGTCTGAGGAGCCCTGCCGTGAAGATCGTCACCGCCGTCGCCTACTCCGAGGTCCACGACGCCTACCTGCGGGACCACCCGGTGGAGCGGGCCCACGAGGCGAACAGCAACGTGTACGGGGAGGAGAACCTCGAACGCGCCGACCGCATGCCCGGCGGCTGGTGGCGCGTCCGGCTGTCACGCGCGGACGTCCTGGGCGTCGTGCTGCCCTGGCACCTCAGTGAGGGCGGGGAGCTCGAACTGGTACCGCGCACCGGGCTGACGGTGGGGGAGGCGGCCGCCCGGGTCCGCTCCGGCGGGGCCGCCTGGACGGCCGCCAACCCGGTCTGCGCGGCCAAGCTGAAGCTGCTGCGGCGGGCCCCGTTCACGCCGCTGTTCCTCAGCAGCGCGCCGGTCGACCACTCCGACTACGGGGAGCTGTCCGCCCGGGCCGGACTGATCCACCTCGACGGCCTGCACCGCATGCTGGCCTGGGAGTTGGCCGGTCGGCTGCCCGCCCGGGCGGTGCTGGACGGGTACCTGGTGGGCGACGCCGGGCTGCCGGGCGGGCGGCTGCCGGCCCGGGGGGCCCGGGCGGGCCGGGCGGGGGACGAGTCGGCGTGAGCCCCGCGACGCAGCACGCCCGCTCCGCACCGTCCGCCTGCGCCGCCCGCTCCCTGCCCGCGCTGCTCGCCCGCCTCGCCCGGGCCCACCCAGGCCGGCCGGCGCTGAGCGACGGCGTGCGCAGCGTCGACTACCGCACGCTGGACGCGGCGGCCGGCCGGATCGCCGCCCGGCTGGCCGCCGCCGGCACCGGGCGCGGGGACCGGGTCGCCCTGGTCGGGCCCCGGGACGCCCGGATGCTGGTGCTGCTGCACGGGGTGCTGCGCTCGGGCGCGGCGGCCGTGCTGGCCGACCCGGACTGGTCGCCGGCCGACCTCGCCCGGCGGCTCGCCGCCGTACGGGTGGCCCGGGTCCTCGCCACGGAGGGCGGGCTCGGCGGGGAGGTGCTGGACGTCGAGGCGCTGCCCGAGCGGCCGGTACCCCGACCCCGGGACGGGCGGGATGACCGGGAGGGCCGGGAGGGCCGGGAAGGCCAGGGGGACGGGGAGACCAGGGACGAGGTGCTGCCCGAGGACGTCGCCTACCTGTCCTTCACCTCCGGGTCGAGCGGCGAGCCCAAGGCCGTCGCCGTCACCCACGCCAACGCCGTGCACTACGCGCAGGCGCTGGCCGGACGGCTCGCCCTCACCGAGGCCGACGCGCCGTGCACCGCGCACGTCACCACGCTGGCCGCGGACCTCGGCCACACCGCCTGGCTGCTCGCCCTCGCCACCGGCGGCTCGGTGCACGTCGTCCCGGACCGCGAGGTGCGCGACCCGGACGCCTTCTGGGCCTCGCTGCGGCGCGCCGGGGTGACCGTGCTGAAGACCACCCCCTCGCACCTGACCGCCCTGCTGGAGGGCCGCCCGGCGGACGCGCCGCCGCTGCACACCGTGCTGCTCGGCGGCGAGCCGCTGCCCCGGCCGCTCGCCGCCGCCCTGCTCGACGGCGGCACCACCGCCCGGCTGGCCAACCACTACGGGCCGACCGAGACCACCGTCGGCGCCACCTGCCTGCTCGCCACCGACGCCCGCCAACTCCCCGCGGAGGAGCCGACCGTACCGATCGGCACCCCGATCGGCGAGGTGCTGCTCACCGTGGTGGACGGCGCCGGGCGGGCGGTGCCCGACGGCACGGCGGGGGAACTGCTGATCGGCGGGCGCGGCGTCACCGCCGGGTACTTCGGGCGCCCGGTCGAGACGGCCCGCGGCTTCGTCCACCGCGACGGCCGGCTGATGTACCGCACCGGTGACCTGTGCCGGCGGCGGGCGGACGGGAACCTGGTCTTCCTGGGCCGGGTGGACCGCCAGGTGAAGGTGCGCGGCTACCGGGTGGACCTCGCCGAGGTCGAGCGCGCCATGGACGGCTACCCGGGCGTCGTCCGCTCGGCGGCGCTGCTCCGGGAGACCGCCGTCGGCAGTCAACTGCTCGGCGCGGTACGGCTGTCGGGTGGCATCGAGGCGGTCGACGGCCTCGACGCGTACCTGCGGGACCGCCTGCCGGGCTACTCGGTGCCCCAGCCGGTCCTGGTGCTGCCGGACTTCCCGGTGGGGCCGAACGGCAAGCTCGACCGCCGACGGCTGGGCGAGCTGGTGGCCGAACTGGTCGAGGCCCGGGCGCAGTCCCCGGGTGACACATCGGCCGGCCGGCACGGCCTGGCCGGGGAGATCGCCCGGTTCTGGGCCGGCGCGCTCGGACTGCCCGCGGTCGGTCCGCGGGCCGACGTGCTGGGCCTCGGCGGGGACTCCATCCTCGCCATGCGCACCGTCGCGTTCCTGCGGCGCTCGGGCCTGCGGGTCGCCTACGAGGACTACTACCGGCACCCGACGGCGGAGGGCCTGGCGGCCGCCGCCGTCCCGGCCGCACCGTCCCTCCCGGGTCCGCTCGCCGGTGCCGACGCCGGTAGCGGTAGCGGCATCGGCACCGACGCCGACGCCGATGTCGTTCGACTCGCCCCGGCGCAGCGCTGGTTGTACCGGCAGCGGACCCTGCAGGACGTGCGGCACTGGAACCAGTCCGTGCTGCTGCGCTGTCGCACCGCCGTGGACCCGGTGGCGCTCACGGCGGCCGTCGCGGCCGTCCTGGAACGCCACCCGGCGCTGCGCCGGCCGGTCTCCCCGGGCGGTTGCGGCGCACCCCGGCCGGTGCCCGAACTCGACCCGGTCTCCTACTCCCGGATCCCGCGCGCGGCCGGCCCGATCGCCGACACGATCGCCGGGGTCTGCACCGAACTCCACCGCAGCCTCGACCCGTTGGCCGGCCGGCTGCTGCGCGTCCACCTGTTCTCGGGCCCGCCCGGGACGGACGACCGGCTCGCGCTGATCGCGCACCACCTGGTGGTCGACGGGCTGTCCTGGCGGATCCTGCTCGACGACCTCGCGCACGCGTACCGGGCGGTGCTGGACCAGAAGCCGGCCGAGCTGCCGCCGACGGCGGACTTCTACGCCTGGGCGGCGGCCGCCCCGGCGGCGCCGGCCGAGCCCGGGGCTGCGGCTGCCGGAGTTCGGACCGCGCCCGTCGCGCCCGCCGTCGGGGCTCCTGCGCCGCCCGTGACCCGGCCCGGCGCGCTCAGTTGGGCGCTCGACGCGGACGCCACCGCCCGGCTGGTCGGCCGGTACGGCGGCGGGGCCGGGCTGGAGGCCATGCTGCTCGCCGCCTTCGCCGGAGCCGTCACCGGCTGGAGCGGCCGTCCCGGGTTCGCCGTCGAGGTCGAGACCCACGGCCGGGACGCCGCCGGCGATCCGGGTGAGTTCCTGGACACCGTCGGCTGGTTCACCGCCGTCAAGCACGTCGAGCTGCCGGCCGGGGCGGATCCGCAGACGGTGGCGCGGCGGCTGCGCGAGGCGCCCGTCCGACCGATGGACGCGCCCGGGGACGCGCCGGGGGATGCGCGGGGGGATGCGCCGGGGGAGCGGCCCGCCGCCGGGTTCAACTTCCTCGGGACCTTCCGGCTGCCCGAGGAGCCCGCCCTGGACTGGACGGTCGCCGAGGAGCAGGCCGGTACGGCCCGCTGCGCCGGGGGCGACCCGCTGTACGAACTGCGGCTCACCGCGCGGATCGTGGAGCAGCGGCTGGTCACCGACCTGGTGTACGGGTGGCCGGCGCTGTCGCACCACGCCGCCGAGCGGATCACCGGCGCGTTCGCCGAGGCCGTGGCCACCGAGGCGGGCGTCGGGACGACGCGGGCCGGGACGGTGCGAGCGCGGCCCGTCCGCGCCCCGCTCTCCACCTCCGGCCAGCTGCTGCACCCGGGTGTCCCGCCGACCGCCCGGGCGACGGTGCGCGAACCCGCCCGGGTGCTGCTCACCGGCGCCACCGGCTACCTCGGGCGGCACCTGCTGGACGCCTTCCTCCGCCGCGGCGCCGACGTCACCTGCCTGGTGCGGGCCGCCGACGACGCCGGGGCCCTGGACCGGCTGGGCCACGGCGCGTTCCGTGCGGTCCACGCCGTCGCCGGGGACGTCGACCGGGAGGGCCTCGGCCTCTCCCCGGCCGGGCTGGAGCGGGCCAGGGACGCACGGATCGTCGTGCACGCGGCGGCGGACGTCCGGCTGGTGGCCTCGCCGGACGAGCTGGAGCGCACCAACCACACGGCGGTGCGACGCCTGCTCGACTGGGTCGGGGAGCACGCCCCGGCCGCCGGTGTCCACCACGTCTCCACGCTCGCCGTCTCCGGCGGCGTGGACGGCCCGCCGCGTCGCTTCAGTGAGGCGGACCTCGGGATCGGGCAGCACTTCCGCACCCCGTACGAGCGGACCAAGTACCGCGCGGAGCAGGCCGTCCGGGCCTGGGCCGCCGGCGGGCACGCCGCCTACCTGCACCGCAGCGGCCACATCGCGGCGCACAGCCGGACCGGCGCGTTCCAGGCCAACACCGGCGACAACCGGATCTACCAGCTGATCCGCGGCTACCTGCTGGCGGGCGCCGCCCCCAGCCGGCCGGCCACCGCGTTCGCGTTCTCGCACGTGGACACGGTGGCCGCCGGGATCGCCGCGATCGCCCTCGACCCGTACGCCGCGCCGGGCGCCTACCACGTCGAATCGCCGTACGAGGTCCCGCACGACGAACTGGTCGGCTGGCTCGCCGGGCAGGGCCGCCGGGTGCGGCTCACCGACGAGGAGACCTTCGCGGCCGCGATCGCCGAGGCCGAGCGGCGGCACCCGACGGCCGCCCGGCTGGCCGCGGCCTGGGCGCAGCAGGAGGAGCGCAACGTCCGGGTGGACAGCGGGTACACCGCGGCCGTGCTGGACCGGCTGGGCGTGCGCTTCACCGCCCCGACCCCGCAGTGGTGGGCGGCCGCGCTGGCCTGGGCCGCCGAGGCCGGTTTCCTGCCGCCCGCCGACCCGTCCCGACCCGCCGACCCGTCCCGACCCGCCGACTCGGCCCGACCCGCCCCCGAAGGGCCCCGAAGCCCGCGAAGTCCCCGAGAAACCCGAATCACCCGAGGTCCCGAAGCTTCCGAAGGCAGGACTCACCCGTGAAGGCAGGCCCCGTGTCCCAGCTCTCCCCGGTGCTCAAGCAGGCCACCCCGGTCGTCGCCGTGCGCGGCGAGGGCCTCCACCTCTACGACGCCGAGGGCCGCCGGTACCTCGACTTCACCTCCGGCGTGGGGGTGACCAGCACCGGCCACTGCCACCCGAGGGTGGTGGAGGCCGTCCGCGAGCAGGCCGGCCGGCTGATCCACGGCCAGTACACCACCGTGCTGCACGACCGGCTGCTGACCCTCACCGAGCGGCTCGGCGAGGTGCTGCCGCCCGGCCTGGACTCGCTGTTCTACGCCACGGCCGGCACCGAGGCGGTGGAGGCGGCGCTGCGGCTCGCCCGGCACGCCACCGGACGGCAGAACGTCATCGTCTTCGAGGGGTCCTTCCACGGCCGCACGATGGGCGCGGCCTCGCTCACCACGGCCGGCACCCGGTTCCGGGCGGGCATCGGCCCGCTGGTGCCCGGGGTCGCGGTGGCGCCCTTCCCGGCGGCCTTCCGCCTCGGCCTGTCCGAGGAGGAGGCGGTGCGGTACGCGCTGCGCGGACTGGACGAGGTGTTGGCCACCGTGTCCGCGCCCGCCGAGACGGCGGCGATGTTCGTCGAGCCGGTGCTCGGCGAGGGCGGCTACGTCCCCGCCCCGCCCGGCTTCCTCGCGGGGCTGCGCGAGCGCGCCGACCGGCACGGCATCCTGCTGGTGGTGGACGAGGTGCAGACCGGCTTCGGCCGCACCGGCCGGTTCTGGGCCCACGGGTACGAGGTGGGCGTCCGCCCCGATGTGCTGGTCACCGCCAAGGGCCTGGCCAGCGGCTTCCCGCTGTCCGCGATCGCCGCGCCCGCCGCGCTGATGGGCCGTGCCTGGCCGGGCTCGCAGGGCGGCACGTACGGCGGGAACCCGGTGGCCTGCGCGGCCGCCCTGGCGACCCTGGACGTGCTGCACGAGGAACGGCTGGTCGAGAACGCGGCCGCGCAGGGCGCGCGACTGCTGGCCGGGCTGCGGAGGGTCGCCGCCGAGGCGCCCGGGATCGCCGACGTCCGGGGGCTCGGGCTGATGGCCGCGAGCGAGTTCTGCCACCCGGACGGCGCGCCGGACCCGGAGGCCGCCCGGCGCGCCCAACAGGCCGCCGCCGAGCATGGGTTGCTGCTGTTGCTCTGCGGGATCCACCTCAACGTGGTCCGGATGATCCCCGCGCTGGTGGTCACGGCCGGGCAGATCGACGAGGCGCTGGAGCTCTGGGCGAAGGCCGTCGTGGCCGGACGCCGACAGGAAGGGGAACCATGGACGCGGTGACGGAAATCGGCTGGAGCAGCCTGGAGTTGGAGGCCCGGCGGGAGCTCTGGTCGCTCCCGCTGGGCGAGGAGGAGCGGCGGCTGCTGTGGGCCGACGCGCGGGCCGGGCGGTGGGGTGCGGCGGAGCCGGTGCGCGCCCGGCTGCGGGACTTCGTCCGGGACGCCGTCGCCTCCGTCGGCGTGACCCACGTCAGCGGCCTGGTGGACCCGGCACGCCCGGAGAAGGAGATCACCGGGGTGCTCTCCTTCCTGCTGCGGGACTACGGCCGGATCGTCCCGCAGAACGGGCGCGGCGACCTCACCTCGGTGCTGCGCGACCAGGACGGCGACGGCAACACCGAACTCGGCTTCCACTGCGACACCTGTGACCTCCTCATCCTGCTCTGCCTGCGTCCCGCCTTCGACGGCGGCGGGTTGACCAAGCTGGCGAGCGCACGGCACGTCCACGACCTGATCGAGCGGGAGCGCCCGGACGCGCTGGCCACGCTCTGCGAGGACTGGACCTTCGACCGGACCGGCCGGGCGGGCCCGCAGCTGGTGGTCACCCCGATCCTCTACCACCGGAAGGAGGGGACGGTCGGCTGCTACTACCAGACCCGCACCGTCCGCTCCTCCCCGGACCGCGGCGGGCCGGAGTTGACGGACCGTCAGTGGGAGGCGCTGGGCGTGCTGGACGAGGTGCTGTACCGGCCGGAGATCGCCTTCGGCCTGCCGATGGCCGCCGGTGACCTGCTGATCATCCGCAACAGCCGTGTGCTGCACGGGCGTTCGCCGTTCGTCGACGAACCCGGCCGGTACGCCCGGAGGATGCTGAGGATCTGGGTGAACGAGGGGGAGGAATGGGCGCGTTGACCGCACCGCACGGCCGGGTGGCGATCGTCACCGGCGGCGGCAGCGGGCTCGGCCGGGCCTCGGCGCTGGCCCTGCTGGAGGCCGGCTGGACCGTCGCGGTGGCCGGGCGGCGCAAGGACGCCCTGGAGGAGACCGCCGCCCTGGCCGGCGAGGCCGCCGCCCGGGTGCTGCCCGTCCCGACCGACATCCGTAGCCCCGCGGAGGTCGCCCGGCTCTTCGACACCGTCCGGGACCGGTACGGCCGGCTGGACCTGCTGTTCAACAACGCGGGCGCCGCCACCCCGCGCCGGCCGATCACCGAGACCCCGTTCGAGGACTGGAACCGGGTGCTGGACACCATCGTCACCGGCGGTTTCCTCTGTGCGCGCGAGGCCTTCCGGGTGATGAGCACCCAGTCCCCGCAGGGCGGGCGGATCATCAACAACGGCGCGCCCTCGGCCCACGTGCCGCGTCCCAACTCCATCGCGTACACGGCCGCCAAGCACGCCGTCCTCGGCCTCACGAAGGTGCTCGCCCTGGACGGCCGCCCGTACGGCATCTCCTGCGGTCAGATCGACGTCGGCAACGTCAGCCCCGTCGACGGCGGGCCGCAGCCGGCCGCGCTGCAGGCCGACGGGACGATGGCCGTCGAGGCGACCATCCCGGTGGACCGCTTCACCGAGGCGCTGGTCCTGATGGCCTCCCAGCCGCCGGACACCACCATCCAGTCCCTGGTCGTGCTGCCGGCCACCATGCCGTTCGTCGGGAGGGGGTGAGCCGTGCTGGTCAGCGCGCGGTCCTTCGACGAGTACCGGGCGATGTTCGCGCTCACCGACCACGACCTGGAGCAGCGCATCCTGGACTGCCCGGCCGGCGCGGCGAGCTTCGTCGCCGGCGCCGGCCGGCGGGGCGTCGACGCCGTCGCGGTGGACCGCCAGTACGCCCACCACCGCGAGGAGTTGGGCCTGCTGGTGGAGCGGGAGACCGGCTTCAAGCGGGACCTGCTGGCCGAGGAGACGGCCGGCTGCGTGTGGTCGTGGTACGCCGACGTGGACGACCTGGTCGCCCAGTGGATCGCCAACGCCCGGGAGTTCCGGGCCGACATCGGCGCCCGCCCGGACCGCTACGTCGCCGGCTCACTGCCCGAACTCCCCTTCGGGGACGACGCGTTCGACCTGGTACTCAGCTCGCACCTGCTGTTCGCGTACGGCAACCGGCTGGACGAGGAGTTCCACCGGGCGGCCCTGCTGGAACTCGCGCGGGTGGCACGCCGGGAGGTCCGGCTGTTCCCGTTGGTGGTGTACGACACCGGAGTGCGCTACCCGCGGTTGGCGGCGCTGCGGCGGGAGCTGGCGGCCCTCGGGGTGCCGAGCCGGGTGGAGCGGGTGGCGTACGAGTTCCGGCCGGGGAACGACGAGATGCTGGTGCTCTCCTCCGGCGGCTACCGGGCTCCGGCACGGCCGCCGCGGTCGGTCGCCGCCGAGGACCGGGTGCGGTGGCGACACCGGGAGGGACCGGCCGGGCCCTGAACGCCGGAGGCCGGTCGGGGCGACGTGGTGTCGTCTCGACCGGCCTCCGGTGTGGTGACGGTGCGTGCCTCAGTGGGCGGAGGCGGCGGTTTCCGGGCTGGTCTCCGGCGTTGCGACGGCGGTGGTGGCCGCGGTCGCGGTCGCGGTGGCGGGCTTCGGGTTGAGGAGTCGTTCGGCGAGGTGGCCGAAGAGCAGTCCGAAGGAGGTCCAGAGGGTGAGCTGGATGGCGAGTGCGGCGAGGCGGAACTGCCAGAGGAGGGTGGCCGAGAAGTCCTCGGGGACCTCGTTGATGGCGGGCAGAAAGGCGTAGGCGAGGCCGACGGCGACGGTGAAGCCGAGGACGGCGACGACGGTGGCGTACCAGGTGCCCAGGCGTGGGGCGATGCGCTTGCCGACGATCACGGCGGCGACGGCCAGCAGCACGCTGAGTGCCATCATCAGGAAGTACAGGGTGGTGCGTTTGCCGATGGTCTCCGGGTCGCCCACCGACGGCGGGTTGGCCGGGTACTTGAGGAACGGCACGACGTAGACCGCGACCAGTGCGACGCCGGACAGCAGGGCTGCGGTGGCGCGCGGGGAGAAGCGGCCGATGCGGCCGAGGGCGAAGCAGTAGGCGAGCGCGGCGATGCCGCCGAGGGCGACGCCGTAGAGGAGGACGCCGGTGGCCAGGCCCGCGGTGGACTGCAGGGAGCGGCTGACGATCTCCATCTCGGGTGCGCCGGGGGCGGCGTGGGCGTCCTCGTAGGCGATGGCTGCGTCCACGCGGGGTTCGCCGAGCAGGTAGGCGACGATGAGGGCGAGCACGCCGGCGGCGAGGCCGGCGAGCATGCCGCGGACGAGCAGGGATCTGACGTTCACGGAGTTCACTGGTCTGTTTCCCCTGTTTCCCTGCTTCCCCTGGTCAGTGGCAGGGGAAGCCGAGCAGGTGGCGGCCGTCGTGGACCCACTCGTGGACGTCTTCGCCGGAGATGAGGGAGGTGGCGCCCTGCTCGGCGCCGACGAAGTAGATCAGGGCCATGAGCAGGATGCCGAAGAACACGGCCCAGGGCAGGATGGCCTTGACGGAGATGGGGGTGACCGCCGGGGCGGTGGGGGCTGCGGGGGCGATGGGGTGAGCCATGGCCGACCTCCTCTGGGAACACGCGTCCCGTTTCGGTGGAGCACGGACGGCAGGGCGGGTCTGACTCGCCGGGCCGGGGCTGGGGGCCGGGGCTGCGGCTTCACAGTGGCGCGACCGTGCCGGAGTCTCACCGGGCTTCCGCGCTCTGCCGTCTTCAGTTGTCGCAGGGACGGTACCGCCTCCGGCACCCCGGGCCAAGGGGCTGCGCAGGGGCTCACGGATGCGCGACCAGCACGGAAGGGGAAGCGGAATCCGGTACGTGTGCGTCGCGAGGCCCGGTTCCGGGGTGGGAGGGGAGCGAAGGACGGTACGCGTGATGCTCGTCGCACCGGCGATCCGGGACGGGGCGCCCGCGGACGGTGGAACCCGAGCTGCGAACGGGACCTGACGCCCCCGAACGTCGGCGTGTGCCCCTGGGGAGTCCGAGCGGCGCCCGCGGCCACCGGCCTCGGGCGCCGCACGACCCCTGCCGG
Source organism: Kitasatospora sp. NPDC101447 (assembly GCF_044767225.1). NCBI lineage: Bacteria > Bacillati > Actinomycetota > Actinomycetes > Kitasatosporales > Streptomycetaceae > Kitasatospora > Kitasatospora sp. NPDC101447. Next base: position 56,516 of record NZ_JBIWNL010000040.1, read on the forward strand.
GAGGTCAGTTGACGTACACCGCAGGGCCGCCCGCCTGGGTGGTGTCGGTGACCGGACCGTACGTCGCGGAGAAGTACCCGTCGGCGGGGCAGAGCGCCGAGCCGCCGCTCTTGGCGAAGTGCTCGCTGCGGAACGCCAGGCTGTGCGCGGAGTTGTCGGCGTTGCCCGAGAAGGCGCCGCTGAGCTGGTAGGTGCAGGTGATGGTGCCGAACCAGCTGTTGAGCACGGCGGTGGCCTGGATCGCCCCGGTCGAGCCGCCGAGGGTGACCGGGAGCCCCGGGCCGTCCGAGACGGTGATGCCGTACGGGAGGTTGCCGACGGTCAGGCTGCGCACCGAGGTGACGCCGGTGACGTTGCTGGTGCACGAGCCGAAGGTCAGCCCGGTCAGCGATCCGGTGGCCGAGCCGGGAGCCGTCGGGTTGGTCAGCACCTTCCCGGCCAGCTGCGAGACGGCACAGGTGACACCGGTGGTGCTGGTGGCGGTCGAATAGAAGGTGGCGACGGTGCCCCCGGCGAGCGGCGCGGCGAGCGCGTCGCCGGGTGCGACGGCGGAACCGCCCGCGCTGCCGGCGGTGAGCACCGGGACGGCGGCGACGGGCGCGGGCGCGGCGGACGCGGGTGCGACGACCACGGCGAGCGCGGTGGTGGCGGCGAGGGCCGCGACGGCGGCGGCGGGGACGGCAAGGCGACGGCTGAAACGCATGGGCGGAGCCTCTTCCTCGGTGAGGGGCGGGAAGGCGACCTTTCGCGGCTCCCGGGCGGTGGGGGCCCGGGGCTCACGACGTTCTACGACTGGTTCTAGGGCCGTGACCGTGCGCCGTCAAGGCGATGGACGGAACTTGCTGACAATTCGTCAACAAGGGCTCGGCTCGGCCGGCCGGCTCCCGGACCGATCCCGGGCGGCTTCCGGTTCGCTCCCGGCCCGCTCCCGGCCTGCGACAATGCCGGCATGCCTGAGCACGACCACGACCACGACGGGGACCGGGGATACCTGCTGGACAACCGGCAGTCACAGGCGGGCGTCCGCTTCGGCGCGCTCGCCGAAATCTTCGACCCGGTGACCTTCCGGCACGTCGACGCGATCGGGATCGGCCCCGGCATGCGCTGCTGGGAGGTCGGGGCCGGCGGCCCCTCCGTCCCGCTCGGACTCGCCGAACGCGTCGGCCCGACCGGCGCGGTGGTCGCGACCGACATCGACGTCTCCTGGACCGCCCCCGCGGCGGGCGGCGTCATCGAGGTGCTGACCCACGACGTCGCCGCCGACCCGCCGCCGCCCGGCGGGTTCGACCTCGTGCACGCCCGGTTGGTCCTGGTGCACGTGGCCGACCGCGCCGAAGCCCTGCGCCGGATGGTCCAGGCCCTGCGCCCCGGCGGCCGGCTGCTCCTGGAGGACGCCGACCCCGCCCTGCAGCCGCTGCTCTGCCCCGACGAGTCGGGCCCCGACGAGCGCCTGGCCAACCGGCTCCGATCCGGCTTCCGCACCCTGATGGCCGGCCGGGGCGCCGACCTCGCGTACGGGCGGACGCTGCCCCGGGTGCTGCGCGAGGCCGGCCTGGTCGACGTACAGGCCGACGCGTACTTCCCGATCACCTCACCGGCCTGCGCCGTCCTGGAGGACGCGACGGTCCGGCAGATCCGCTGGCTGCTGGTGGGGGAGGGCCTGGCCACGGACGAGGAGATCGACCGCCACCTGGCGAACGTCGCCTCCGGCCGGCTCGACCTGGCCACCGCCCCGATGATCTCCGCCTGGGCGCGCCGCCCGTAGCGCCGTGACCGTCGGTGTGGCCGTCGGTGTGGCCGTCGGTGTGGCCGGCGGCGTGGCCGGCGCGGTGTGGTGCGGCGCGGTGTGGTGCGGTGTGGTGTGGTGCGGCTCGGTGCGCTGCGGCGGGGGTGATGCCCGCCCGTAGAGTACGGGCCGTGCCCCTCACCGCCGACCCCTCCCGCGTCGAACTCGCGGCCCTGCTCGCCGATGTCCGCGGCTCCGCCGAGCGGCTCGTCGCCGGCCTGGACGGTCTGACCGACCGGCAGGCGCGCGAACCGTCCGCGCTGGCCGGCTGGAGCCGGGCCCACGTCATCACCCATCTCGCGCGCAGCGCCGACGCGTACCGCCGGCTGCTGGCGACGGCCCGGACCGGCGTCGAACCCGGGCCACGGGCGGACGCGGCCGCGCTGGACCGCGCACTGCGTGCGGAGGCCGAGCGCGGTGCGGCCGAGCTCCTCATGGACCTCCGGTGCAGCCTGGACGGGCTGTTCGACGAGGCGGCGGTCGTGCCCGTCGACCGCTGGACCGCGCTGGTGTCGGCCCTCGCGGGGTGGCGGCACCCCGCCTGGTTCACCCTCCACCGCGCCCGGCGCGAACTCGAAACCCACCACGTCGACCTCGACCTCGGCCGGACCACGGCCGACTGGCCCGCCGGTTACGTCGCCTGGGCGCTCGACACGACCGCCGCCACCCTGGCCGCGCGGGACTTCCCGGTCGCCCGGCTGGAGGCCACCGACCTCGGCCGCGCCTGGACCCTCGCCGCCACCGGCCCCACGGTCCGGGGCCCCGGGCACCTCCTGCTCGCCTGGCTCGCCGGTCGTGGGCCGGCTCCGCAGCCGCACGGCGGCCGGCTGCCGACGGCGCCGCCCTGGCCGCTGCCGCCGGTGCCGGGCTGGGGGTGAGCGCCGGAGCCGACCTCGGGTGTGTCCGGCTCGCCCGGCACCTCCTGCTCGCCCGGCTCGCCGTCGCGGCCGGGCCCGGAGCTCCACCGGGTCTCGGAACTCCACCGGGCCCTGGAAGTCCACCCCGCCCCGGAGCTCCACCCGGACCGTCCGCCGCCCTGAAGGCCCGCACCGGCCCGGGCACCGGCCCACGGCCGTCGGCCAGTTGCACAACGGCAACACGGTTTCGTCCGGCGGCGGTCCCTCCCCGTACACCTCGACGTCGGGTGGCCACACCTGGGAGACGGTCAACTGGACCGGCGGCACCTCCCGGGTGGACGGCGAACACCCGCCCTTCGCGGCTGCACCGCGCTCCGGCCCACCCACCGCGGGGCGACCGCCACCGACAGCCGTCCGCCACCGACAGGGGTGGTGGCGGACGGCCGGTGGGCCGGGGGAGAATCCCGTGGCATGACGTCAGGTGGCACCACCTCCGGTGGCCCGGCGCGCGCCGGGGCGACCCGCCGTGGCCCGGCGACCGGTGGTCCGGCCCGACGCCCGACACTGGTCGTCGTCAGCGGCCCGCCCGGGGCGGGCAAGACCACGTTGGCGCACGCCCTGGCCGATGCGCTCGGCTGGCCGGCGGTCTGCCGGGACGAGCTCAAGGAGCGGATGCTCGCCGACGGCGCCGATCCGGCTGGAGACCCGGACCTGGCCCCGGACCCCGACCTGGCCCCGGACCCCGACCTGGCCCCGGACCCCGACCTGGCCCCGGACCCCGACCTGGCCCCGGACCCCGACCTGGCCCCGGACCCCGACCGGGTCCCGGCCCCGGCCCCGGCCCTGGACCGCAGGGCGCTGGACACGTTCTTCCGCACGATCGGCGGACTGCTCGCGACGGGGACGAGCCTGGTGGCGGAGGCCGCCTACCAGGACCGCCTGTGGCGTCCGGGCCTGGAACCGCTCGCGGACCTGGCCGCCATCCGCGTCGTCCGCTGCGCCGTCGACCCCGGGCTCGCCCGTCGCCGCATCGAGCGTCGGGCCGCCGAGCTGCCCTCGCGGGCCGCGCACGCGGACGCCGCGTTCCTGCGCCGCATCGAGGCGGGGGAGCGGCCGATCGAGTCCTGGGTGCCGATCGCGCTCGACGTCCCCCGGCTGGTGGTGGACAGCACGGAGGGCTGGCGGCCGCCGCTGGCCAGGATCGTCGCCTTCGCCTCGGCGGACGCGTAGCCGACCGCCGGCGACGGCCCCCGCCGGAGTTACCCTCGGCGGTATGGACGCGTCGGAAGCCACCGCGCGGGAGGCGCCGGAGAACCCGGCGGGCCTCGCACGCCCCGCAGATCCCGCCGACCTCGCCGGCCTCGTCCGGTTGCTGGACCGGCGCGGCGCGGTGGTGCTCAGCGGGGCCGGCCTGTCCACCGAGTCCGGTATCCCCGACTACCGCGGCGCCACCGGCCGCCGCCGTAGCGGCACCCCGATGACCTACCAGGAGTTCACCGGCAGCGAGGCCGCCCGGCGCCGCTACTGGGCCCGCAGCCACACCGGCTGGCCGGCGTTCGCCCGGGCCCGGCCGAACGCCGGCCACCGCGCGGTGGAACGGCTGCGCCGCTCGGGGCACGTCGCGGCGGTCATCACCCAGAACGTCGACGGGCTCCACCACGCGGCCGGCACCCGTGAGGCCGTGGAACTGCACGGCGGGCTCGACCGGGTGGTCTGCCTCGACTGCCGACGCACCAGCTCCCGGGCCGACCTCGACCGCCGCCTCGACGAGCTGAACCGGGGCTTCCGCCGCCCCGGTGCGGTGCTGCGCCCGGACGGCGACGCGCAGCTGCCTCCGGAGCTGGTGGCGGGCTTCCGTGTCGCGCCCTGTGCGGACTGCGGCGGCGTGCTCAAACCGGACGTGGTCTTCTTCGGCGAGAACGTGCCCGCCGCCCGGGTCGACCACTGCTACGAACTGGTCGACACCGCGCGCTCGTTGGTGGTCCTCGGCTCCTCGCTGGCGGTCCTGTCGGGCCTGCGCTTCGTCCGCCGTGCCGCCCGGGCGCACCTGCCCGTCGCCATCGTCAACCAGGGCCCCACCCGCGGCGACGTCCTGGCCGCGCTCCGCCTCGACCTCCCCCTGGGGCCGGCCATGACCGAGGCCGCCCGCCTCCTGGGCTCCGGCTGAGGCCCGGGCGCCGACCGCTTCGGGCCGGTGCCCCGGCCGCAGGCGGAGCCGACGCCCGACACCCGACGCCGGCCGGCCCGCCGCACCGCCGGCCGCCCGCGTCAGCCCGCCGGCTGCCAGGGCCGCCCGGGTACCCACAGCGGGACGGGCCCGCCGCGCGGCATGGCGCGCGCCGCGTCCTGCTCCAGCCACCCGCACACCCGCCCCGGATCGCCCTCGCACAGCTCGACCAGCGCGGCCGCGGCGATCCGGGTGCAGCCCAGCACCAGCGCGAGGGTGTCCTGACGGCGGTGCCGCTCCCGTACGTACGCCTCGATCCGCTCCTCGATCCGCCGCTGCTCGACGCGCTCCTCGATGCACCGGCCATGGGGCGTTCCGTCCGGCTCGTCCGGCACATCCGGCCCGTCCCCGGCGGCCAGCGCCTGGACGCCGTGCCACACCAGGGTCAGCGCGCAGGGCTCGGCCGGGTGCGCCACGTCGTCCCGCTGCGCCTGTTCGCGGGCCTCCGCCGACCGCTGCCCCAGCCACTCCAGGGCCGCCGACTCGTCCCCCGCGCAGGACTCGACGACCAGTTTCGCCGCCCGGCCGGCGAGCGCCCGCAGCACCGCCGCCGCCGGCACCCGCAGCCCGGGCGCCGCCGGGTCGCCGAACGCCAGCCAGGCGTCCGCGAACGAGGCGGCCCGCAGACCGCCCACCCAGGCCGGCGCCCCGCCCGCCGAGCCCAGCCACTCCTGCGCGCCCAGCCGGACCAGTCCGACGGCGACCAGGTTGGCCGCGTCCCCGTCGAGTCCCGACGGCCGTCCGTTGCGCCTCACACACACCACCCCCACCAGCGGTCATCACCCCGTGAGCGCACATCCCATCACACCGGGACGGGAACGAACTAGACAGGGCCACGTCACATTTCGGGGTGGGCTCCGGACGCCGGGGCGCGCCCGGCCGCGCGGGCGGGACGACCGACCGGGGGATGTTGCCGCGGGCGCGGCAGCCGGTCACGCGTGAGGCGCAGTCAGGAGTGTTCTGCTGGCGGGCAGGCGACCGTCGCCGACCCCGTCGATCAAGGAGAGACCATGCCCCACCTGTTCGGACCGGCCCGTCGCACACCCCGTACGGGCCGGGCCGCCGGCCTCGTCTCCGCGGCCTGCGCGGCCCTCGCCCTGCTGGCCGTGACCCCGGCCGTCGCCGTCGCGCCCCCGCTGTCCGACCCCCGGATCATCGCCCACTTCGACCTCGCCCAGGGGCAGCAGCCCGAGAACATCGCCCTCGAACCGGACGGCTCCGCCGACCTCACCCTGTCGTTCGCCCGGCAGATCGGCCGGGTCGACACCGACGGCCACCTCACCGTCCTCGCCACCCTGCCCGCCCCCGCGAACCCCGCCACCCCGATCATCGGCGCCGCGATCGTCACCGGCATCGCCCGGGCCCACGACGGCACCCTCTACTTCGGCTACGCCACCGGCACCGACGACCTGCAGGGGATCTGGCGGCTCTGCCCCGGCGGCACCCCCGAGCGGATCGCCGCGCTGCCCGCGACCGGCTTCCCCAACGGCCTCGCCCTCGACGCGCACGAGCGCCGCCTCTACACCGCCGACTCGGTGCTCGGCGTCGTCTACGCCGTCCCGGCGGACGGCGGCACCGCCACGACCTGGTCCGACGACGCCCTGCTCAAGCCGGTGACCGCGTTCGGCGCCAACGGCCTCAAGGTGCACCGCGGCGCCGTCTGGGTCGGCAACACGGACTCCGGCGACGTGCTGCGCATCCCCATCGGCGACGGGGGCGCGGCCCGGCCGGCCGAGGTCCGCGCGAGCGGGCTCGCAGGCATCGACGACTTCGCCTTCACCGGGCGCGGCGACGCCCTGATCGCGGCCATGAACGCGGCCGACGAGGCGGTGTACGTCGCGGCGGACGGCAGCCACCACACGGTCCTCACCGCCGGCGACGGCCTGTCCAACCCGACCTCGGTGGCCGTGCGCGGCGGCACGGTCTACGTCCCCAGCGCGGCCTACTTCACCCGCACCGACCCCAACCTGCTGCTCGCCGACCTGCGGCGCTGACCGGCCCCGTTCGGACCCGCTCGGCCCCGCTCGGCCCCGCCCGGCCCCGCCCGGTGCCGCGCTTCGGCGCGGTGGCCGGGCGGGGTCCGTTCCGGGGTGGTCAGGCCGTCTGGCCGGCAGCCTCGGCCCGTTCGGCGTCGATCCGGGCGTGCGCGTCGGCCCAGGTGATCGGGAGCCGTTCGACGGGGGTCGGCCAGAAGGTGAAGGTGGACTCCTTCATGGTGCCGCGCAGGCCCCTCATGACGGAGCGGTGCGGCTCGGCGGCCGCGAAGGCGTTCAGGGCCTCGCGGCTCTCCCAGACGGACAGCGTGTAGAAGGTCCGCCGCAGCGGTCGGGCGATCAGGGAGGCGCCGAGGGCGCCGGGGGCGCGGCGCAGCTGCCGCCAGACGGCCAGTGACCGGACGAAGAAGCGCGGGACGTCGGCGAGCGACCGCACCTCGAAGCGGGAGGCCATGACGACCGCGGAGGTGCCGGGGACGGCCGGGTTCGGGGTGATCCAGGGCAGCGTGGGCATGGCTGACTCTCCTCGTCGAGGACGACGTCGGGACGGCGCCACATTGGGTAGCGGCACTATCTATGTTAGACAGTGCTGGTATCCAAATGCCAGGCCGATCCGGAACGGATCCGAAGAGGAAGACGGGTGGTGCAGCCGTGCGCATCTCCGAACTGAGCCGCCGCAGCGGGGTCCCGACCGCGACGATCAAGTACTACCTGCGCGAGGGGCTGCTGCAGCCCGGCCGGGCCACCGCCGCCACCCAGGCCGAGTACGACGAGACCCACCTGCGCCGCCTGCGACTCGTCCGCGCGCTGATCGGCGTCCGAGGGCTCAGCGTCAGCGCCACCAAGGACGTCCTCGGTGCGGTGGCCGCCCACGCCGGAGAACGCCACCAGATCCTCGGACTGGTCGTCGGCGCCCGCCCCGTCGACGAGGACGCCGAACCGGCCCCCGCACCCGGTGCCGCCGAGGTCGACGCCCTCATCGACGAACTCGGCTGGGAGGTCTCCGAACACGCCCCCTTCCGCGCGGTCCTCGGCGAGACCCTCGAAGCCCTCCGTTCCCTCGGCGAGGAGATCTCCCACGACGCCCTCCTCGGCTACGCCGCCCTCGCCGAGCGCACCGCCGTCCTCGACCTCGACCAGCTCGACCCGCACGCCGACCCGGTCGAGCAGGCCGAGAGCGCCCTGCTGCGCACCGTCCTGCTCGAACCCGCCCTCCTCGCCCTGCGCCGCCTGGCCCAGGAACACGAGTCGGCCCGCCGCAACACCTGAGCCGGGGGCCAGGGGTGGTCCGGCTCGCGGGTGTGGTCCTGAGGGGCGGGCGTGCGGGCGACGGCGTGCCAGGCGGGGGTGCGGGCGGTCGGGGTCGTACCGTCGGGCCATGCTCATCGGCCTGCTCTCCGCCCTCGTGGCCGCGCTGCTCACCGGCTCGGCCACCGTGCTGCAGGCGGTCGGCGCCCGGCGCGCCGGCGGGGCGGATTCGGGGGCGGGTGAGGCCGCGGCACTGGCCGGGGCGCTGCGGCAGTGGCCGTTCCTGGTGGGCGTGGGGATGGACATGTGCGGCTTCGCCGCCGAACTCGTCGCCCTGGAGCGGCTGCCGCTCTACGTGGTCGAGGCGGCGCTGGCCTCCGCGCTCGCGGTGACGGCCGTCGGGGCGGCCCGCGTGCTGCGGGTGCGGCTGCGACGCAGCGAGTGGGCCGGGGTGGCGGCGGTCTGTACGGGGCTGTTGCTGCTGGCACTCACCGCCGGGCGGGACGGCCACGGCACCGGCGACGACGCGCTGCGGCTGGGGGTGCTGCTCGTCTCGGTGGCCCTGGTCGGCGCGGGCTGGGTGGTGGTGCGGTACGGCGGTGCCCGTCGCGCCCCGCTGCTGGGGCTGGTGGCGGGCCTGCAGTTCGGGGTGGTCGGGGTGGCGGTGCGGGTGCTGCCGGAGCCGAGGCTGCCGCAGTTGCTGGCCGAACCCTCGGCGTACGCGGTCGCGGTGGCGGGGATCGGCGGGTTCGCCGCGCTGACCTGGGCGATGCAGCACGGGTCGGTGACGGCCGCGACGGCCGCGATGGTGCTGGGGGAGACGGTGGGCCCGGCGGTGGTGGGGGTGCTCGTCCTCGGCGACCACACCCGGCACGACCTGACTCCGGTCGCCGTCCTGGGTTTCCTGGCCGCGGTGGCCGGTGCGCTGACCCTGGCCCGCTTCGGCGACGCCGAACAGCCCGCCGTGACGGCCTGAGGCCGGGCGGGGCGCGGTTCGGCGCGGTCGAGCCGGGCGGGCTCCGGCGGGCAGCCGGACACCGCCCGCCGAGCGGGTCGGCGAGCGGTGTCCGGTGCAACGGGTGTCGCCAGGCGCCAACGGGTGCCGTCGGCCGTCAGGCACCGTCGGTCGTCAGGCTGGTCAGGCTCGTCGGGCGTCAGTTGTCGTCGGTGGCCGAGTCGTTGTCGGCCTGCGCGGCCGCGCTCTCGGCGGCGTCGAGCTTGTGCTGCATGTCCTGGACCTGGGCGCTGTCGGCGGCGCCGGGGGCCGGATGCCCGGACGGTCCGCAGGCCGTGAGCAGGGCGACCCCGGCGAGGGCGAGGGCGGCGAGGAGGGCGGACGGGCGGCGGGTCACTTGGACGCGCCCTGGTCGTGCGCGCCGCACCAGGTGGCGACGGCGGTGAGGTCCTTCTGCCGGGTCTGCAGGGTGGTGACCAGGCCCTTGCGGGCGGTGAGGCGGTCGTTGAGGAGGGTCTGGATCTCGGTGTGCCCGGCGGCCTTGGCGTTGTCGGCCCGCTGCTGCAGACGGGCGACCGAACCGGGCACGGTGGCGTCGCCGTTCAGCCGGGTGAGCGCCTTGGTGACGTGCTGCTCGGTCTTCGGCAGCCGCTTGCAGATGGCCTTCGCGCCGTCACCGGTGGGCGTGGAGGCGGCGGACGCGGCGGCGGTGGGCGAGCCGCCCGCCCCGTCCGCCTGGGCGGGTGCGGCGGCGAGCAGCGAGCCGGCGAGGGCGAGCGCGCCGAGGGCGGCGGCCCGGCGGCCGGTGACCCTGCGGCGGACGGGCATGACGGACGTACGGATGGCGGACATGGGCGTCCCTTTCTGCCGTGGACGGTCTCGGAGACCGGGCCGGTGGGTGCGGGCCCGGTCCGGCCCGGTCGCCGGGAGCGTAGGACGGCTTCTTGTGGATTCCCTGTGGAACGGGGGCCGGGTGGAGGAGGGCCTCAGCGCTCCTCGCCCGCGATCCAGTCCCGCCGTACCGGGAGCCGCAGCGTCGGTGTGTCGGTGTCCGGCAGGGGCAGGCGGACCTCCATCCGGCACCCCGTCCCGTCGGGCGGCTCGCCGATCCGCACGGTGCCCCGGTGCAGTGCGGCCTGCTGGGCGACCAGGGTGAGCCCGAGCCCCGAGCCCGGACTGTCTCGCCGGCGGTGGAAGCGGTGGAAGACCGCCTCGCGCTCGGCCGGCGGGATGCCGGGCCCGGTGTCGTCGACGGTGAGCAGGGCGACCCTGCCGGCCGGGACCAGCCGGACCGTCACCCGGGCCGGCTCGGTCCGCTGCGGCCCGCCGCGACCGTGCACGGCGGCGTTGACCAGCAGATTGACGAGCATGATCCGCAGGCCGGGTTCCCATCCGAACACCCTGAGCTCCGAGGGGAGTTCGACGGTGATGTCGGCTTCCGGGCGCCGTCGCCGGGCGTCGGCGGCGGCCGCGTCGGTGAGGTCGGCGAGGTCGACCGGGCCGAAGGAGTCGACCTCGACGAGGTCGCCGCGCGCGAGCGTGCCGAGTGCGGTGAGCAGGTCCAGCAGTCGGGCGTGGTCGTCGCGCAACTCGGCGACGATCTCCGCCCGTTCGCCGGGCGGGAGGTCCTGGTGGGCGGCCAGGACGTCCAGGTTGGTGCCCAGGCTCATCAGCGGGGTCCGCAGCTCGTGCGAGGCGGCGGCCGAGAAGGAGCGTGCGGTCTCCAGTGCCTGGGCGGTGCGCAGGGCCTGTTCGTCGTAGCGGGAGAGCAACAGCGCGAGGGCGGCGGCGAGTTCGTCCACCTCGGCGGTGCCGCTGCGCTCTGCGGTGAAGGGGGCGCCGCCCGCGCCGCCCGCGCCGTCCTCGGTTCCGGGCGTCCGGGGCGCCGCCGGGTCGAGCTCCGTCGCGCGGCGGCTGAGCCGGCGCAGCGGTGCGGTGGCGCGCTCGGCGAGGGCGAAGCCGATCAGCGCGGAGAGCGGCGCGGCGACCGCCGCCACGAGCAGGACCCGTCGGCGGACCGTCGCCGTCTGGTTGCCGGCCAGGCTGCCGGGTTCGCTGACCCAGAGGGTGCCGCTGCCGCCGTTCGCCCCGCCGCCGGAGACGTGGACGGTCAGCACCCGCCAGGCCGCGCCGTGGTCGTGGACGGTGGCCGGCCCGCCCGGTGTGCCGGGGAAGGCCCGGTCGTCGGCGGGCTGCGGGCCGACCGACAGCAGCACGGTGCCGTCCTGCGCGGTGACCCGCACGCCCGAGTCCAGGGCGGCGTCCACGACCTTGCGCTGCTGGTTCTGTTCGACCTTGGGCCGGCCGCGGGTGTCGGCGGCGACCAGCGCGCGCACGCTCGGCAGGACGGCGGCGGCCCGGTCGGCCAGCCGGGCGTCCTGCTGGTGGCGCAGGTCCCGGCCGACCAGCGGCAGCAGGAGGAGTCCGGCCAGCACCACCAGCAGCGGCACCACGGCGGCGGCCCACAGGGCGATCCGGGTGGAGAGCTTCACGGCGGCCGCTAACCTTTTGCGCCGGGCAGGCGCAGCACGAAGCCGACGCCCCGGACGGTGTGGATCAGCCGGGGCCGCCCGTCGGCCTCCAGCTTGCGCCGCAGGTAGCTGACGAAGGTGTCCACGGCGTCACTGCGCACCTCGAAGTCGTACCCCCAGACCCGTTCCAGCAGCAGCTCGCGGGAGAGCACGATGCCCTGGTTCCGGGCGAGCTGGGTGAGCAGCTCGAACTCCCGCCGGGTGAGGCGGAGTTCGCGTCCGTCGAGGCGGGCCTCCCGGGTGGCCGGGTCGATCGCCAGCGGCCCGGCCAGCACGCGGTCGGTGGGCAGCGGCGGGCGGCGGCGCAGCAGGGCGCGCAGCCGGAGCACCAACTCCTCCAGGGCGAAGGGCTTCACCAGGTAGTCGTCCGCCCCGGCCTGCAGGCCGGCCACCCGGTCGGCGGGTTCGTCCAGCGCCGAGAGCATCAGGACCGGGAGGTCGTCGCCCCGGGCGCGCAGGGTCCGGCAGACCTCGGCGCCGCTGAGGCCGGGCATCGAGACGTCGAGCACCAGGACGTCCGTCGCGGCGGGCGGCGGGGCGTCCGGGGCGGCGGGCAGCAGACGGGCGAGCGCCGTCTCGCCGTCCTCGGCCAGCGCGACGGTGAACCCGCTCAGCCGCAGGCCGCGTTCCAGGGTGCGCCGGATCGCCGCGTCGTCGTCCACCACCAGGACCCGGCCGCCGCCGGCGGGGCCGTCGCCGCCCCCGGACCCGTTCCCGTTCATCGGCTCCTCCTCGTGTTCGGCCGCCGACTCTCTCACACCTCCGGATTCCGGTCTCCGCGGGGGCTGCGAGGACGTGTGCATGCCCGGCGGGGATCGGGGCACGCGGTCACCACGGGCCGCCGCCGGGCGTGGCGGGGCCGGGGAGGACGAGGAGGAGCGATGGGACGGATCGAGGAGTCGGTCGAGGTGCTGGCCCCGCTGGCCACGGTGTACGAGCAGTGGATCCGGTGCGAGGAGTTCCCGCACTTCATGCGCGGCGTGGTGAGCGTCGACCGGGACGCCCCGGGTAGCAGCAGCTGGGTGGTGAGTACGGCGGCCGGTCGGCGCGGGTTCGAGGCAGTGACCACGGAGGTGGTCGAGGGCGAGCGGGTGGCCTGGGACGGCGGGGACGGGTCGGTGAAGCACTCGGGCGTGGTCACCTTCCACCAGGTGGACGACCGGACCACCCGGGTGATGCTCCAGCTGGAGGTCGAGCCGCACGGGCTCTGGGAGCACCTGGCCGGCGCGCTCGGTTTCGTCGACCGGCGGGTCATCGACGACCTGGCCGACTTCAAGCGCCACGTCGAGGCGAGCGCCGGGCCGCCGGTCGACTGAGCCTCCGTCAGGACGCTTCCCGTGGACCGACATGCGGGCGGGTTCGCGCAACGGCCCGCCGGGACGGGAGACTCATCACGACGTGCACGCGGGAGCGGACGTACGGGGACGCGCGCGCGGAACGCCGGGCGCGGCACGGAACGCAGGGCACAGCACGGCACGGAACGGAACGCACGGCACGGAACGCACGGCACGGTACGGCGGCGCCCGGGGCGCCGCGACGAACGCCCGAGGAAGGGGACCCGCTCGATGGAACGTCTCACCGCCCGGATCGGCATGCGGCTGATGACCGGCGACGAACACAGCCGGGACCTGGACGTCGACTGGTCCTACCGGCCCGACGACCCTTACGCGATAGACCTGGACTTCAGCGCCTTCCAGGCGGGCACGGTGTGGACGATCTCGCGCGACCTGCTGACCGCCGGCATCCACGCACCCGTGGGCGAGGGCGACGTCCACGTCGCGCCGTTCGACGACACCCGCCTTCTCATCGCGCTCGCCGGGAGCGAGGGCGTCGCCCTGCTCGCGACCTCCGCCGCGGAGGTCGACCGGTTCGTGGGTGCCACGGCCGAGCTCGTGCCGGCGGGCTCGGAGCACACCCGGATCGACTGGGGCGACGGCCTGGAGGACCTGTTGACCTCCTGACTTGGCTGACCCACCGGCCTGCTGTCCCCTTGGCCTGCTGACCTGCCGGTCCCCTGACCTGCTGTCCGCCCGTCGGCCGGGCCGCTACTCGCCGGCGAGCCGGTCGAGGAGTGTGAGGGCGTCCTCGACGGAGCCGGCCGGGTCGACGACGGGGTAGAGGACGCCCCGTACGGTGCGGGTGGCGTCGAGGACGAGGGTGAGCCGCTTGAGCCGGTCCACGCCGGCGGCCCGGAAGGTGGGCAGGCGCAGCGTGGCGGCCAACTGCAGCTCGGCGTCGGAGAGCAGCGGGAACGGGATGCGCGCGTGCTCGGCGAACGCGGCCAGTTGGTCGGGGCGTTGGGTGCTGACGCCGTAGACGCGGGCGTCGCGGGCGGTGAACTCGGCCATCCGGTCGCGGTAGGTGCTGGACTCCAGGGTGCAGCCGGCGGCGCCGGGGATGGTGCCCCAGCCGGGCGGGTAGTCGTGGCCGCCGGGCGGGTAGGCGCCGGGGTAGCAGTAGAGCACCGTCCAGGCGGAGCCGGCCGCGACCGGGTCGACGGGCTCGCCGGCGGCGGAGGCGAGTTCCAGTGGCGGCAGCCGGTGGCCGGCCAGGGCGTGGACGCGGCGGGTCTCGGCGGAGTCGGCGGGGCTGGTGGCCGAGAGTGATCCGTCGCCCAGGACGTAGCGCCCGCCCCAGTCCTGCAGGGCGACCAGGACGGGCAGCAGGCCGCGGCCGGTCGCCGTCAGGTGGTACTCGTAGCGCGGCGGGTGCGGGTGGTACAGCCGCTTCTCCAGGATTCCGTCCTCGACGAGCGCCTTGAGCCGTTCGGTGAGCACCCGGCGGCTGATCCCGAGCGCGGTGCGCAGGCCGTCGAAGTGGTGGGTGCCGCCGGCGATGTCCCTGATCAGCAGCAGGGTCCAGGTGTCGCCGACCACGGTCAGGGCCTGGGAGATCGCGCAGTCGGGGTCAGCCGCTTCGGTGTGCCGCATGAGTATCGATTATAGTGAGTTCCAAAATGAGACTCACTCGCCGGACTGCTCGCCGGCGCACCCGCCGGGTCGGCCCTGCCGGAACGGCGCACGGGGGCGGTCGTGGCGGGAGCGGCGGACGGGAAGGGGTGGACGTGGCGACGCGCACAGCGGTTGCGACGGGACGCGGGACGGAACGGGGGAGCGGGCACGGGCCGGAGGAGGGCAGCCGGCGCGGGGCGGAACGCGGGGGCGGGGCGGGGGTGTTCTGGCGCTACTGGAGCGCCTCGACCGTCAGCCGTTTCGGGGACGAAGTCACCCGGGTGGCCCTGCCGCTGATCGCCGTCGTCACCCTGCACGCCACGGCGCTGCAGGTCGGCCTGATCACCGGAGCGGCCTACGTCGCCTGGCTGCTGGTCGGGCTCCCGGCCGGCGTCCTGGTCCACCGGCTGCCGCTGCGCGGCACCCAGGTCGCGATGGACCTGGTCCGCGCGGCGGCCGTGGCCTCGGTGCCGCTGGCGGCCGCCTTCGGGGTGCTCGGGCTGCCGCAGCTCGTGGCGGTGGCACTGGTCATCGGCCTCGCCAGCGTGGTCTTCGACGTCGGCAACTCCACCTTCCTGCCCTCGATCGTCGCCAAGGAACAGCTGACCGCCCGCAACAGCCTGCTCTCCGGCACCTCCGCCGCGACCGAGCTGGCCGGCCCCTCGCTCGGCGGCGTGCTGGTCCAACTCCTCGGCGGCGCCGCCTCGATGGTGCTGGACACGGTCAGCTACCTGGTCTCGGCCGTGCTGCTGGGCAGCCTGCCCCGCGCGGAACAGCCGACCGGACGGACCCCCGGCGCGGGCATGCGCGAGCAGATCCGCGAGGGCTGGCGCTACGTCACCCGGCACCCGGTGATCGGGCCGTGCGCCGCCGACGCCACCGCCGTCAACTTCGTCTGCGGCGGCCTGATGACCCTCACTCCGGTGTTCCTGGTCCGCACCCTCGACGCGCCGGTCGCCGCAGTGGGCGCCCTGATGGCCACCGGTGGGCTGGGCAGCCTGCTCGGCGCCGCCGTCACGCCCCGGCTGGTCGCCCGGATCGGCAGCGGCGGCGCACTGCGGTGGGCGGCGCTGTTCGCCGCGCTGTTCGCCTTCCTCCTCCCGGCGGCCGGCTCCGGCTGGGCGACGCTGGTCTTCGCCGTCGGCAACGCCGGCTTCTCGGCGGGCGTCGTGGTCACCAGCATCGTCACCCGCACCCACCGTCAGACCCAGACCCCGCCCGACCTGCTGCCCAGGGTGATGGCCACCGTCCGCTTCGTCTCCTGGGGAGCCATCCCCGTCGGCGCCCTCGCCGCCGGTGCCGCCTCCACCGCCTGGGGCCCCCGCACCGCTCTGCTCCTGCTGGCCGTCGCCAGCCTGGCCAGCCCGGCGATCCTCATGGCCGGCCCGATCCGCCGCCTGCGCGAACTCGCCTGACGCGGCGGGCGGATGCGCCGGGGCGGCCGGGGGACGGGGGTCTCCGGCGGCCCCGGCCACTTCCGTCGCTCCGGCCACTTCGGCCAGTTCGGCCGCTCTGGCCACTCCGGCTACTTCGGCCGCCACAGTCGGCCCCGTGCGGCCGGTGCGGCCGCTGCGGGCCGTCGGATCAGCCCGCGCCGCCCCGCAGGTGCGCCAGCACCGCCAGGACCCGGCGGTTGCCCTCCGCCGGATCGAGGTCCAGCTTCATGAAGATGTTGCCGGCGTGCTTGACCACCGACGCCTCGGTGACGCCCAACCGGGTCCCGATCGACTGGTTGGTGAAACCCTCGGCCATCAGCCCGAGCACCTCGCGCTCGCGCGGAGTGAGCCGGCTCAACGGCCGCGCCGCCGTCTGCTGGGCCAGCAGCACCCGCACCACCTCCGGGTCGATGACGGTCTGCCCGTCGGCGACCCGGCGCAGCGTGTCCAGGAACTCGGAGACCTCGCCGACCCGGTCCTTCAACACGTAGCCGAGGCCACCCTTGTCCCGTCCGTCGCCGCCGAGCAGCTGTGTCGCGTACGCCGTCGCCACGTACTGGGAGAGCACCAGGACGGGCAACCGCTCGTGCCGGGCGCGCAGGTCGAGGGCCGCCCTGAGGCCCTCGTCGCGGAAGCCGGGCGGCATCCGGACATCGGTGATGACGACGTCCGGCCGGTGCTCCTCCACCGCCCGGGCCAGGGCCTGCGCGTCCCCGACCGCGGCGACCACCCGGTGGCCGCTGCGGTCGAGGATCTCGGTCAGGCCCGCCCTGAGCAGGACGGCGTCTTCGGCGAGCACTATGCGGAGCACGGGACCTCCACCCGGAGCTGGGTCGGACCGCCGACGGGACTGGAGACCGTCAGCCGTCCCCGCAGGATCGCCAAGCGGTCCGCGAGGCCGGACAGGCCGGTACCGGCGCCGGGATCCGCCCCGCCCCGCCCGTCGTCGATGATCATCAGGATAAGCCGGTCGTCCACCAACCGGCCGGTGACCCCGACCCGGGAGGCCCCGCTGTGCCTGGCCGCGTTGGCCAGCGCCTCCGTCACCGTGAAGTACGCCGTCGCCTCCACCAGCGGCGGGAGACGGCGCGGCAGGTCGATCGCGGCCTCGACCGGGATGGGCGAACGCTGCGCCACCTCCGCCACCGCGGCGGCCAGCCCGTGGTCGGTCAGCACCTGGGGGTGGATGCCCCGCACCAGGTCGCGCAGCTGCTCCAGGGCCCGGCGCGCCTCGCCCCGACCCCGGGCGACCAGCGCGGCCGCCTCCGGGGCGGAGTCCTTCAGCTCCAGCTCGGCCAGCCCCAAGGTCATGGTGAGCGCCACCAGTTGCTGCTGCGCGCCGTCGTGCAGGTCCCGCTCGATCCGGCGCCGCTCCGCCTCGAAGGCGTCCGCGAGCCGCGCCCGGGAGCGCGTCAGCTCGATCACCCGGTGGTGGTCCGGATCCCTGCGCGGCCCCAGCAGCATCCGGGCCGTCCAGACCTGGCCTGCCGTCAGCCAGCCCGCCGCGTACCCGGACAGCGCCACCCCGGCCAGACCGACGAGGCCGAACGGCAGGGCGGACAGCGGGCCGGGGACCGCCCGACCCGGGATGATCATCACGGTCTCCGGGGTCAGCGCCCACACCACCACCGGGCTGGCGACCAGGATGCAGGAGAACGCCAGCAGCGCCAGCACGCCCAGCCCGGCTCCGGTGAAGACGATCGCCAGCAGGGCCGCGTACCCCGACTCCCGCCAGGTGGCCCGCTCCGCGAACCGGTGCCGCAGCCGACGGCGCAGACCGTTCCGCAGCCCGTCCCCGGGCACCGGCGCGTGCGGGTCCGCGAGCCGAACCGGCTCCACCAGCCGCAGCCGTCGCCGCTCCAGCCGGGCGACCGGGATGCCCAGCAACGGGACGCAGGCCAGCACCAGCAGGCCCACACCCGCCACCGAGAGCAGGATCCCGACGGAGACCAGCACCGTCAGGGCGAGCAGCACGCCCAGGCCGAACAGCACGCCGCCCAGCTGGTGCAGCCAGCACCGCAGCGGCCAGGCCGAGAACAGGAAGGCCGGCGGCCGGCGGCCGAGCGCCCGCCGGACGGCGAGGTTCGGCGCCGCCGTCCCGTCGGGCGCTGTTGGCCCGTCGGGCGCCGCCGTCCCGTCGGGCCGGGCGGTGTCGTCCGGTCCGGCCGTCGTGCCGGCCTCATCCGCGAGGGACATTCCGTGCCTTCCGTCCGATGGGCGTTCGATGATCATCAAGAACCCTAGCCCGGACGGCCGTCCCCGTCGGTAGGGAAAACCCGCCCCTCCGCCCTCCGCGCAGGGTCCACTGCGTCCCGCCCCTGGCTGAGGTTCAACTCCCGGTACCCGTAGGGGAGTCGGACCCAGCGCGGCGACCGGCCGTGCGCTCGTCGCCGGGCAGGGCAGTGCGCCGCCCCCCCCGCCGTGGTCGGGGAAACCCGACCACGGATCCTCGACCTACCTGTCATGACCGTGCGCCCCCGTCCGACTGGAATGGAGCGGTGCCGAAACGACTGGTTGCAGCAGCGATGACGACGATCCGCCCCGGAAGCACGGGAGGTGTGGCGCGGGGCGGGCCCGCCGCCCGGCGCGCGCTCGGGACCGCCGGCTGGCTCGGAGCGGCAGGCTTCGCCGCCGCCCTCGCCTCCCTCTCCGCCCTGGCGCCGCACCGTGTCTGGGGTTGGTGCGCCGCCGTCGGCTACCTGACGGCGGCGCTCGCCGGCCGACTGCCCGCCCGGCTGCCCACCCGACGGCCCGCCCGGCTGCGCCACGCGCCGAGCGCCGGGTCCGCGCTGCCCGTCGGCTGCGCGCTGGTCGGTGCCGTCCTGGTGCCGCTCGCCGTCCTGTTGGCGACCGGTCGGGCCCAGAGCGAGGTCCTGGTGATCGAGCGATCCGCCGCGACCCTGCTGCACAGCGGCACGCCCTACCCGGCCGATCCGCAGGCCGTGACGGACTACAACCCGTACCTGCCCGGCATGGCCCTGTTCGGCATGCCCGCCCGGCTGTTCGGCGACGGCTCCGCCGCGTTCCGACCGGTCGGCGACCCCCGGCTGTGGTGCGCCGCCGCCCTGGTGGCCTGCCTGGCCGCCGCGCACACGGTGCTGCGGCGCGGCACGACCCCGGGAACCGCCACCCGCTCCCTCGGCGCCGGGTACGCGACCGCCGTCCTCGTCGCCTCCCCGCTCGTCGCGCTGCCGCTCTGCGTCAGCGGCATCGACCTCCCGCTCACCGGACTCCTCGCCCTCGCGCTCGCCCTCGCCGCCCGCCACCGGCCGGTCGCGGCCGGACTCGCCCTCGCCGCCGCCTGCTCCCTCAAGTGGACCGCCCTGCCCGCGGTCGCGGTCGCCGTCGCGCTCGTGGCGGCCGGCCGGGGGCGACGGGCCGCCGTCCGCTGCGCCGCCGTCTGGGCGGGCGGCACCCTCGCCCTGGTCCTGCCCGCACTGCTGGTCGCGCCCGGCCGGCTGGTCGAGCAGGTGCTCCTCTTCCCGACCGGACGCGGCGCCGTCCCGACACCCGCCGCCAGCCCGCTGCCCGGCCGACTGCTCGCCGACCTCGGGCCGGCCGGCTGGTGCGCGGCCGTCCTGCTCCTGCTGTGCGGCGGGGCGGCCGTCGCCGTCTCCCTCGTCGTCCGCCCGCCCCGGAGCCTCGCCGCCGCCGCCGACCGGCTGGCCGCCGGCCTCTGCCTCGCCTTCCTCCTCGCCCCCGCCGGGCGGTTCGGCTACTTCGCCCTGCCGCTGCTCCTCGCCCTCTGGGCCCGCCTCGCCCCGGCCGGTCCGCCCGGCCGCCCGGCGGTCCGACACCGGGTCCGGGCGGTTCACGTGCCCGGCGCCGCTCCCGTGGCCGTTGCCGTACGCGTCGGCGTTCCCCCGCTCACCGCGACCCCGCCCCGCCGGGCCCGGCCGGGCGGCCGTCGGGCGGTTTCCCCCTCGTTCACCAGCGCCGGCGCGGCCGCCGTGACCGTCCCTCCGTCCTGACCACCCCTCCATCGTGACGACCCCTTCCTCGCACGACGCTCCTCCTCGCACGACGCTCCTCCATCACGACCACCCCTCCACGGCACGACGCTCCGGCGCCCGCCCGGAGCCCGAGAAAGGCCGCCGCATGAGCACCACACTGATCGTCACCAACGACTTCCCGCCCCGGCAGGGCGGCATAGAGACCTTCGTGCACGCGATGGCCACCCGGGTGCCCGGGGACGACGTGGTCGTCTACACCTCCTCCGAGCCCGGCGACGCCGCGTTCGACGCGAGCCTGCCGTTCCCCGTGATCCGGGACCCCGCCCGCACCCTGCTGCCCACTCGCAGGGTCACCGAGCGCGCCGTGCGGCTGGTCCGTGAACACGGCTGCGACCGCGTCTGGTTCGGCGCGGCGGCCCCGCTCGCCGTGATGGCGCCCGCGCTGCGCCGGGCCGGTGTGCGGCGGATCGTCGCCACCACCCACGGTCACGAGATCTGGTGGGCCCGGGTGCCCGGGGCACGTCGGCTGTTGCGGCGGGTGGGCGACGGCGTCGACGCGGTCACCTACCTCGGCGAGTACACCCGCGCCCGGATCGCTCCGGCGCTGGGGCCCCGGGCCCGGCTCGCCCGGCTGGTGCCCGGGGTCGACCCGGCCGCCTTCGGGCCCGAACCGCGTGCGGAGCAGGGCCGGGAGGTCCGTGACCGGTACGGGCTGCACGGCCGCGAGGTGGTGCTGAGCGTGGCCCGGCTGGTGCCCCGCAAGGGCCAGGACGTGCTGATCCGCGCCCTTCCGCTGATCCGCCGTGCCGTGCCGGGGGCGGTGCTGCTGATCGTCGGTCAGGGCCGGGACGAGCAGCGGCTGAGGAGGCTCGCCGCCAGGCTGCCGCAGGGCTCGGTGGTGTTCGCCGGCGGCCGCAGCCACACCGAGACGCCCGCCTACTACGCGGCCGCCGACGTGTTCGCCATGCCCTGCCGCACCCGCCGGGCCGGGTTGGAGGCCGAAGGGCTCGGCATCGTCTACCTGGAGGCCGCGGCCGCCGGTCTGCCCGTCGTGGCGGGGGACTCCGGCGGCGCGCCCGACGCGGTGCTCGACGGCCGTACCGGCGTCGTCGTCGACGGCCGGGACGTCCACGCCGTCGCCGGGGCCGTGATCCGGTTGCTGACCACCCCGGAGGGCGCCGCGATGGGGCGGGAGGGTCGTCGTCGGGTCGCCCGCGAGTGGACCTGGGAGGCCTCCGCCGACCGCCTGACCCGGCTGCTCACCCCGGGACCCGGGGCACCGGAGCTCGATTCGCCGGAACTCGATTCACCGGAGCTCGATCCACCCGGCTCCGATTCGCCGAAGCCTTATTCGCAAGAAAATATCGTCCGATCATCGATCGAATGAAAATTACCCGTTCAGGGCATTGACTCGATAATT